>JAGCUY010000231.1 GCA_017962605.1 Kiritimatiellia bacterium | reverse complement strand
GTCGAAGCCACCGGCGATGGCCGCGCCTTCAACTACAAGGTGGAAGTCGCCGCCGGCGGCTCCACGGCGGCAGCCGACGGCCCCAGCAAGCGCAAGGCCTTCGCCGCCGCCGCCACCCGCCTCCTCGCGACGCTGGAGGGAAGGGAGCTGCCGCAATGAGTGAATGCGCGGCAGAGATAAGGCGCTACCGGCGCCTCGCCACATGGGACTATGCGCAAGGCGCATCCCTTTTCATAACTGTTGCGACCGAATCGCGCAAGGCTCTATTTGGCGTGGTTGCGGAAGGCAAGGTGGCGCTTTCGCCACTAGGCAAGGCCGTTGAGGAGTCGCTTCTCGCAATGCCGCGCCTTAACGATGGGCTTTCGCTCTTTGGCCATGTGGTGATGCCGGATCATGTGCACTTCAATGTCCATCTGGCCGCCGGGTTGCCAGAACCGCTCATGACACTGGGAAATGCGATACGGCGCTTCAAGAATTACACGAACAAGCAGGCCAAGCTTAACTTGGCCATCAAAACTGAACCACCTTCCGCTGCTTTTAGTTCCGATGGCCGAACTCTGTTCGGCCAATTTAAAATCTGGCAGCAGGGCTACCACGATATGCTGTGCCCCACTCGCGCCAAAATAGAGGCCACGGAGCGCCACATCGCCTACAATCCGCTCAAATGGGAACTAATGTATGGCGTGGCGCAGAGCCTTCATATACGGGAGCCGCTTGATTCGTCGCGCCTCGACGCAGCCGACTACTGGAAAGGCGTGGGCAATGTCGCGCTACTAGACCCGGCGCTGCCAATGGTTGCGCTCCGCGTCTCGATGAAGGTAAAGGAGCATGCCGCAATAGCATCCGTTGTGCGGCGTTTGGAAAACGCCGTTGCCAAAGGATATGTCATAGCCAGCGGTTTCCCTTCAAAGGCCCGCATAAGTTCGCGGAAGATGTCCTTGTCCGCGATATTGTCGTCGTCGAGAAAGAAAAGGAAGTCGCCTGTTGCGATCTTCGCGCCATTGTTGCGTGAGATGGCCTGAAACGAGTTCTTTTTGTTTCTGATGTATCGGACGTCAGGTCCAAATTGGGCCTTAATCTTTTCGCCAGTGTCGTCCGGCGAGCAGTCGTCCACGATGATGATCTCAAGTGTCGGCCATTTTGTGTCCAGCACACTCTGCACACAGCGGCAAAGCATTTCCGCGCGGTTGAACGTTGGAATTATGACGGAGATGCGGGTTGTCATATTTCAAAGTCGGTTTTTGCAAAACTCCAAATTTTAAACTCGTCAATAAGAAAAGGCGATTTTGTGCTAAACTCTGGATCAAGGTCTGGATCATGTGTAAACGACAATAGCGTGGGAGTGGAAATAATGGCGAGCGCATCTTCCGTGCTTCGAGCATGGTTCTGTATATCGGGAATGAGTTCCCCGTCCACCAGTAGCGCCATTTTGGGTTCGCCTTCCAGGTTTGAAATTCCGTTCGTGTCCCATACGACAGCATAATGGTGCCAATCGCGGTAGTCGCTGGAAGGGAAAAGGTTTTCGTAGCGAAGAGACCTGCATCCACGCAGGCTGGCCATGTTGCCGAGAATCGTCCAAGTTGAAAAACCCGAATTTCCTCCTCCGTTATTCGATACGATGTCAATAGTGCAGATAGTATTGTTTGAACCTCTCTGGGTGATGGTGAAAAGCCGGGGATCTCCTCCGCTGCCGATATTTGGAGATGGCTTGAGTATTTTTGCCCAGAACTCGATGCAGCCAGAAGTCTTGAAGAAATTGGCAGGGAGCGCAAAAGTCGCGTTTTGCGAATAGACGGTTGTTTTAAGTGCCTGACCAAACTTGCCTTGCATGAATCTGCCTTGCAGGAAGGTCCCTTTCGGCCCGACCACGGGCGTAGTTATTGCCCCTTCGTCGTCAAATGTGCAATGGAAGACAAGGCCGTCTTCGCCGCAGCTGGCCACGGCCTTGCGCTGCGAGAGCGAGATGGAGCGGAAGTTCGCGAGCGGGATGTCAAGTTCGCCAAGCAGGGATTTGATGGCGAAACTTTCGTTTGCGATTGACATGGCGAACCTGTCGCCGTTCGCGAGTTCGACCTTGGCCTCACCATTCGTGCCGGTGAAGACGACTGCCTTGACGATTTCGGGGTCGATGTCGAGTTTGTCCAGGAACGCCGTCGAGCCGTGGATGCGCTCGGTGCGGAACTCGCCCCTGATGGACGAGCCGTCCTTGAGCGAGGCGCTCGCGTAAGTTGAAGTCGCGCCGCCAGTGGCTGGCGTGGTGCAGGCCGCGGCGCATGACATGGCAACGGCGGCGGTGATGATGACGAGAGAATGTTTCATGGATGCCTCATTTTTGAACTTTGCATTATACCACAAAACGTCGCCGGTTGCGAAAAGGCGTTGCTTTCGCAAAGAGCATTTGATATACTAGCTAGCATGGTGATGATGAGTAGTTGAATCTGCGGGGCATGGATGCTATGAACGCGATGTTCGAGAAGAACCTGCCGCAGTATCTGGCGCATGACCTCGACGCCTGGAAGAAAGGCGTTGAGGAGCATTCCCGCTTTCTAGACTGCCGTTTCTACAAAACCTACCTCGCCGCAAGGCGCGAGACTCTGTTCGGGAGATGGCGTTGAGACGCATTTTCTATGTCTCAAGCACGCGGCGCCCCGGCTTTGAAAGCCAGGACTGCGCGGCGCACTTCGCCGAAGCCCCATACTCTATCGACGCCATTGGCTACAATCTGGAGAAGATGGGCTGGGCTGTTGGCTGGGCGGGGTGGAAGAGCGCGCGCAACCCTCTCGCGCTTGCAATGCGCATCGACTCCTTCAAACCCGATGTCATCTACACATACGGCTCCACCGTTGCGCTCCACCCGCTGCTGTGCCGCCGGTTCCTATGCCGCCATAAGAGCTTTAAGATTGTCCACGGCTGGGACGACCACTACGGCCGCATCTGGGGCAATCTCTGTGGCTGGCCAGGGCGTGTCTTCATGGACTGGATGGAAAAGCGCATCGTCAAAAACTCTGACGCCGTAGTCACCCTCAGCTACGAACTCCAGAAGATTGGCCGCCGGTGGGGTGTGGAGTGCGAATACATCCCCAACGGCGCCGATCCGGTTGAGAACCTTCCGCGCTCCGAGTCAATCAAACTTGACGGCCGATTCAAGCTGGTCTATACCGGCGACAAGGCAAAGTGGAAGCGCACGGCCGACATCTGCGCCGCAATGCGCCGTCTTCCGTCCGACATTAAACTCTATCTTACTGGCCGAAACGAGGAATATCTCAAGCCATACGCAAGCGAGAACTGCGTTTTCCTCGGCTGGCTCACCAAGGAGGAGCAGCGCGGCGTCATGGCCCAGGCCGACACCTTCGTCTGCACCTCCGACCAGGACTGCAACGCAAAACTTCAGGAGTATCTCCGCTGGCGCAAGCCCATTCTGGCCTTCGACGGCGAGGCCAACAACTTCTTTAGGAACGGCGAAACCGCCCTTCTGGCGAAGGATGGCGACTACGCCCCGCTTGTCCGTCGCCTTGCCGACGACCCCGCCCTCTGCCGCCGGATCGCCGAAAGCGCCGCGCGCGACATCCCCGTTTACACCTGGTCAGAAATCGCCGCGAAGTTCGAGAAATTCTTTGAAAGGATTCTTGGCAAATGAGGCGGGTGTTGATCGTCAGACTGGACGCGATAGGCGACTACATCCTTTGGCGCAATTGCCTCCGCTTCTTGCGGGGCAGCGCGAAATATAGGGATGCGCATATCACGGTGCTGGGCAATCCCGCTTGGCGCAACATCGCCGAAACATTTGACTCTGACTGCGCCAATGAGTGGATTTGGGTGGAAAACCGCAAGGCCCTTTTCCGAAAGCCAATTGAAAACCTTTTGCCCTATGGGATCTGGCATCGACGTGTCGCCCGCGAGCAAGCGAAATTGAAAGAGCGCTTGAAAGCGCGTGGCTTTGATGAAGTCCTTTCCCCTTGCGCCTACCCTGACCCATTGCTTGACGAACTGGTAAGTGGCATTGCGCCGGAAACAATCGCTGTGGAGAACGAGGACTCTTCGCGAGCAGCTGCCTTTTCAAAGCTTGTTGGCGCAGGAAATGAAGAGTTCGTTTTCTTGAAGAATCGGGCGGTTGCCGCGAATATGGCTGGCGAGCCATGCGATGTCGGTTTCAGACTTGACTTGCCAGTTTCGCCAGAAAAGGAACGGCGCATATTGTTCTTCACTGGCGCATCGCATTGGACAAAGCGCTGGCCAAAACGCAATTGGCGTGCGCTTTCGCGAATGCTTCCTGCTGGATATAAAGCAGCGTTTGCTCCTATGCATGGGATTCTTGCGGACTTTACGCGACTTGTGGCCTCATGCGCCGCTGTTGTCACCAACGATACAATGGCCCTGCATCTTGCTGCCGCGCTTGATGTGCCTGCCGTTGCTCTCGTGAATGGTGCAACTGGGCGCGGCGGCTTCTGGCCATATCCGCAACTGCTTGGCAAGCGGGTGACCGTAGTTGGCGCATCGTGCGATTCAACCAGCAAGTCCAGTGCTAGTCATGGGAACTCCGCGCTGTCCCTTGCCTCGGCCCAGTTGGCCATGTGGCGGAACCTTGCCGCCGTCACCCCCGAAATGGCTCTCGCCGCGCTCGCTCCGTTTCTTAACCAAGACCGTCCTTCCTGCTGACGTAGTTTTGCGTAACTTGATTTTGCGTCAGTATCCTAAATGAGATAGAAAAATGATCACGGTAATCGACAAGAGGCAAGGCGACGGTGAAATTCTCGCTGAGAATTGCGCCCCTATCCTTCTTTTGGGCTTCAACCGTCCAGGATTGCTGGAAGGGCTTGTCGCTATTCTGTCGAAAGCCAGACCGCCGAAGATCTACCTTGCAGTGGACGGTCCACGGCCAGACAGGCCAGACGAGGCGGGAAAGTGCGCCGAGTGCGCCGCCGTCATGGACACACCAGGATGGCCTTGCGAAGTTCGCAAACTAATTCGCGCCGAAAATCTTGGTTGCAAGCGGGCTGTAGAAGAAGCGCTGGATTGGTTCTTTTCGCAAGAGGACGAAGGCATAATCTTGGAGGATGACTGCTGGCCAGATATTTCTTTTCTCCGTTACGCCACGGAACTTCTTGAACGCTATCGCACTAATTCCCGCGTGGGAATTGTGTCTGGCGACAATTTCTACGGGTTCACAACTGACCAAAAAGCTTCCTATCGCTTCTCGCGCCATGTCCACATCTGGGGTTGGGCTACATGGGCGCGAGTCTGGCATGCATACCGTGCCAATCCGAAGGAATTTGATCAAACAATGGATTATGTTTTTAAAACAGGGTTCTTTACAAGTCGAGGAAGAAAACTTGCAATGAAATTCTGGTCTGATTATTTAAAAAGGCCAGATACTTGGGATGTCCCATTTGCACTATGGTTGCATGGTCATGGTTCCCTCACGACCATGCCTAAGTGTAATCTAGTAGCAAATCTTGGCGGAGGAAATGCCAGTGGTGCAACGCATACGAGGGGATTTTCTTATGATGAGTATCTTTTTGCTCGTTCCGTATCACTGCATTTCCCATTGGAGCATCCTATGGAAATTAAATGCGACATTGATGCAGACCATCATCATGAGCAGCGGTCTCATGCATGGTTGCCGCGGCTACTAACTTTAGGCGGTATTCTTTTGGGCGAAATCGGTCGCAAAATAGCAAAGGTTGCTCGTGGTATTGAGAATGTAGCCCCAACATTGTTTCGCATTTGATAATCATGAAGATTTTTATCAGAAAACTGTGCCTTCTCCATGAAAAGCTCACTATGTGGGGATTAAAAGGAATATGGGATTGGTTTAAGAGTTTTCACAGGACAATTAAACTAAGACTATTCTTTTTGGGAAATGCAAAAAAGTATCCATATTGTTATTCAGAAAGTGGAATCACAATTGTTGGAGCATTATCAGGAGGACAATGGAGTTTGAGCAAAGTTCTAAGGGATTTTGCGTATTCTCTTCGGGATGCTGGCATCCCCTTTCAAACATATGATATAGGCGATGGTTCTGATTCAAGGGAGGATTATGCGGACATCTTGACTCCTATTTCTGATTTTCGTATTCGGAAATATTCCCATGCCGTGGAAATGATCTCGTCACCTTTGCCAGATGGAATTGTGGACAATCGGGCTCGAATTGTTTTCTGGGAATTTCAAGAAGGTGTTGGCGAAGCATTCCATCCTCTTTTAGAAAAAGACGATCCTATCATTGCTATGTCTGATTTCAACAAAGCCTACTTTGAGAAGGCTTTTGGTAGTAGGATAAAGGTTAATAAGATTCTATATCCACTTAGAATAGATGTTTCACAAGTTCACGAAAAGAAATGGTGCAGGAAAAAGTTTGGCTTTCAAGATTCAGATTTCATAGTGTTTTATAATTTTGCATATACGTCGGGATGGTATCGGAAAAATCCATGTGGTGTTCTTAAGGCTTTTGCAAAGGCCTTTCGAAACATTCCAAATGCAAAAATTGTTTTCAAAACTGCTGCAAGGAATCGATTCCCTGCTAGAGAAGAAGAACTACTCGCTCTTGCAAAGGCAGAAGGGGTTAGTGATAAATTATTTAAATTTGACGATTGGATGCCTCAATCACATGTATATGATTTAACTAATATTTGCGATGTCTTCTTATCTTTGCACCGTGGTGAAGGTTTTGGTCTGGGAATCGCTGAGGCAATGCTTTTGTCGAAACCAGTTGTTGCAACTGGATATAGTTCTAACACAGAGTTTTGCAGTCACCATAATTCTATTGTCATCCCATATGAATTGATTGACATTAAAGATAATGAAAAAGATGCTGTTTGGTACAGATGCGTCAGGCATTGGGCTGAGCCAGATATTGATGCGGCTGCAGAGGCGTTGAGAAGACTCTATAATGATGAGACTCTTCGTTTTGAACTGGGGCGTAGGGCGCGAGATTTCATATCACAAAAATATTCGATAGAGAATTTTAGAAAATCTGTCCTGGAATTCCTAAAGTGTGGTCAAGCCAGCCGCGTCAGCCCGTCCTTGGTGAAATAAACCGCCAGGCCTTGTCCGGCGGTGGCGATGCCGATGATTTCGCGGTTCACGTCAAGGCAGGCGGCACGGCCGAATTCCACCTCGTCATTGCCCCTGCCAAGTTCCAGGCAGTGGCCTTCGGCGAAGGCCTGCACGTATGCGCTTTCCGGCTTGAAGCGCGCGTTGGGAATGCAGGAGGGGCGGAGACGAATTAACTTCGCATCTCGCCGGCGGCAGAGCATGTCGCGCACGGCCTGTTCGCCACGGCTCACAAAACCGCTGATAACGGTGTAGCCCTTGTCCACCGCCTTCTCCATGCGCTCAACCACTGGCGCGATATCCGTGACCTTCATTGAAACGCGCAGCGAGACTAGCTTCTCTTCCATGCCAAGAAGTGCCGTGTTGCCAACGCCTTTCCAGTATTGGGCGGGGTCGAGGCGCGTCGAGAAGAGCGGCTCGACGATGCGCAGTGAATTGGAGCCGTGCATGAGCGCCCACTTGAGTGGGTTGTAGGCGATGTAGCGCTCGGTGGCGGCAATGAACTCGCGGGAGAGGCAAAGATGGTCGTGATAGCCAAGGCGCCATACGCGCAAGCCCGGTGTGCTTGCGCCTCCACTACTACGCACGGTCGGTGCCCGTGCGCCTCCACTCATGCGCAAGCCCGGTGTGCTTGCGCCTCCACTGGCGGCGGCCAGCACGCGCACGGTCGGTGCCCGTGCGCCTTCACTCGCGGCACCGTAACCAGTGGAGGTGCAAGCGCAATGCGCTTGCACAACCCGCGTAGTGTGGGCCTTGAACCCGGAGATGGCGCGGCCAAGCACTTTCAGCGGCTCGTTTAGGCCCTCCGCAAGGTGGCAGTTGAAGTGGACATGGTCTGGCATGACCACATGGCCAAAGAGGGCTATTTCGGGGTGGAAGCGCGGAATCGCCTCCAATGCGGCCAGCACTTCCTGCCCTAGCGGGGAGAGCGCCACCTTGTCCCCTTCTATGCGCCCGAAGAGGGGGCGCCGCTCCTCCAGCGTGAGCGTTATGAAAAAAGATGCGCCTTTCGAATAATCCCAGCCAGCTAGGCGGCGGCTGTGCCCGTCGCGCAAGCCCGCTACGCGTAAGCCCGGTGTGCTTGCGCCTCCACTGGCGGCGCCGCAACCAGTGGAGGTGCAAGCGCACTGCGCTTGCACATATCGCGTGTTCACACCTCCCCCTCCACTTTGACAGGGAAGTATTCGCGGGTGCCGCTGGCGGAGCGGGCGACGGCGACGGCATCGCCGGGCGCAAGCGCGCGGAGCGTGCCTTCGGGTTCGATTGCCGCGACGCAGTTGTAGTAGTCCGTGAAGCGGTCGTATTTGCGCGCGGGGTTCGGCCGCGTGGTGGCGCGGTAGGCGTCGTATGCCCCCCACGCCACCATGCCGCCGCCTAGTTCCCTGGCTTCCAGTCGGGCGCTTTCGCCAACGCGAAGCCTAAGCGGCGCGAGGTGGAGCGTGCGGTCGCCACCGCCACCTATGCGCGTGAAGTGGACGAGGCCCCGCGTGGGGTCGATCTGCACGACATCGAATGTTTGGCCCGCCCATGTGCCTTGCTCCTTGACCGGCAGGTCAGGGCACCATGGCGCGGAACGGTTGATGTAGTCAAGGTATGCGGCATCGCAGGGCTCGCTCACATGCCAGATGCCATCGACGCATGACTGCAGCTCCCCGTGGTGGTGGCCGGAGAGCGCAAGCGGGATGATGCCGCCCGCATTGGAGAAGTCGAATGTCCGGCCGGCAACTGTGGCCTGGCCGCGCGCCTGGTAGGCGGCGAGGATGGCGCACAGCGGCGCGAAGCTCGCCTTGTCGTGGTCATCCGCGGCGACTCCGGAGAAGGGGATGTGGCTCACGGCAACGGCGCACCAGCCATCGGGAATCGTGGCGATGGCGTTTTCGGTTAGCCAGAGAATCTGGCTCTCGCCCATCGTGTCCAGGACGCCCCAGAAGGTGCGCTCCGTCGTAACGCTGTCGGATGTGTCCGTTGCGATGAGCCTGAAGCGCTCTTCTGGAAAATCGACATAGTAGGCGCACGACCCCTGATCGACTTTGGCGCGGGCGCGGACGGCGGCGGTGTCGAGGATGATGTCGCGGGCGGCTTCGGCGGGGTAAGTGAAGCCGTCGTTGGAGTCTGGTGCGAGACGGATGGCCAGGTCGTGGTTGCCACGGATCGGGAAAAAGTCGCCGCCGGCATTCTCAATGCGCTCCACCCAGTTTTGGCGGTAGCGGGCGATGGAGTCGTCGAGGGATGCGCGGTCTCCGAACGCCTCGGGGATGTCGCCGCCTGAGACAACGGTCCGCAGGCCAGTTTCGCTGATAAGCCGGGCAATCAGCGGTGCAGACTCCCCATAATTGGAGGGAACATGCAGGTCGGTCAGGAAGAAGAAGCCGACTGGGCAGGTCGTGGCCAGTTCGCGGATACGCGCCGCCGCGCGTGAAATTTCGATGTCAAACATGACGAAGGGCCTCCACTGGGTCCAGGCGAGAGGCGCGGGAGGCGGGGTAGAGTCCAAAGACTATGCCGATTGCCGCGCTGATGCCAAAGGCTAGGAGAAGACTGTATGGACGGATGCAGGTGGGGATGCCGGAGAAGTGCGTCACTATCAGCGGCAATGCGACGCCGACGGCCAGGCCCAGGACTCCGCCGCCTATGGAAAGGACGCAGGTCTCCACCAGGAACTGCGCCACGATGTGCGAGCGCCGCGCACCGATTGCGCGCCGTATCCCGATTTCGCGCGTCCGTTCGGTTACGGAGGCGAGCATGATGTTCATGATGCCGATGCCGCCCACCAGCAGGCTGATTGCGGCGATTGACCCAAGCACGGCATTGAAGCGGCGCTTCGTGGCCGACGCCTCTTCCAGGAGCGCCAGGGGAACGTCGATCCGCCAGTCGCGCCGTTTGTGGAAGGTTGTGAGCAGCGCTTCCAGCGCCCTGCTGGCGGGCTTCACATCGTCGTCGTCCTCCATCTCGACGATTATCTGCCCCAGTTCAACCTTCGAGGCGGTGAAGCTTCCGGACGAGCGCTTCATCTCGACAGAGCCGAAGCGTTCCAGCCCGGCCTTCATAGGGATGTAGGCGTCGGCTTCGCTGTCGGGCATCTGCACACCGGCGGAGGACTGCTCGTTGCGGATGATGCCGACGACGGTGAAAGTGGCGGAGGAGATGCGGATGTCCTGGCCAATCGTGGAGCGGCCGGCGAGCAGCTTGCGTGCGCCGCTTTCGGTGAGGACGCATACCGATGACGCGCGGTCGCCGTCCTCCTCGGTGAGAACCCGCCCGGCGAGGACGGGGCGCTTTATGGCGTCGAACCAGGCGGCCGTGGTGCCGACGACGCGCAGTTCCACTTGCAGCGCGCCGTAGATGGCGTTCTTCTTCATGAAGCGTGCCGGAACGGTGCGGCGAATCCCGGGGATAGTCTCGCGGATGCGGACTTCGTCGAGGTAGAAGAGCCCGTGGTTGTCGAGGATGGCGGTTCGCTGCACGCCCTCCATGCCGCTTTCGGGCGGCTTGACGGAGGTTACGATGATGTTGCGGCTTCCCATCTTCCTGATGGCGTCTAGCGACTGCCGGCTGGCGCCCTCGCCGACTGCCAGCATGGCCACGACGCTCCCGACGCCGAAGACCATGCCGAGCATCGTGAGGAGGGAGCGGAGGCTGTGGCGCCAGACATCGGAGGCGCCCATCCGCACCAGCATTGCCAGTTCCGCGCTGCGCATCTAGTCCACCCCCTGCCTGATTATGATGCGTCCGTCTCGCAAGACGATGCGCGACGATGCGCAGGCAGCGATGTCCTCCTCGTGCGTTACCATGAGGATGGTGCGGCCGCTGGCGTTGAGTTCGCCGAAGAGTTCCATGATCTGGCGGCTGGTGGGGGTGTCGAGGTTGCCGGTAGGCTCGTCGGCGAGAATCACCGGCGGGTCGTTCGCGAGGGCGCGCGCGATTGCCACGCGCTGGCACTGCCCGCCGGACAGCTCGCTTGGCTTGTGCTCAAGCCGGTGCTCCATCCCGACGGAGCGCGCCAGTTCGATGGCGCGGCGCCGCGACTCGCTTTCGGGAACGCCTTTGTAGAACATGGGGAGGGCGATGTTCTCGGCGACGGTGAGCTGCGGGATGAGGTGGAAGCTCTGGAATACGAACCCAAGGTTGTCGAGGCGGTGGGCGCTGAGGGAGTCGTCGTCCATGCCGGCGACATCGACGCCGCCCAGCCAGTATTCGCCCGAGGTGGGGCGGTCGAGGCAGCCGAGGATGTTTAGGAGGGTGCTTTTGCCGGATCCGCTGGTGCCCATGATGGCGAGGAAGGCGCCGTGGCGCACGGCGAAGCTGACGCCATCGAGGGCGTTCACGGCAGCGCCGCCAATGTTGTAGCGCTTCGTCACATCGACTACCCTGATGGCAAAATCCGGCATATCGTTAGACCGTTGGACCGTTGAATCGTTTGACCGTCACTGTTGCTTCGCGGCCGGCGCAGGTGCCGAAGCGGCTGACGATGTAACCTCTCCGGCGGCGAGGGGCGGAGCGAGCATCACCTTCTCGCCAGGCTTGAGCCCCTCCTGCACCAGGACGACGCGTCCGTTGTCCTGTCCGAGCGTAACGGCGCGGCGCTCCGGCGTGTCGCCGTCCATAACGAAGACAAAGCACTCGCCTCCGGTGCGCATGACGCACTGCAGCGGCACCGAAATGACATCCTGGTAGGTGGCCACAAGCATGTTCACGGTGCAGTTCATCCCGGCGCGCAGCGGCGTGGATGGCGTGTTGGTGATGGTTATCTCGCAGTTGTAGAGGTTCATGTCCGGGTTCAGCCAGGCGCTCTGGCCGTCGGGCAGCAGGCCGATCTTCGACACGGCGCCACGCACCTCGACATCGGGCATGGCATCGATAGTCACCTCCGCAGGCTGTCCATTTTCGAGCTTGGTCATGTCCGACTCCGGGGTGCTGAACTCCACGACCAGACCGCCCTCCACGGGAATGTGGATAAGCTCCTGGCGCGTAACCACCGATGCTCCGGCCGCCAGCGGATCGACGCCCCAGCGGCGGCGCGAAGCCTGCAAAGTCGAGGCATAGACGACCATGCCGTTCGTCGGCGCGTAGATGTGGCAGGCGGCGATCTGCTCCTCTAGGTTGCGCCGCTTCTCCTCCTGGCGGTTGTATTCCTGCTCCTTGGCGTTGAGTTCGCTCTGCGCCTGCGCGACGCTCGCCCTCGACTGGCGCTCGACCTTGTCCACCGACCGCTCCGCCTGTTCGATTTCGGATTGCAGCTTGGCCATCTGCTGTCGGTGGGTGTAGTTGGTGAGGAGGTTCATGGCGGTGATGGCCGATTCCTGCGAGATGCGCTTCTGCTTGAGGGAGAGCTCGTCGGCCTGGAGGTCGCTGCGCGTCACGAACCCCTCGCCGGCCAGACGCGTCGTCCAGTTCAGGGTTTCGGCGGCGCGTTCGACCTCCTCCTGCGCGAGTGCGATCTTGCTCTCAGCGTCCTGGAGCGCCTGCGGGTATTCCCCGTCGCAGTATTTCTCCATGTCGAGGCGGGCGAGCATGAGGCGCAGGTTCGCTTCGGCGATGTTGGCTTCGCGGTCGATTTCGGCTATGGCGAGTTTCTCGCGGGCCTGGGCGAGGGCGGCCTCGCTGTTGCCCACCACGATCTGCTGGTCGGTGAGCGACTTCTCGTGTTCGCTGGCATCGAGCTCCACGAGCAGCTGGCCGTTGGTGACGACCTTACCCTCGTCGATTACCCAGATGACAGTGTTGCGGCCCTGGGCCTCGCTCTTGACGATGGCGGAGTTGCGGCTGCGGATGGCGCCGGGCGCGGTTACGAGAATCTCAAGCGGGCCGCGCGTCACGGTGTAGAGCGGCTCCTCCTCGGAGCCGGCGCCACCCCCCACGGTCAGCTTCAATGCGGCCGCGCCAATGACGGCGACAGCCGCCACCGCGAGCGCCAGGCGAATTTTCGTCCTCTTCCTCACGACCCTATTGCTTCCTTGGCTTGTTCTTCTCGTCCAGCACAACGACCTTGGGGCGATGCGTGGCGATCTCGCTGTTCTCAAGCAGCGCGAATGTCATTACGATGAGGCGGTCGCCGACGCGCCCCTTGGATGCGGCGGCGCCGTTCAGACACGCCACGCCGCTGCCGCGTTTGCCCGCGATGGCGTATGTCTCAAAGCGCTTGCCGTTCTCGAGGTTCGCGACGAGCAGCTTCTCCCAGTTGGCGATTCCGGCCGCATCCATCAGGGCCTCGTCAATCATGAGGCTCCCCTGGTATTCGGGGGAGCACGATGTTACGCGCAGATGGTGCAGCTTTGACTTCAGCAGTTGTGAAAGCATCTTTTTTCCTTAGAAAATGATTGCGCAGGAGTCGTGGAGCGCTGCGCGGACCCGCGCGCGCTCCTCGTTGGTCAGCGGGCAGCCGGTGAGGCGCAGGGTGCGCAGAGCCGACATCTTCGCCAGCGTGGCGTCGTCGGGCAGCGTCTCGATGCGGCGGTTGCCGGTGAGGTCGAGGTTGCGGAGAAGCGGCAATTCGGCCAGCGTGGCCGGGAACTCGGCGAGGTTGTTGGCGGAGAGGTCGAGGTCGGTCAGGGCGGCGCACTTGGCAATCGACTCGGGCAGCGCCTCGAGCCTGTTGCCGCGCAGGTAGAGCCGCTGGAGCGACGCCAATGCGCCGATGCCCTCCGGTAGCGCCGGGATGGCGTTGTGGTTGAGGCGGAGCCAGCGCAGGTTCGGCGGCAGAGCCTCCGGCAGCGCGGCAATCGAGTTGCGGTCGAGGTTGAGGTAGCGCAGATGCGGCAGCGCATCCAGCCCCTGCGGGAACTCGGCCAGCCCGCACTCGCAGAGGTAGAGGTCGCGCAGCGCCGAAAGCGAGAGAACCTCCGCCGGCATCGCCGCCAGCTTCACGCGCCCGAGGTCAAGCACCTCCAGCGCCGACAGACCCGCCAGCGCGGAAAAATCCTCGAAGGCGCCGCCGCGCAGATACAGGATGCGCAGCGCAGGCATGGATGACACCGCGGCTGGAACGGCCTTGTCGCCCGAACCGCTCAAGTCGAGCGCCTCGACCTCCGCGGCAATCGCCTCGGCCTCGGCCATCCCCTTGGCCGCCACGGGCCGCTCCGGCGCCTCCTTGTGGGCGAAGCAGCCGGTGGAAAGAACCATCGCCGCCGCCATCATTAAACATGTTAAAGAGGCCCCATCCCTTAAAAATTTTTCCGTCGCACCGCGCCGGATTATTTTTTCCAGTTGCAATTTCATCGCAAGTATTATACACTAATTTGCACTTGCTTGAACTCTCATCAACCAACCTAAAGGACTAAAATGAACCTCAAGAGAACATCACTCATCGTCGCCGCCGGCGCCGCGTCCCTCTGCCTCGTGGCCCAAGCGACCCCACGCGCAGCCGAAGCCTCCGGAGCCGACTACCTCGTCTCCGCAGAAGACCTCGACGGATTCCACATCGGCGGATACTACCGCTACACCTCCCGCGAGATAGACCACACGCTTGAGCTCTCGCAGGACAACATCGCGTTCATGCTCGGCTACGATCTCCTCGACTGGTTCTCCATCTACGGCATCATGGGCACCGCTGACGCGGAATTCTCCGACTACGACGCCGACCGCGAATACGATTTCCTCTACGGTGGCGGCGCCTGGGTCAACATCCTCGACCACGACCTTATCTCCAACCTCTCCTGCGAGACGAAGGTCCGCCTCTCCGCGTCGGCGCAGATGGTTTACAGCGCCCCCAAGTACGGCGGCAGGGAGATTGACTACTCCGACTTCTACGGCTCCGTGACGCTCGGCATCGTCAACGAGCTTATCGGAAACAAGAACATCTGGCCCGACGCCATCGGCCTCTTCCTCGGCCCCTGCTGGTCGCGCTTTGACTGCGACGACTTCGAGCAGACCGGCAACAAGACCGGCTTCGCATTCGGCCTTGACATCTATGTCACCCGCCGCGTCGGCCTGAGCGCTTCCTACGAAACCTACGGCAGCGGCGACGACGCCGTGAACTTCTCCCTCAACTGCCGCTTCTAGCGACGCAGCGGGCTCACGCCCAAACTGCCATGGACTTCGCGACCTACCTTCGCGACCAGGCGCGCATCGACGGCGATGCGCGCCTTTGTTCGCTATGCGACGCCGACCGCGCCGCAATTCTCGCCGCTTCCGCCGCCATTCTGGCCGACCAGGACCTCGTCGCGCGCCTCGCAGCCATCGCCGAGGCCATCCGCGCGCCGCAGGAGGCATGGGATGCCGCGCCCTGGCGCGAACTCCAGTTCGACCCACGCGCCGCCGCCGTCCCCGCGCCGCACATGGCCTGGGCCCTCGCGCTCCCCGTCCTCTTCAATGTGGAAGCCGCGCGCGCCGACTACGCCGCGCGCGCCATCCCCGAGTGCATTCTCGCCGACACCCTCCGCGACTTGCCTCGCTGGGTAGATAACCTCGCCGACCGCACTGGCGGCCGCTACCGCGGCTTCACCGAAATCCACTGGCTCCGCGAAACACTTTCGCTCCGCCTCTTCCAGCTTGGCCGCCTCCAGTTCCAGCCGCATCCCCTCGCCGCCGGTGCCGAAGCGCTGGCCGCCAAGGCCACAGGCGTGGATGTCGCCACCGGCGAGCCGGCGATCAGTGTCCACATCCCCAAGGGCGAACCGCTCGACACCGCCCGCTGCCTGCAGTCGCTGGCGATCGCGCCAAACTTTTTCAAGCGCTTCTTCGCCGACGCGCCTGTGTCGAAGGCCCGCTTCTTCCAATGCTCGTCATGGCTGCTATGCCCGGCGCTCTCCGCGGCCCTGCCCGAGACTTCGCGCATCCGCGCCTTCGCGGACCTCTTCGACAAGGGGCTCCCGCACGGCGACGACCACTCCTTCTTCGACTACACCTTCCCCGCGCAGGGATGCGCCGCAACGGCCGCCGACGCCAAAACCACCCTCCAGCGGACCATCGTGTCGCTCCGCGACGGCGGCACGGCGCTCCAGTCGCATGTGGGCGTAATACCCGTCGGGCGGGTGCGCCGCAGCCGCCCGCTGCGGCTGGGCGTCCTCGGATCCGGTTCCGGCTCTAACATGCAGTCCATCCAGGACGCCATCGAGGCAGGCACGCTTGACGCCGAAATCAAGGTCGTAATCACCGACGTTCCGGGGGCGAAGATCCTCGACCGCGCCGCGCGCCACAACATCCCCGCGCAGCACATCGACCACGCCCCGTTCAAGACAAAGCTTGAGGGGCGCGCCGAGGACGAAGTCATCGAAGTTCTGCGCAAGGCCGATGTAGATGTCGTAGTCCTTGCCGGCTACATGCGCGTCGTCAAGCCAAAGTTGCTGGCCGCGTTCCCGGATCGCGTCATCAACATCCACCCGGCGCTGCTGCCATCCTTCCCCGGCATTGCCGGATGGACGCAGGCCCTCAACTACGGCGCAAAGGTGGCTGGGTGCACTGTTCACTTTGTGAATGCGGGCATAGACTCGGGGCCGATCATCGTGCAGCGCGCCGTGCCGGTGGAGGATGCCGACACGCCGGCGTCGCTCCATGCGCGCATCCAGGTGCAGGAGCACATCGCCTATCCCGAGGCCCTTCGCCTCCTCGCCGCCGACCGCCTGCTGATTTGCGGCCGCCGCGTAATCACCCTTTGACGGGCGCGGCGTTGGCCGTGTCGAGGACGATTGTTACCGGGCCGTCGTTGTGCAGGCGCACGTCCATGTGCGTCTGGAAGACGCCCGTGCCGACGCGCTCCTCGCCAAATCTGGCGCGTAGCAGCGTCACCACTTCCTCGTAGAGGGCGCGTGCGTCCTCCGCGGGAGCGGCGTCGATGAACGACGGCCTGTTCCCCTTGCGGCAATCCGCGCACAGGGTGAACTGCGAAACGACGATCAGGCCGCCGCCTATGTCGTCGAGCGAGAGGTTCATGCGCTCCTCGGCGTCCTCGAACAGGCGCATGCCGGCGATCTTGCGGGCAATCCACTCAGCCTCGGCATGGCCGTCGCCGCGCGCCACTCCCAGCAGCACCAGGTAGCCGCAGCCTATCTGCGAGACGATCTTCCCGTCAACTGTGACGGACGCCTCCCCGACCCTCTGTATTACCGCGCGCATGGCCTCACGTTACTGCGCCGCCGCCTTGATGCGGTTCCACGCCTTGACGTAGATGGCGTTCTTTTCGCCAAGGTCGCGGATGGCTTCGGACTTCGCCATGATTTCGTCCGGGATGAAAATCGACGAATCGCTCTTGACCTTCTCGGAGAGGTGTCCGTAGCAGGCGGAGTTCGGGCAGAGGGAGTAGTTGTATTCCATGTTGCGCGCCGCGATCTCCGGGGCATGGACGAAGTTGATGAATGCGTAGGCGAGGTCCGGGTTCTTCGCCGTCTTCGGGATGACCATCTCGTCGCAGGCGATGGAAACGCCTTCCTTCGGCAGGGCATAGGCGATGTCGCTGTTTTCGTCGATAGCCTGGCGGAGGTCGCCGTTGTAGCCGTGGACGAAGACAAAGTGCCCGGAGGCGATGCTGTGCCGGTAGAATTCGCTGTCGAACTTCGCGATGTTCTTGACCCACTCTATCACGAGGTCGGATGCGGCCGCGACCTCCGCCTCGTCCGTGGTGTTGAGGCTGTAGCCAAGGGTCTTAAGGGCTGCGCCGATTGTCTCGCGCATGTCGTCGAGGAGCGTGCAGGAATGGGCGTATTTGGCGTTGCCGAACATCTTCCATGTCGGCTCGAAGTCGGGGCAGCGCTTGGTGTTGTAGGCGATGCCGGCATTCGAAATCATGTATGGGACGCTGATGTGGAAGGACGGGTCGGCCACGATTCGGTCATAAGTGTGGTCGATGTTTGCGAGGTTGGGGAGGCGGGAGATGTCAAGTTCCTGGATGAAGCCCTGGTCGCGCAAGTGCGGAACCATGTAGCTGGATGGAAAAACGATGTCGTATCCAGAGGCGCCGGCCTTCAGCTTCGCGAACATGGACTCATTGGAGTTGAAGGTATCGGTTACGAGCTTGCAGTTGAATTGCTTCTCGAACTCCTTGGCGATTACGGGGTCGATGTAGTCCACCCAGTTGTAGAGGTGTAGTTTGGGCTTGGAGGCTCCGCATCCGCACAATGCAGTCAAGGCAAGCGCCATCGTTGACGCCGCGACAACCGACTTCGTCAATATGTTCTTCCTCATAGGTAAATTATTGTATCAAAAAAAACGATCCCCGGAAATATGCTATAACAATTCTATGGATTCCATAATAATTAAAAGTGTTTCTCCCTTGGTGAGACGGGCTGAAGAGCGCGATATCCCGCGGATTCTTGAACTGCTCGTTCAAGTGAACGATGTCCATGCGAAGGGAAGGCCGGACATATTTGTGGAAGGCCGCACGAAATACGATGCGGCTGAACTCAAGAAGATCGTGGCGGACAACGAGACTCCGGTGTTCGTCTATGACAACGGGCAGGGAACCGTCATGGGCTATGCCTTCTGTCGCTTCGAGCGGACGCCTGGCGGAGGCAACATGGTCCCGAGGTGCGATCTCTACATTGACGACATCTGCTTTGACGAGCCCTGTCGTGGTGGAGGCCATGCGGCGCGGCTTTTTGCCGCCGTGGAGGACTTCGCCCGCGAAGCGGGGTGCGGCCGTCTCACGCTTCATGTGTGGGAGTGCAACCCGCGGGCGGCGCACTTCTATGCCAAATGCGGGATGACTCCCTACTTCCATGCGCTGGAAAAACCACTCTCTCAAGTGGAGTTGAGAAGTTGAAAAGTTGAAAGGTTGAAAAGTTGAAGTGAGGGGAATGGGGAGATGAAAATGTGGAAATGTGAAAGTGTGGAAGCAGCCAACAGCCAATGTGGAAATTGGGGAACGGGGAACGGGGAACAGGGAATGGGGAACGGGGAACAGGGAAGTTTGGCGCTGGCGCGCCTTGGAAGTTTAGATGTTTGGCGCGAGTGCCCTAGGTGTTTGGAAGTTGAATTTGGCGGCGGGCTTTGGTAGATTCATTTTATGATTACTGCAAGCTTGAATAGGGAATACGCGACCCGCATGATTGGCGTGGGCGCAATTCTTTTGGGGTTGGCCGTATGGTCGCTCTACGACGGCGCCATCGCATGGCCGCGCGCAAACGCCAACTTGGCGAAGGTGCGGCAGGTGCTCGTCGATTCCTGCGAAAAGGGCGGCGTAACGCCCGAAGCCTGGCTCGCCACCGCCGAGGACAAGCCTGGGACCTTCCTGCTCAAGGAGGTCTTCGCCAAGGAGGGGCTCCCCCTGCCGCGCAGCCTTGTGATGGAGGTTTCGGAAATAACACACCCGGAGGGGAATTCCGAGGAGGCGCGGCGCGCCCGCGCCGAGGCAGCCGCCGAACTCTTCTCCCGCGACCTCTACCCGTCGGGGAAATGCCGCGGCCAGTTTGTCCAGGCGGCCGTTCTCATTCTGCTGGCTTTGCTTGCCTTCCGCGCCGTGTGGGCGAAGCGCGGCATCGAATATTCAGTTGACGACGCCGGCCTCTCCGGCTCTGGATTCGGCAAAGCCCCGATTCCGTGGGCCGATGTAACATCTGTGGACTGGAGCCGCTGGGATACCAAGGGGATTGTGGCGGTCGTGACCTCAGGCGGGAAGCGCCATGTCCTTGACGGCTGGCACTTCCGCGGCGTCCGCGACATCGTCGCCGAACTTGAAAAGCGCTTCCCTAAAGAAGGCAAATGAGGATAAACTGCTTTAAACTTTTCAACCTCTCAACTTTTCAACTTCTCAACTTTTCAACCTCTCAACTTCTAAGCAGTACAAGTGTATGGAGGAACTTTCACCATGTGCATGTGCAAATTCGTAAGGAACGCGGTTATGGCCGCGCTGGTCGCCGCATCCTCGTGGGCGGCGGCTGCGGAGCTTGCCGCAGAGGTCGGCGCAGAGGTCGGCAAGTGGACTCAGGACTATGACGCGGCGATGGCCCTAGCGCGCGAGCGCTCGCTGCCCGTCCTCGTCAAGTTCACTGGCAGCAACTGGTGCGGCTGGTGCAAGATCATGGAGCATGACGTCTTTTTGACCGAGGCCTTCGAGAAATGGGCTGAGGGGCGCGTCGTGCTCGTTACAATCGACTTCCCCAGCAGGCACCTGTCCATCGTGCCGGTGGAATGGCGTTCGAGAAACGTAGCCCTCCGCCACAAGCACGATGTGAACGGCTATCCGACGTTCATCGTGTTCAACAGCAAGGGCGAGGTCGTCGGCAGGCTTGGCGCAAGCAGGAACGCCACTGTCGAGAGCTTCACCAAGAGCTTCGAGGAACTTGTCGGCGATGACATGCCGAAGAGAGACAGTGCTGACACGAGCCACTAGCGCGCCTGAAACTCTCAGCCAAGGCGACCTGGCCGCGATGATCGCGTGGCCCGACGCCAAGGCGCTCTTCGCGGCGGCCTACGAAGTGAAGACGCGCAATGTCGGGCGGCGCGTCTCGATGCGCGGCCTCCTTGAAATCGGGAACGTCTGCGAGAAGAACTGCCACTACTGCGGCATCAGGCGCGGCAACGCGGAAGTCCGGCGTTACAGCATCGGCGCGGACGAGATTGTCGCGGCCGCCCGCTGGGCCTATGACGCTGGATACGGCAGCCTCGTTATGCAGTCGGGCGAACTCTCGGGAGAGGCGCACACGGCCTTCATCGAGGGCATCCTGCGCCGCATCCACGAGTTTGGCGGCGACGACTTCGGCATCACGCTGAGCCTTGGCGAGCAGGACGAGGAAACCTACCGGCGCTGGCGCGAGGCCGGGGCGCACCGCTACCTCCTGCGCATCGAGACCTCGAACCGCGAGCTCTACGCATCCCTCCATCCGGCGGACCATTCATGGGAGCGGCGCCGCGACTGCCTCCGCACGCTCCGGCGTTGCGGCTACCAGGTAGGGACGGGCGTGATGGCCGGCCTCCCTGGGCAGACGGTCGAGGACCTTGCCGCCGACATCGGGTTCTTCGTGGCGGAGGACATCGACATGATCGGCATGGGGCCATACATCCCGCATCCGCAGACGCCGCTGGGGAAGGGGATCCCGTGGACGCCCGCCGACGCCGCAGCGCGACTGGAGCTTGGACTCCGCATGATCGCCGCCACGCGCCTTCGCCTCCACGACGTGAACATCGCCGCCGCCACGGCCCTCCAGGCGCTTGAGCCCGACGGCCGCGAGCGTGGGCTGCTTGCCGGCGCGAATGTGATGATGCCCAACATCACTGACGCCGCCCACCGCGCCGACTACCAGCTCTACCCCGGCAAGCCATGCCTGGGCGAGAACGCCACGCTTTGCAGGGGCTGCGTCGAAGAGCGCATCAAGTCCATCGGCGAAGAGGTGAACTGGGGCGTTCGCGGGGACTCCCCGCATTTCTTCAAGCGCGGGACGGGGCAATGAGAGCCAGCCTTGACAACCTGGCGCTGCGAGCAAGGGCCATGGCGGCCATTCGCCATTGGTTCGGCGGACGCGGCTATCTGGAAGTCGAGACGCTCGTGCGGATCGCGGCGCCCGCCCCCGAGCCGCACATCGACTGCCCGCGCAGTGGCGACGCCTGGCTGCGTGCCTCGCCGGAGCTCCAGATGAAGCGCCTGATGGCGGCCGGCGCGGAGAAAATCTTTCAAATCGGCCCATGCTTCAGGGCAGGGGAGAGGGGGAGGCTCCACGCGGAGGAGTTCACGATGCTCGAGTGGTACCGGCGCGGCGCCGACGCCCTTGGCATCCTCGACGAGACGAAGGTGCTTCTGCGGCAGACCGCGCTGGAGGCGACAGGCTCAACGGTCATCCGCTATCGCGGTTCGCAATGCGACCTCGCGGCGGACTGGCGCGTCGTAACAGTCCGCGAAGCATATTTGCGCCATGCCGGATGGGATCCGCTGGAGAACTTCGACCAGGACAGGTTCGACGAAGACATGGCGCTCAACGTCGAGCCGGCGCTGCCGAAGGATGCGCCATGCGTCCTCTACGGCTACCCGCGCCAGGCGGCCTCGCTGGCGCGGCTTTCGCCGGAGGACGCGCGGGTGGCGGAGCGCTGGGAACTATACCTCTGCGGGATAGAGGTGGCGAACGCCTTCTGCGAGCTGGCGGACGGCGCGGAGCAGCGCCGCCGCTTCGAGGAGGCGCGGCGCGAACGCCGCGCGCTGGGCGAGGACGACTATCCTCTGGACGAGGGCTTCCTGGGCGACTTGGAGCGCGGGGAATTCCCATCATGCGGCGGCATAGCCGTGGGCATCGACCGCATCGCGATGCTTCTGTGCGGTGCGGATTCGATTGCAGAGGTGATGGCGGCTTGGTAGAATTAAAGCAACTGGGTATGAATCGCATCGAGACAATCGCACGCGGGATATGCGTGAAAGGCGGCAGGGTTCTCCTCTGCCGCGGGAGGAAGGCCGGGAACCTCTATTTCCCCGGCGGGCACATCGAGTTTGGCGAAAAGGGCGCCACCGCGCTTGAGCGCGAAGTCCTGGAAGAGACAGGCCTCGCATCCAAGGCCGTCGCCTTCCTGGGGGTGTGCGAACACCGCTTCGTCCAGAACGGCAGCGAAGACCATGCCGAAATCAACCTCGTCTATGCGCTGGACATCCCCGACGCCGACCCTGCGCGACCGGTAGAGGCCAAGGAGGGATGGATCGCCTTCGACTGGATTGATGCCGCGGAACTCGCCGACTCCGCCGTGGAACCGGCTGCCCTCCGCCGCGTCGCCCTCCAGTGGCTTGCCGACAGCGGCGCCGCCGCCAACAGAATCGTATAACGCCATAATCTCCAGCAATAGCCAATAAAAATGGGAACCTACCAGATATTCTTCGAGGTCTTCGGTGGCCTGAGTCTCTTCCTCCTCGGCATGAAATACATGTCCGAGGGCTTCCAGTCCGCGGCAGGCAAGAAACTCCGCTCGATGGTTGCGGCGGTTACTGACAACCGCCTGGCCGGATGCGCCACAGGCGTGATCGTGACGGGCATCATCCAGTCGTCGGCCATAACGACCGTCCTGCTGATAGGTCTTGTGAACGCCGGGGTGATGACGCTCCAGCAGGCATTCGGCGTAATACTGGGCGCCAACATCGGCACAACCGTCACCGGCTGGCTCGTTTCGCTGAACGTGCTCTCGTGGGGGCTGCCGGTGATGTCAGTCGCCGCCCTGGGCTACCTCTTCGGCAAGACTGAGAAGTTCAAGCTCTGGTCGATGATCCTGATGGGCGTAGGCATGATCTTCTTCGGCCTGACGATGATGCAGGAAGGCATCGCGCCCCTGCGCGAATCCCCGCGCGTCGTGGCCTTCTTCTCCTCATTCAGCCCGGCCACAATTTCGGGCCTCCTGAAGTGCATCCTCGTTGGCGCCTTCTTCACGGCGGTAATCCAGTCGTCGTCGGCGACTGTTGCGATCACCATCACCCTCGCGGTGACGAAAGTCATCGACCTGGACACCGCCGTGGCGCTAGTCCTCGGCGAGAACATCGGAACCACGATCACCGCCGGCATCGCGGCCATAGGCGGCTCCATAGGGGCCAAGCGCGTGGCATGCGCCCACATAGTCTCGAAAATCATCGGCGTAGTCGCCATGGTCATCCTCTTCACGCCGTTCATGCACCTCCTGAACATTTCGCTCGCGGCCCTGCACATCACCAGCGTGGCGAAGTCGATCGCCTTCGCCCACACCCTCTTCAACGTCCTGCTCGTGGCGGTCTTCCTCGCCTTCACCGGCCCGTTCACGCGGCTCATCCTGAAACTCTGCCCGGATGACTCGAACGGCTCGCACCACATCACCTACCTCGACATCAGGATGCTCTCCACGCCCGCCTTCGGCATCCAGCAGTCGTTCCAGGAAATCATCCGCATGGCCGACCGCGTCCAGATGCTGATGAGCGACCTCCGCGCATGCATAGTGGACGAGGAGAACGATACGGCGCGCGAGTCCATCTTCGAGGGCGAAAGCGCGCTGGACGACCAGCAGCGCGAGGTGGTGCAGTTCCTGGCGCGCCTGGTGCGCGGTCGCATCACCACCGACATATCGGCCGAAACCCGCAAGCAGATACGCCTTGCCGACGAATACGAGTCCATCAGCGACTACATATCGACCATCCTCAAGCAAATTTTGAAGCGGCGCCAGAATGGGGCGAAGTTCTCCGACAAGGCCACGGCCGAGATGCTGGCGATGCACGACCGCGTGGCGGCCTACGTGGCCTCGGTTACGGCGGGGCTGCGCGGGGCGGTTCCGGCGGACTACCTGCACCGCGCCCGCACGGAGGACGACTCGATCACGCACTTTTACAAGGACCTCCGCGCCGAGCACATGAACCGCATCGTCTCCGGCGAGTGCGAGGTGCTTACGGGGATGATCTACGCCGACATGATGCAGGCCTACCGCAAGGTCAAGAGCCACGCCCTAAACATCGCCGAGGCGATTTCGGGCGAGAAGTAAGGCGCAGCCTGTCATTTCGAAAAACGTTTGCCCGCGCGCCAGTCGCGCATGGACATCCCTGTGCGCGCCTTGAAGAAGCGCGCGAAGTGGCGGGGGGATTCGAATCCGACGAGTTCCGGAATCTCGCCCACCGGCGTCTTCGTCTCGGCCAGCAGCTTCTGCGCCTTTTCCAGACGCGCTTCGGCGATGTCCTCCCAGACCGTGGTGCCGAAGACGGTCTTGTAGCTTGTCTGGAGTGTCCGCACCGAGCAGCAAAGGCTTTTGGCGAGCTTCGCCACCGAAAGCGGCTCCCCGGCGTGGCTCCGCAGCCAGTCGCGCGCCCGGACTGCCCGGTTGGTGCTGCCGTGCGCGTCTGTCGTGGACATCCGCTGCACGACGCGCCGCGCGCCGAAGGTCTCCGTCCGACCACCGCGTGCGCCGTCCATCATCGCAAGCAGCGCCTCAGCCGCGCGGTATCCGGCGCCCTCGAAGTCAGGCTCAATGGAGGTGAGCGTGGGCGAGGTGCTTTCGCAAATCCACGTCTCGTTGTCTGTGCCGACAATCTGTATTTGCTCCGGAACGGCTATCCCCTCGGCGCGGCAGATGTTCAGCACGTGCATGGCGCGCTGGTCGTAGGCAACGAACAGCCCGCATGGCTTCGGGAGCGAGCGCAGCCATGCGGCGAGCGACGCAAATTCGGCCTTTGAGCCGGCCCGCCTGGGGGTGGGTTCGTAAACATGGGCTGAAAAGCCGCGTGCGCCAAGCGTCTTGACGAAAGCCTCGCGCCGCACGGCATCCCATTCCGCCCATGTCGCGGCACGGCGCGAACCGACATAGCCGAATTCAGTCAGGTCATGCCGCACCAGCAGCGCGGCGGCGGTTTCGGCAATGGCGGCGTCGTCGCAGACGAGCGAGACGGAGCGCCGCCGCAGCGACGGTAGGTCGCATGGCGCACAGATGAAGGCAAAGGGGCGGCGCCTTCCCGATGCGGCAAGCTTTCGCACATACGCCTTATAGGTGCCGATGCAGGTGATGACTCCGTCCACGTCGGAATCAAGCCCGTAGGCGGGGTCGTCGTCGCCGGGATGGGCGCCGTGGATGATGAGAGCCACTTCTGGATGGTTGGAAAGGAAGCGTATTGCTCCCGAGACGATTGGTTTGGTGGACGAGTAGGCGAAGTCTCCGAGGAAGAGGATTCGCCGTAAGACCGGAGAAGGCTTTGAGGTGGAGCGATTTTTCATTTGTGGTAAAGCATACCACAGTTGCACAATGTTCGCAATAAATGCCTATTTTTGTGCGTGAAAAGTGCTAACACTTCGATTAAGAAATTGATATAATGATTGGCGTCAATAAACCACTATTGAAAGGAACTCACATGAAGAACTCCTGCCTCATCCCCTCTGTGGCGGCCATTGCAGTCGCCAGTGCGCTTGTCATGCCAAATGCGGGCGTGGCCGCCACGAGCTCCGACTACGTGTTGCGGGACCATCTGCTCATCCATTGGGACGGCATCGACAACGCCGGAACGGGAACGCACAACCCAGCCGCAACGCAATGGAAGAACATCGCGCCCGGCGCCACTGCCTACGACCTTACGCTTACCGCGAATGGAGCGTGGACAAACGGCAATGCCATGTCCGTTAACGGAGCTTCCGCCACCTACGATGGCGGCGCGGCCCCATCCGCCAAGACGATAGAGGTCGTCTTCAAGATGGCCCAAAACAAAAGCAGTCTTATGCTTTTCGGCGGCAACCAGACAACCCGGCAACTAGTCGCGTTCGCGGTTTCCGGAAATGAGACCAAGTGCTACTTGGAAGGACTCTCCGGCGTGGCCCATCCCACCGTCAACTGGAACTTCGACCCGGATGCCATTCGTTCCGTGGCCGCAACGTTCACGAATCCAGGGCAAGCCGCCACGACAATGTTCGCCGATGGCGTCGCGCGCACGGACGGCTCCCACACAAGTGGTTGGACGCTTTCGTCGCAGAAGATCGTTCTTGGGGCCTACGACACAAAGTTCCCGTGGGTCGGCGAGGTCTATGCCATTAGAATGTACGACTGCGTTCTCTCGCCTGGTCAGATCGCCATCAACCACGCGATTGACCTTGAACGCTTCGCGGCGAAGTCCTTCACAAGCGCCGACTATGTTCAGGAAGGACTCGTCGCCCATTGGGACGGCATCGACAATGTCAGCACGGGAACGCACGACGGCACGGCCACGACGTGGAGGAACCTCGCAGCGACGGGCAGCGCATACGACCTCTCGCTTACGGGGAGCGGCGCGTGGAATGCGGAAGGCAACGCGCTTTCGGTCTCCGACCTTTCGGCCGTCGGCCAGTCGGCCGCGCCGGAATACAAGACGATTGAAGTTGTTTTCAGGCAGGCGGGAAAAGGTCGCCGGTTCCTTTTCGCTTCGGGCGACAAGAAGCGCGTCGTCCTCTTTGACAATGACAACACGGCGTATTTTTCAGGAGTCGCGGCAAAAGGGGGAAGCATTTACACGAAGTGCATCCAGGAGCCGTTCACCAATGGCGTGGTGCGCTTTCTCGCGGCGCGTTACGATGACGACGGCGCCGTGGCCGACATCTTCAAGGACGCCGTGCGCCGTGACGACGGCAACTACCAGAACAGCTGGAATCCGAGCGGCGTGATTTCAATTGGCAACCGCGATACGTCTTATGGCAACACCTATGCGTGGGTCGGCGAAGTTTACGCCATCCGCCTGTATTCGCGGCGTCTCACCAAGGCCGAACTCGCTCGCAACCACCTGATCGACAGCAAGCGTTTCCTCACAAGTTCAAGTTATGTCCGGGAGAATCTCCTCGCATACTGGGACGGTATCGACAACGCCGGAACCGGCGTGCATGACAACGCCGCCGTCTCGTGGAAAAATCTTGTCACGGGCGGGCGAGACCTCGCCATCGACAAGGCCGAGTGGACGAGCAGTTCCCTTCGGTGCCTCGGGAAACCGGGGACGGCCTCGCTCGCCGCGCGGGCCGCCGATGGAACGGGGACGCTTTCCTTCAAGGCGTTCGAGGCCGTTTTCGCGAACGGGGCGAACGGAGAGTATTCGACCGTTGTCTTCTCCGGCGGCTACCTCCGGTATTTCGTTCTGGGCACTTCGTATGCCATGTGGAAGAACAATGAAAGAAGCACGGCAATAAACAACCAGGCGCCGGGACGGATGTCGCTGGCCTGGCTTCAAGACTCCAAGAAGGTTCAGGCCAACGGCGAGCAAATCCAGTATGGCGACCAATCCGGGACGTGGGATCTTACGGGCATTCAAGCCGTCCATGTTGGAGGGAAATACGCCGACCACAGGTACAGTTACAATGGCGATCTCTACGCCTTGCGCGCGTACGGAGAGGAGCCGACTGCCGCGCAGACGGCCTTCAACTACAAAGTTGATCGCGCCCGGTTCGGACTGTCGCCAGTTGCATACACGTGGTCGGCCGTTGGCGACGGGTTCTTCGCGACGAACGGCAACTGGTCGGCGGGACTTGCGACGCAGGGCGTCCCCGGCCCGGAGGACGCGGCCACGCTCGCTGCGGGGAATTATGTCGCGACGCTTGACGACGAATGGGTCGTGGGCTCTCTCTCCGTTGGTTCGGGCGCGATGCTCGCGCTGTCGCTGCCGCAGGACGGCAACGCGCCGGACGGCGCCGTCCCGCTCACGGTCATGGAGGCCCTGTCAGCGGAAGCCGGCGCGGGCTTGTTACTGGAAGCCAATGCGTTTAACCGCAAGCACCACGGCGAGAACGCGACGCTGATAGAATGCGGCGAAAAGTCCGCCGACGCGCTTCAAATTCTCGCGGACGCCCTCAACGCCTCCCTCTGCTCGAACAGGGCGAGCGTGTCGGCTGACGGCAAGCGCCTGATCTACACCGCTCCATCCGCCGCCGCCTTCGTCATCACCGTGCGCTAGCATCGCCACGGAGTCCTGCCGTCGCGCCAGCGGCGACATGCTATGGCGGCCCGCATTCCTCGCGGGCCGCCTTGGCTTTTCCGCGATGAAGCAGGCTTATCCCCCATTTTTTGAAAGATGGGCAAAGCGGGCGTAAAAAGTCCGCATGGAGTCAAGCATGCCGGTTGGCGCCGTCAGGAGAAGGTGAATTCCAGCAGTCCATCACGCGCTCGACGGCGTGGGCGGCGGTGACATTCGCTGTCCCGACCGGCGAGCACACGGTCCAATGGACATACGCGCGCGGCAGCGGCAGCGCCTCAGGCGAGGACGCCGCCTTCCTCGACGATGTGCGCTGGCAGCCGCTTTCGCTCGCCGCCGCACTGGACACTACGAACTTCGTCTGGACAACGGACGGCGCGGCGGAATGGTTCCCGCAGGTGGCCGTCTCTCATGACGGCGCCGATGCGGCGCGGAGCGGCCAAGTTATTGGCGACGACGTGAGCGGTCTAGAGACCACGCTTGCCGGCCCCGGAACGCTGTCGTGGTTCTGGCTGCTAGACGCGGCGGGAAACTCCGGCGTGGATGTCATGCTTGACGGCGTTTGGCTTGACGCATACGAACCGACTGGCGAATGGACGGAGGAGTCGCTTGGAATCGGCGAGGGCGAGCATACAGTCCGCTTTGAGTTCTGGAACGCCGGAACGGCGGCGACAATCTCAGACTGCGCCTATCTCGACCAAGTGGTGTGGATGCCGGAGGTGCCGGAGTCCGTTGAGGTGGATGGGGTTGAGGTGCCAGTCAGCTGGCTTGACGAATTCCCGACGCTCGTTGAAAAGTATAGCGGAAGCCATGAAACGGCAGCGAGCGCCACCGCCGCCAATGGCATTAACACCGTTGCGGAATGCTACGTTGCGGGACTCTGCCCGACGAACTCGGCGGCTGCGTTCCGCACCGTAATCTCGTGGAAGGACGGAACACCGGAAATATCGTGGGAGCCTGAACTTTCGCCTGAGGAGGCGGCAAAGCGCACCTATCGCAAATTCGGAAGGAAATCGCTCACTGATCCAAAAGAGGACTGGACTGAAATCAACGGCGACGAAGCGTCCTACAACTTCTTCAAAGTCTCTGTCGAGATGACGAAGTAGGGCGGCCAATGCCGCCTTGAAGTTTAGATGTTTTGCGCAAGTGCCCGGAGGTTCGAGCCCTTCGGGCGAAGTCGTCAAAAAGCCTTCCGCTACTTGCCAAAGAGGTCTGCGTGGCTCTCCCGTGGGGGCGTCGTGAAAACTGTGTCGGCATAGCGGTTCGAATGAAAACAACTACTACACTTTTTTACACTTTGGCGATGTGTTGCGAAGTGTCGAGAAGTGTGGTAGAATTTTATGCGAATAGTACAGGGAGAAATTCATCATGGACAAGATCGCAAACCCCTTTTCGCCAAATGCGGGGTCTCGCCCCCCAGAACTGGCCGGACGAGACTCGGCTTTCGAGGACATCCGTGTTTTCCTTGGCAGACTTCCGCTCAGACGGTCCGTTCAAAGCATTCTCTACACCGGCCTTCGCGGTGTGGGGAAGACGGTTCTGTTGAACGAAATCTTGCACATGGCCGAAGCCAGGGGGGATGTCCTGCCTATCTACCTTGAGGCATCAGAAAACCGCCCACTTGGGGAAATGCTCGCCTCCCCACTGCGCATGGCGCTTTTGAAAATCAACCGAGCAAAAGGCACTGGCGAAAAGGTGCGCCGAAGCCTTGCGGCTCTCCGAAACTTCTTGGGGACTATCAAGGTGAAGTTCGGCGACATCGGCATTGAATTGGAACCCGCCACGGGGGTTGCGGATTCCGGTGACCTCCAGTTCGACTTAATAGAGTTGCTGTCAGCCGTCGCCGAGGCTGCGGCTGAGAAGAGCATGGGCGTCGTTCTGCTCATGGATGAAGTGCAATACGTTTCCGCCGGGGAATTCGGTGCCCTTGTCATGGCAATGCACAGGATGCAGCAGCGCGCGCTTCCGCTTGCCATGATTGGCGCCGGGCTGCCGATTCTCCCCGGTCTTGCGGGGGAGGCGAAGTCATACGCGGAACGACTTTTCACCTATCCAGTAGTCGGGGCACTTTCAAGGGAGGCGTCAGTTCTTGCCATTCGACGCCCCTTTGAAGATGCAGGCATTCACATCACAGACGAAGCGGCCGAAATCGTTTTCCGCCGTAGCGGCGGATACCCGTATTTCATTCAGGAGTGGGGGTATCAGTTGTGGAATTTCATCGAACGGGAACCCATAACGGGAAATGATGTGAAGATGGTGGACGGCATTGTCACGGAACAGCTCGACGGTAATTTCTTCCGCGTTCGAATGGAACGGTTGACGCCATCGGAGAAGTCCTTCCTGCAGACGATGGCGTCCTTCGACGGGCCGGATATTAGAATGTCGGATATCGCAACCAGACTTGGCATTTCCCAAAAGGCATTGGGGCCGCGCCGGAGCGCATTGATTAAACGCGGTATGGTTTACAGCCCGTCTCACGGACTAGTCGCCTTCACCGTCCCGCTTTTTAACGAATTTCTCCGCCGCAACCCGGCATAGCGTAGATGCGGTTTCGCGGACATAGTCTAGAGCCGCGAGAGCCTGACGCCCACAGCTGGCAATGCCACGCGCAACGCCGACGACACCATGACCTTCACCGTAATCCCCGGCGACGGCACGGCCAAGAGCGCTTTCTTGCGGGTGAAGGTGAAGTAGAGGGGCTGGTTTTTGAGAACTCCCCTCCGCAATAGCGCGAAATTTGTAAAAAGCAAATTTCGCGCATAAAATAGCGGCCGAAAATTAGCGCGAAATTTGACAAATACAAATTTTGCGCTTGACATCTGCGCCGGAATATGGGATTATTGTCTGCGCAAAAGAAAGGAACTCCCATGTTTGTAGGCCGGCAGGACTATCTCGACGATCTCGAATCTCTTTGGAGGAAAAGGACTTCCTCCATCATTGCATGTCGCGGGCGCAGGCGGATTGGCAAATCGACCCTGTTCCGCGAGTTCGCCAGGCGCACGGCAGACGTCTATATGGAGTTTGAGGGTCTGGCCCCGAATCAGGAACGCCCTGTGACCAATGACGACCAACTTGGCGAATTTGCCGCCACGCTTGCCCGCCACACGAATTCGCCGATTCTGTCGTTGCGGAATTGGAAGGACGCCTTTTTCTGGCTCGACCGCGCCATTGATGATTCCAAGCGGACAGTTGTGCTTCTCGATGAAATTTTCTGGATGGGCGGCTGCGATCCTAATTTCCCCGCAATTCTCCGCAATGCCTGGGAAACTTGGTTCCACCGCCATGAGAAACTTGTCCTCATTGTCTGCGGATCCGTGTCGGCCTGGATAAAAAAGAGCATCCTCGGCAACACTGGCTTCACCGGGAGATTTTCCCGGGACTATGTACTCCGGGAATTGTCGCTTGCCGAGTGTGCCGAATTCTGGAAGCCGGGAGGCGCCGACTTGACCCCCCGTGAGATTCTTGACGTGCTTTCCGTCACCGGTGGCGTCCCCCGCTATCTTGAAGAAGTCGATCCGGGGCTTCCGTCCGAGGAAAACATCCGACGGCTATGCTTTAGGAAGGACGGCGATCTGTTCAAGGACTTCGACGCCATCTTCCACCAGATGTTCGGCGATGCCGCAATGGAGCGGCGGAGGATTTTGGAGCTTCTCGCCGACGGCCCCATGGCCGGCGCCATGATTGCGACACGGCTTGGCGTGGACAGGAACGGCGTCCTGGGCGACCGGCTCCGGGAACTCGAGGAGGGGGGATTTATCGATTCCGATCCCGGACTAAACCCAGAAACCGGGCGGGAGGCGCGCGTTTCCAGATACAGGCTGCGCGACAACTACACTCGGTTTTACCTGAAATACATCCTGCCACGCAAGGCCATGATCGAACGCGGCGCCTACCGTTTCTCATCGCTTTCCTCGCTACCAGACTGGAATGCCGTAATGGGGCTTCAGTTTGAGAACCTTATTGTCAACAACGCGATGGATGTCGTGTCGCTACTTGGAATAGGCAACACCACGGTGGAGTCCGCTGCGCCCTATAGGAACGTCCGCCGTGATCGCAAGGGCGATGCCGCCGGATGCCAAATAGACCTGTTGGTGCAGACTCCGAGGACCGCATACGTCGTTGAGGTCAAGCGCAAAGGGGAAATCGGCCCGGAGATCGAAGACGAGGTGCGGGAGAGGATGCGAAGACTTCCTATTCGTCCAGGCATGAGCAAGCGCCCGGTGCTGGTCTATGACGGACACCTCGACCCGGCGGTTGAGGCCAGCGGGTTCTTCGCGGCAATAATTCCGGCACGGCGGCTGCTCGGTCTGTGACAGCCGCCGTCCTGAAAGCCGCAAGGCGGAGGTTTTCCTCGCCGCCACTGGCGCCTTTCGCCACTGCACACCAGAATACCGCTTTCTTTCCCTCTCAGACATGTAGCATCTCTGCGCAATCCGTGCCTGTTTTTATGCGCGAAAGACGCTAACGGCTTTAGGGGCGAAGTGGTAGAATGGATGGCGTCATTTTCAAAACGCCATTAAAAAAGGATACAAGCCATGGGAAAAAGGGCAATCGCATCCGTCATCGCGGCGCTCGTCGCATTCATGGGAGGGCTTGGCGCCGTCCGAGCCGAAGCGCCCGCGCTCAAGTGGAGCTGCGGGCCCAACGCCCGCATCGAAGGCAACATGCTGATCGCCGACGTGCCGGTCGGCGAAGAGGCGGCTGGCGGCCTCGCAAGGGCGGAGATCGACCTTTCCGCATGGGACGGCAGGCCAGTCGGCGCGGAGATTGTCGCAAGCGGCGAACGCATCGCCAAGCCGCTGCACTGGTACAACGGCCTCAAGTTCCAATTCGAGTACGAAGACAGCGCCTCCGGCGAACTATGCTACCCGAATACGCCCGGCCGCCTCGGCGACTTCCCTGAGCAGACAATCCACCTCCGCGACTTCTCCCCCGCCACGCGCCGCAAGACGCTGCTCGTCCTGGGGCTGCAGGAGACGAGCGGCCACGCCGCATTCGATCTCTCCACCCTCCGCATCGGCGAGCCGAAACCCCTCTGGCCCGTCACCAACCAGACGCACCGCTGCGCATATTCGGATAGAATCATCTCACACAGAGGCACAGAGGCACAGAGGGAATCCGCTCCCCCGTCCTGTGGCAAGGTCCTTCAGGCCTTGCCAGTTCCCCCCAATGGGGGGCCGGAGGGGGGCGCCGCTTTCCGCGGCGTGATGGCCCCGCACAGCATGACCGAGGACGACTTCGACACGCTGCAAAAATGGGGCGCGACGCTGATCCGCTACCAGATGTGGGGCTACCGCCAGAAAAGGGACGCGCCCGTCGATCTTGACGCCTACGGGCGCTGGCTTGACGCCAAACTCGACCATTTCGACTCCTTCGTTCTGCCGCAGGCCGTCTCCCGTGGAATGCAAGTCGTGCTGGACCTCCACGAGCCGCCAGGCAACCGCGACGCCGTCAACGACATGCGGATGCTCCACGACCGCGACTGCGCAGACTTCTTCATCGAGGCGTGGCGACGCATCGCGCGGCGCTTCAAGGGCCGTGCGGGCATCTACGGCTACGACCTGGTGAACGAGCCGATGCAGACCCGCGAGGCTCTTCCCGACTGCGATTACTGGTCAATCCAGCGGCGCGCAGCCGAGGCCATCCGCGAAATCGACCCCGACATGCCGATTCTCATCGAATGCAACGGCCAGGATTCGCCCTCCGCCTTCGCGAGCTTGTATCCCCTCGATCTGACAAACATCATCTACGAAGTCCACATGTACATGCCGCTTCGCTACACGCACCAGGGCGTGCTGTGGAAGCCTGCCGAACATCCCGATTCCTACCCAAATGCCGAAAAGGGGTGGAACGCCGACGCCCTGCGCGGCGCCCTGCGGCCTGTGCGGGAGTTCCAGCTGCGTCACGGCGCGAAGATATACTGCGGCGAGTTCAGCGCCGTCGCGTGGGCGCCGGGGGCAGACCAGTATCTTCGCGACTGCATCGACATCTTCGAGGAATACGGCTGGGACTGGACCTATCACGCCTTCCGCGAATGGCCAGGGTGGAGCGTCGAGCATGAAGGCCCAGACGCGAAACACCTAGTCCCCGCCGCCGACACGCCGCGCAAGCGCGCTCTGCTTGACGGCTTTTCAAGATAACCGCGCGTTCGCCGTCCCCGCTACATGTCCAGCCATGCGAGGGCGGCGCGGCGCTGGGTGAGGGGGAGGTCGAGGTGGTGCGAGAGGAACATCCCCAGGAAGCGGCGGATGGCGAGCGCCTCCTTGGGGCCGAATGACGACGCGAGGTGCCCGCCCTGCGCCAGCCGCAGCGCCGAGAGGGTCTCGCGCGAGAGCGCCACGGAGTTGCGCGACGGGATGAAGTCGGCGCGCAAGGGGCATGAGAGGCGGCCGTCTGGGATGGAGAAGCGGCACTCGCGGCTGTCGGGGCTTTGGCAGTCTGCGCATTTGGTGAAGTCTGGGCGGATGCCGAGGCGCTGGAGAAGGTCGAACTCGTAGGCCACGACGGCGTCGTGCGGCGGCGTGCCGCCGGCGAGCGAGGATAGGGCTCGGTCGAGGTCGTCGAAAAGCCCCTCGGCGTCGAGTAGGGTCTCGACGGACTGGTCGGTTAGGGAGCAGATGTATGATGCGGCGACGGCGGCGCGCCAGTCGTTGCGCAGCCCCTCGCGAATGTCGAGGGGGGTGGTCTCGCGGATGTTGTGGACGCCGCCGCAGTCGCGGGAATAGAAGAGAAGTTCAGAGCGGAAGGCCACGTCGATGCGGCCGAGGAAGAGACTCTTGGGGCGGCATGCGCCGCGGACGGGGGTGACGATGCGGCCGTGGTCGCGTGTCAGCCACGAGACCATTAGCGACGTCCTGGAGAATGGGTGGGTCGCCAGGACAATGGCTTCCGTCTTCTCGATCATAGCGGAGGCGGCTCCAGGTCGTAGAGGGTCGGGTCCTTAGCGAATGGCGCGGGTGCTGATACCTGCGCCTGGCCGGCCTTTTTGATCTCCTCGAGAAGATGGCCACCCTCCATGGCCTCGGCCAGGCGCTGCTGGGTGGCCTCGGAAGTGTCGCCGGAGGCAAGCGACTCGATGGCGTCGGCGACTCCCTTGTTGAACCTGATGCCGGACTTCTGCGAAAACTCCTTCAGGACGCCCGCGGCCTCGGCGGGGTTGGATGGGTCGATGCGGTCGATGCGGTCGCCCATTTCGGCGATGGCCGCTGCGGCGCGGCTGTCGCCGGGGTCGAAGTCAGGGATGTCGGGGAAGTCGCCGTCGAGGCCGTCGTCGCCGAGACCGAGCGGATCGGCGTCAGGCTGGCTGCTGCGGGCGGCGCGGAAGAGTGACACCTGGCGGTCGAGCGGCTTCCCGCATTTCGGGCAGGAAGGCGTGGCGGTGGTGTTCACGCGCCTTGCGAAGAAGGAGAAGATAGTCCTGCAGTCGTTGCAGGCGAATTCGTAAATGGGCATGTTCACATTCTAGCAAAAACCGCATGTCCGCAAAAGCGCATGCGCAAACATCGGTTGTCGGGATGCCTGAAGTTTTTTCCCCATGCCTTTGTAAAAAAACTTGCAAGTTTGTTTTTTTGTTATAATATTCATTAATAAAAGTAAGGAAAAAAGTCATGAATCCAACTCAAGTTAAGAGAATCGTCTTGTCCATGGCCACCGCCGTTGCCGTGTCGTGCGCCGCTGCGGCCGACGGGACCGTCAAAACTCGCGTGTTCAGCGAAGCTCCGGCATCAAAGGGGAAAGAAGTCGTAACTCGTCCCATTGGCGAGGTGAGCGTGCCGTCCGCCGGTGTCGTCCACTTTGCCATATCCCTTCTCCCCAGCCTTGAAACGCCATCGGCGGACTGGTCTGTCCATGGCGCGCGCCTGAATATTCTAGCTGGTCGCCACCGCGATGTCGCAGGCCTGGACATCGGCATATTGGGGAATATCACCACGGAGGACTTCGATGGCGTGCAGCTGGCTGCTGGCTGGAACAGCATTGGCAGATCTGCCGGTGCCGTGCAGTTTGCCGGCGTATTCAACCAATGCGAAGGGGAATTTACCGGACTCCAATGCGCCTCCATCTTCAACAACGTCGGCGAGTATTGCGGCGGCGTCCAAATGGCATGCCTCAACAAGGCGTCCGAATTCGAGGGCCTTCAAATCGGCCTCTTCAATTCAATTGACCGCGGCATAGGCGTGCAGATTGGAGTCGTCAATTCGGCGCGGGTCCTCGAAGGCCTTCAAATAGGCCTCCTGAACTTCATCAGCGACTCCTCGGTTCCGTTCTTCCCGATTGTCAACGCAGCTTTTTAGCGCATAGCGCATTTTACTGGACCTCCAAAGCCATGAATACATCAATCCGCAAACTGTCTTTTTCACTTCTTTCATTTTCGCTTCTTCTGCTGGCTGGCTGCCTTTCGCCGACAACGGCGGGCTTGTCAGCGGAGAAGGGCGTCCTACAGGTTGAAGACAGGAGGCTGGCCTCGCATCTTGACATCATCCAGGACCAGACCAAGGTCATTGACGGTGGCTTCCTCAAGGCACAGGTGACAATCAAGAACACCGACAAGCGCGACTATGCGTGCCAGTATCGGTTTTCGTGGAAAGACAAGGACGGCATGACTTTGAAAGGCGCCGAGACGCTTTGGCTGCCGCTGACGCTATATGGCCGCGAAGAGGCAGTCGTGCAGGGGATAAGCCCAGTGCCCGGGGCGGCGGACTACCGCCTGGTCATAAGGCCTCTGCGGTGATGTTTTGGATTGATGAAACAATAAGGAAAGGAAAAGCATGAAACCTTCAGTTCCCGCTTTTTTCGCGATCGGCATCTCCGCAATCGCCACCGTATTCGCAGGGGAGCCAGTTGACGCTGTCCTCTTCGTGCAGAACCATGTGCCGAGTGAGTTCGAGCAGTCGCTTTTAGATTTTGGCGACAGGGTCTCCACGGCGTTGTCGGGCGACATCTTCAACGTCATCGACCCGAACGATGCGGTTGGCGACAACATGAACCGCAGCCCGGATGGCGAGAAAATGCCGCAGAGCGCCGCCACGCGCCTTGCAGAGAACCTAGGAGCCAAGGCGCTAATCACGGCGTCCATAGGCGAGGCTTCAGTTGTAGGCTTTGGAACTCCGGCACGGGTCCAGGCTGTCCGCATGACGCTCACCCTTTCAGCGAAGAAACTTCCAAAAGGGTCCAATGCGGCCTCCGTGACGGTCTCCGAGATGTCACCGAAAATGACCCCCGATGCTCTCTCGCAAAATGGCGCAGCCGTTTACTCGGAACTTATAGGGCGGCTCGTGGCGAAGGCGTCGGCGCAATTCCTCGAAAAGAGCGGGAAGATCAACTGGAACGACATCGACGTGAAGCTTGTCGAAGTCGGATTTGGTTGCAATTTCCCGGGAGCGGACGTCTCCATAGACGGCGTTTCATACGGCACGGCGGGCACAATCGGCCAGCCTCCGCTCAAGGTCAAGGTTTCGGAAGGCATCCACAACGTGAGGGTGTCCTATCCATACACCGACCCGTATGAAGTCCGCGCCAGGCTTCAGGAGGGCACCACCTTCATTGTTGTCCTACACGAGAGCGAGGATGGGCGCCGCATCCGCAAGGAAGACCGTCATTTCGACGCGATCATGGACCGCATTGAAAAATCAGGGGCGACGGATGACGAGGTGCGCCTTCTCCGCGCCCGTGGCTACGGCGCCTACCTTTCCAGTAGCCATACGCGTGTCGAGGGAATGCCGCAGATTCTCACCATGGTTGACTGTGAGATTCCGGAATTTGGCCTTGATCCAGGGATGGCCGCAGACGATGTGAAAACTGCCACCGGCGACCTGATTGACGCTGCTGCAACGCTAATCGGCGCACCTGCCACAACGGGCGGGGAGGACGAATAATCAATTTTCGAGGACATCAAATGAAAACAAAATTCCTATTTCCAGCAATGGCGCTGTTAGCCGCCGCAGTTGTTTTTCCAGGATGCATCAATTTGAGCAGCACGCTCAGGAGGGGAAGCGCCTCGTCCAAGGCCGTCGATCATGGAAAGCCCGACGAAACCGCTCTCCGCGACGTGAAGACGGTTGTCGCCGCCCTCGTTGGCAAGATGCAGGATGACGAAGGCTTCCAGGAACACTACGCCCTTTTGGCGGAGAAGAAGGGGTCGCTTCCGGTTTTGCAAATCGGCAACATCGACAACATGACGGGAGAACGTGTCGTGCAGAAATTGGAATCCGCGAGGCGCCGGCTTGAAATCGCCTTGCGCAAGACGCGTTTATTTGACATAACCGATGACGCATCGTCAGGGGAGTCCGTCTCGGCGGTGCTTGCCGATTCAATTACGCAGAATGCCGCCATAGGCCTCAACGATGGCGCCAACCTCCAGCATTTCGGTTCGCATGTCTCTGCCGACTATCAGGTTTACGGTCGCTTCCGCGCTTTCGAGGACGGAAAAAGCAAAATCTATGAACTCTCCCTTCAGTTGATCGACCTTTCAACTGGCAAGCAAATATGGAGTGACCTGGAAGAGGTCGAGAAGTAGGCGACTCTAGCGCCTTTTGCGATGACTGAAGTATTCCGGCACACATGGAACCTTGAGGCGTCCTTCTTCGGTGGATGCTTTACGTCGCTCCGCTGTTTTGCCCTGCCTGTGATGGCGGTCCTGCTTCTGGCTGGGTGCGCCACGCCTTTCGAAAAGCGCCTTGCCGAGGCTATGCGTGGCAATGCCGCCGCGCAATATGACGTGGCGATGTGCTACGCGGCGGGAAGCGGGACTGGTAAGGGCGGTGCGCGTGGCACGCCAAATCCCGAGGAAGCCGTAAGCTGGCTTGAGAAGTCCGCAAAGGACAACGGCAAGGCCAACCTCGCGCTGGGCCTGTTCCATTACTATCACAGGGGAGTCCTGAAAGATTGGAACAACTACGAGAACGCCTTCAGGCATTTCAAGGTCGCGGCGGAGGAATACAATATACCCGGGGCCTACCTGTGGATGGGCGAGTGCTACCTCAAGGGGCGCGGCGTTGACCAGAACGCGGGCAAGGCGATTGAGTGGTTCCGAAGGTGCGCGGCCGAGACCAACGCCGCTCCTGCCGAGGCGGCCGCCGCAATGTCGAAAATCGGCGCGTGCTACCTCTTCGGCACGGGGGTGCCGAACAGTTTCGAAGAATCGACGAAGTGGTACGGCATGGCGGCGGAGGCCGGCGATCCCGGTGCCCTGAAGATTTCCCCAATGCTGACCCGTGACTACTTCAACCGCGCACAGGCCGGTGCCGGCGACTCGGATGGCGGCGGCCTTCCATACACCATCCTTTCCTGGAGCTACGACGCGGAGAAGGGCAGCTTCTCCCTTTCGGCCAAGATTTCCTCCGAGGACAAGATGGCCGCCTCGGAATTGCTCAAGAAGAACATCGTCATCCAGTGCGAGAATGATCTCCTTCTCAGAGTCCCCGGACTTGAGAGGTCGAGCGTCAGCTGGGACTGGGTCGCGCAGAGCCTCGGCATGGATGGCGTCGCCAGTTACAGCCTGCGCTGGTATTATGTCAGGGTCGTGGGGCAGGGCTACAATGCCAACACCCATTCGGGCTACCTTGACATTGACATCGGCAACCAGACTTATGAGAACGTCCGGGGCCACATCATAAGCCACATCGCGGCCATCTGTTCGACGAAACTTGTCGCCATGAACGAAAAACGCGAGATCCCCGAGGGGACATTGTTTGAAGTCCTGGACGAGAGTTTCAATGCCGGTGACCGCGTCCTTCATGTCGTGTTCAAGGCGCTGAATTGAGGATTGTGGCTATGGACTGGATAAGACACTCTATCTTCGCGGCCGCTCTTTTGGCGGCGGCCTCCGCCCCCGCGTCCAATCTTTATGTGCCGACTCCCGGCGAGGTGTTCAGGCAGGACATAGACATGGAGACCGCCTGCGAGCAAATGGCGCATCGCGCCTGGAACGATGGACGCAACGCCGTGTTCATGCGTGAGCGAGGCGATGGCGAAATAGAATGGAAAATTTCCTACAACGACCGCGAGATTACCTTCGCGAAGACTCCAGAAAATGGCGATGTCCTCCAGTTCGCAAAGTTTCTTTACGGCGATCCTTGGAGAAACGCCCTTGAACGGCGCCTGCGAGGCGGAGCCGAGTTGTCGCAGGGCGAACGCGAGATGGTCAGACTGGTCTATGCCTCCTGGATAGATTCTCTTAAAGTGCTGACCTCCCTCGGTTACCAGTATCTCTTATTCCATGCCAACGTATGCGAGAAAAACTTTGAAAAAAAAGCGCAGACGTCAAATGAGGCCAAGAAGGGGTCAATAACGGACAGGACAATCTACGGGGCGTTGCTCCAGGGGTTCTTCGACAACGAGGCCGCCGGAGGGGAAATCTCCGAAACGATGTCCGCATGGGGGGAGAGTTTCGACGAGATTCGCGACGCCAGGCGCGATGTGCTCAAGTCGATAATACACGGCGGTGACCGGAAAAGGATGTCGGCCATGTCGCAGCGGCAGCTTAATGAATATTTCTACATCCCGCCGCGAATGGCCGATTTTTCGAGTGAGCTGGCCAAGCCCACCAATGCCGCCAAATCCCGGATTGAACATTGGCTGCGTCTCCATGAGGAGATTCAGGAAACCATTTCAGTACTTTCGGACATCAGGGACGCGTTTGCGGAATGGCAGGAAAAATTCAACGTGGAGACGTTGTCGTCTTCCCAGGCATCCTCTTTGCGCGAAGAGATGACCGCCTTGCGCAAGGCGCTTGACGCCGCAAATGAAGATGCCGTGAAGCGCGCTAGGATTGTCTTCTACGACTTCCCCTTCGTCCGTGCTTGTTTGGATTTCAGGAAGGACATCGACAAGAGCCTTAGTTGGATGTTCTCCCGCAACACGGAATACCAGAATCTCCTTAAGGCCGGACGCAAGTTCTATGCTGAAATAGCTGGCGAGGCTATGCTGGCGAATATCAAGTCCAACTATGCCGCCATCGACTATGAGGACATATTGAAGCTTTTTGAGAAAAGCGCCGGCAAGGAGGCCAACAGGCTGATGAAGGAAGTCAGGCTACCTCGCATTGGCGTCGAGTCTCTTCGCAACCTTGCAGAGGGGCGTGACATTTGGTCGGCCAACACTCTTCTCGAAATTGCCCGCCCAAGTGGCGAAGAGGAATAATCCCACATTCCGCAAAAAAGGTTTTGATGTCCCTGCCAAAGTGGGACTAGGACGCGCAGGACGCCTTAGGCGCGTGCGGAAGAGGGAGCCGAGAAGTTTGGAAGTTTGGCGTGAGCGCCCTGGAAGTTTGGCGCTGGCGCGCATTGGATGTTTGGAAGTTTTCCGTGTTTCGACGCGGTGGCGCCTTGCCCGCATGGAGAATTAAAAATTTGCTTGACATTTGACTTAAAAATGTGTAATATTATTGGCAGAATATTCAGTCAATATTAATGCATTTTGCCTTTTCAGGATTAGCCATGAAGGGAAGGAAGAAGAACAGCAGGGAAGCCTTGACGCCGCGTGAAGCGCCGCGGGCGCGGGTGTTCCGCTACCTTGAGCGGGCAATCGCGTCGGGCGAGATCCCGCAAGGTGGCGAGATACCTTCGGAGCGAGCGCTTGCGGCGCTGCTTGGAGTCTCGCAGAACACGGCGGCTGCTGCGGTCGATGAGGCGGAGGCGCGCGGCTTCGTCGTTCGCCGTGAGGGGACGCGTAAACGATACGCGGGGGATGTCCCGCTAAAGCCGTCCTCTACTTCGACAGTTTACGTGCTGGCTGGTTTGGTAGAATTCGCGGATGTCACGACCGCGCCGATGTGGGCCGACTCGTTCCTGGCCCTTGACATTTTGCGCCGCCTTTCGCTTCGGGGCCATCAGGTGTCGTTTGTGAACACGAATCTGATGCCGAAAGGCGGGCTGGACGCCATCTTCGCGGCGCGCCCCCGCGCGATGGCCGTGACGGGCAGCGTGGGCGGCGTCCCCATTGCGATGGAGGCGCTGCGACGCTGCCGGGAGGCGGGCATACCGGCGGTGGCATACGGCAATGCCCCTGAGTTGCGTGGTTTCGACCGCGCCTACTCCGACCATCGCGCCGGTTCCCGCGACCTCACGCGATGGCTTCTCGCGCGCGGACGCCGCCGAATCGTGCCGCTCTTCCCCAACGAGCCTAAGCTCTTCTGGGAACACGAACGTCTTGCTGGCTATGCGGAGGCGATGCGCGAGGCGGGATTGGAGCCACACCCCGTGAAGGTGTTCGGCTCCCCCATCGTCGCCCATGGCCGCACCGGCGAAAACCTGCGCGTCAACGCCGCGCTGGCCGTGGCGGCTCTCGTGGAGCTGCGGCGCGCCGACGGCGAGTTCCCGGACGCGCTCCTCTGCTCGAACGACGACTGGGCCAAGCCGGTTCTGGCGGCGATTTCCGACATGGGGCTTGACCCGAAGCGCGACATCCTCGTCGCCGGCTACGACAACATGTCGCGAGGTGCGCCCGCGAACGGAACGGCGGCGGGGTGCGATCCCGCGCTCGTCCCGGCCGTGACGGTGGAGAAGCACAACGAGCGCTCCGCCGAGGACATGGCCGCCCTGCTTTTCGCCCGCATGGAGGGATCTCTTCCACCTGAGCCACAGGCCCGCATACACGCGCACGAAGTAGTCGTCCTTTCGCCCGAATTTGCCAACACCCAATCACAAAAGGAAAACAGGAAATGAATAAAGTCTCACTACCACTCGCATCGTTTGTGCTCGGCATCGCCGTTGCGTCGTACGGAGAAACTCCCGATGCATTCCTCGACTACATAGACGCTCTCGGGGCGACCGTAATCGATACTGGGGTCATGGCGCGTCCCGGGACGAAGGCGGAATGCGACATTGCCTGGCTGAAACTGGGGCTCAATGAAGGATCCAACCCTGAATGGAACGACTGCTCCATTCTCGGCGCGCGTGGGTCATCGACGGCCGACACTCGTTTTCTAATGTGCCACGGATCAAACGGGCATTTCGGTTTCGGTTATGCCAGCACATACCGCTCAAACATCAAAGAGGTGGAAGTCGAAACCCGCTACAAGGTCGTTTCCGAAATCAACGTCGGCAGTCAAACCCTCGACATTGACGACGAAAGGGTCTATTCGGGAAGCAGCACCGACAGCATTGACACCGGATGCAATCTTTACCTCTTCGCCGCCAATGTGGGAGGAACGACCAATTACCGTAGCCAAGTCCGATGCTATGGCGTCAAAATCTGGCAGGACGGTGGCCTTGTCCGCGACTACCGTCCATGCGTGAAGGACGGACGACCGGGGCTCTATGACGACGTGGGCAAGACGATTTCGTACGGAGCTTTCGCCGTATCAGACAAGCCTGACTACTATGTGGACTACGTCGAGGCCAACGGAACGCAGTTCATCGACACCGGAATCCGGGCCCGTGCTCCGCTGGTGGCCGAGGGGGAGATGTCGTGGACCTCCATCCCGGCGGAGTCAACCTATTTCGGTGCGTGCAAGTCGGATGGATCCAGCAGGTTCTACATGCTCCATTCCTCCAACAGCTCTGGAACGCGCTGGGCCGCGTGCAGCGATGATTCTGCAGGGAGGGGCAATGCAACGGGGACATGGGTGCCAGGCACGAAATACGCCTTTTCCGCGTCATTCATCAGTGGCGCGCAGTCAATTGAAATCGATGGTTCTTCCGTATGGTCGAAGTCGCTCGCGAGCGTAAGCACCCCCAGTTTCAACCTCTACTTGTTCGCCTGCAACAAAGGCGGAAATCCCAACTATCTTTCGCATTCCCGTTGCTATGGTCTCGCGCTCACGCAGGATGGCGACCAGAAGCGCGACTTCAAGCCCTGCGTGAAGTGGGGAAAGGGATGTCTTTACGACACGGTTTCCAGGAGGCTGTTCTTCCCAAATGTTCCGTTCGCCGATTCGCATGTGGGCAAAGTCGCGGACCTTCCCACCCACAAGGCGACCATGTTCGTCGAATACATCGAATCGGATTCGACGGGCATGCAGTTTATCGACACGGGCATCATCGGTCGCAACGACACCAAGGCGGAAATCGTGGTTGAATGGCCCGTTGTGACTAACGCCGACGAATGCGTCCTCGGCTGCCGCAACACGTCGAGCCACCGCTTCTTCCTGCTCAATGCCCCTACCGCCTATCTGGGCATCGGCTACGACGCCTCGTTCCTCTATGTGCCGAACACTCTTGGCGGAAACGGCTCGCAGACTGCGAATCGGTTCACTCCGGTGGCGAACACCGAATACCGGATCGTGACGGAACTTGCGAGGGGAAAGCAGACCTGCACCGTGAACGGAACGCTTCTCTACTCATCCGACGATGCCCCGTCTGGGCAGGTTTCCTCATCGTGGAATTCGGATTTCAGCGCAGGCTGCACCATCTACCTCTTCGCCTGCAACGACAATGGCAAGGTTGTGCTGCCCGGGCGCGTTCGCGTGAAGTCGCTCAAACTTTGGCAGGACGGCAATCTCGTGCGCCACTATAGACCGGTTCTGACGAAAAAGGGGGCTGTCGTCATGTGGGAAAAGATCCAGAATTGCCTCGTTGACAACTCGGGTGACAACCGGTTCTACTCGCACGGTGCCGTGAGCGGCGAACTCCCGCCCTCCGCGACTATGTTATACATGAGGTAGAAAGTGAATATTCGCAGTCTGTCTGGCCGGCTGTCCCTCATGCCCGTTTTTGCCGCCTTGTGCGCGTTCTTCGCCAAGGCAGATGGTACCGCCTTCACTCGCTCTTCGAATCTTGCGCGGCAGGTCGCCGATCCACAGGCTGTCACAGTAAACGGCTTCTACCGTGTGGAGCATGCTGGCGGCGACAGGTGGCGGATGCTCGCTCCGAACGGCGAAACGTTCGTGCCGCTGGGCGTTGACCACGCTCGCCTCTGGGGCGAGGGCTGCTTTGAAAGCAACATGCTCGCGCGTTTCGAGACGAAGGAGGCATGGGCCAACGATGTCCTGGCCAAAATCAAGGACTGGGGCTTCACGACGCTTGGCGCCGCGTGCGCCAACGAACTCTACCACAAGGGGATTCCGTTCCTCGTCTATCCGTGGGTCGGCGAGCCGTTCTCTTTCGACGGCGGCGACAAGGCGATTCTCCAGGGCAAGAAGCGCCCGGGCACGGCATTCCCCAATGTGTTCAACCCGGATTGGCCGCAGTACTGCCGCGACTGGTCGATGAAGGTTTTCCGTCCGAATCGCTTCGACAAGGACATCGTGGGCTGGTTCTTCGACAACGAACTGGCCTGGTGGGGCGAGAAGATCGCCGGACAGGGGAAATACGGGCTGGTCGATGCCGTCGCGAAACTTCCGCCGGAGCATACGGCCCGCCAGGCCTACGACGCCTTTGTCGCCGAACACGCCGATTGGCCCGTGTCGAAGGTGCGCGGCGAGTTCCTGCGCCTCATCGCCGAGAAATACTTCGGGGGCATCGTCACGGCCATGCGCGAAGCCGATCCAAACCACCTCATCATGGGGTGTCGCTTTTCGGGCGTCTGGATGGAGCCGGAACTGCTGGAAACCGCCGGCAAGTGGCTCGATGTCGTCTCCTTCAACCACTATCCATGGGTGAATGTCACAAACGGGGAAGTGCGCATATCCTATCGGGAGGGGGAAACCTCGCAGCTCGCGGCCGCGCGCTACCGCGAGATGTACGCGCTGACGAAGAAGCCACTCTTCGTCACCGAGTGGAGCTTCCCGGCGAACGACGTTCCAGGAATCCCGAACAAGTGGGGCGAGGGGATGAAGATGCCGACGCAGGCGGAGCGCGTTGCGGCGTCGGAAATCTTCGCCCGCGAGCTCATGGCGCAGCCCTTCGTTCTCGGATACGACTACTTCATGTGGCACGATTCGACTGGCGGCGGAGAGAACTGCAACTACGGTCTTGTCAACAACCAGGGGGAACCCTACGCGGCGCTGACCGAAATGTTCGCGCGCGTCCATGCCGACATCCAGGCGACGCGGGTTGCCGCCGACGAGGGCGAACCGCCGGCGTTTCAAAGTCTGGAGCGCGTGAAACTTCTCGAAGGCGGCGGAAGCGTCTGGTGCTTCTCCAACCGGGGCGGGGGCCAGATGCTCTCCACCGTGTTCGTCTCGCCCGAAGGGAGGATCCTCGTGGTCGATGGCGGGATCTACGCAGACGGCGAATTTCTCCGGCGCTTTCTCAAGGCGCTTGGCGGGCGGGTCGATTATTGGTTTGTCACCCATGCCCACGCAGACCACTTCGGGGCGCTTGTGGAGATGAACCGCGGCCGGGACAAGCCCGCGATTGCAATCGGGGAACTCCTTTACTCGTTTCCGGAGCGCGGATGGATGGAGCGGAGCGAAAAGACCGCCGCCGAGGAGATAGCGCCGTGGTACGACGAATTCATGGCGGGCGCTGGCGCGGCGATCCCGCGCGGCGACTGCTCGCCGGGGCGGGTTGTCTCGCTGGGATCCTGGTCGTTCGAGATCCTCAACCCGCCATACCGGTGCGACGTGCGCGGCCCCATCAACAACTCGACCGTCTGCCTTTCGGTGAATGCCGGGGGAAAACGCTGGCTCGTCACCGGCGACATCGCCGAAGACGGCCAGCGTGGGCTGCTGTCTGCCCTTGCCGGCCGCGAAAAGCACGACGTCGTGTTCATGTCGCACCATGGGCAGCTCGGGGCGAACAAGGACTTCTACGCCGCCGTGGCCCCGGAAATCGCCGTCTGGCCGACGCCGCGCTGGCTCTGGGACAACCATCCGGGCACCGGGACCATCGGTGGCGGCCCCTGGCGCACCAACTACGTCAAGTGCTGGCTTCAGGAACTCGGCGTGAAACGCCAATACCTGCTCGACCACGACGTTGTGTTTGAGTAGCCGGGTGAACCTTCACCATTCGCTTCGCGCCGTGCCGGCCATTTGCACCGCGCGGGGCGTTGTGGTATGATTGAAGCCATGAACGGAGCAGTTGCAAAAGGAACGCGGGGACGGTCGCCGCGCGCCCGCGCCATGCGGTGGCCCCTCAATGTTCATCCTGCACTAGCCCTCGGATTTGTCCCCTAAATCCAATTTTATAATTTAGGGGACATTTTTCATGGCTGTAAAAAATGTCCCCTAATTTCATTTTTCCGATTTAGGGGACAAAATACTTGACATTTGCCAAGCAGCCTAACTTCACGTCCACCATCCTGCGGTGTCTTGCGGATGGCCCGAAGAACGCTGCGGAAATCGCTGCGGAAATCGGCATGGAGCGCGGTGGGCGTGTTTCCGGCGCGCTGGAACAACTCGTGGAATGTGGCTTCGCTTCGGCGGACGAGGGGAACAACCCGGCAACCGGCAGGCCATTGCGTGAGAAACGTTATCGTCTGCGCGACAACTACGCGCGATTCTATTTAAAATACATCGAACCCGCCAAGGCTGTCATAGACGCCGATGCCTTCACCCTTGGCGGCCTCGATGCCTTGGAAGGATGGAACGCAATAGCGGGGCTGGCTTTTGAGAATCTTGTCGTCAACAACTACCGTGAGCTGCTCGCGCCGCTTGGCCTTGGTGCTGCGCAGATTGTTTCTGCGGCGCCATACCGTCGGGTTGGCGACAGGAGCGGAGCTGGAAATGGCGTCCAAGTGGATTTGCTCTTGCAAACGCGGCGTTCAGTCTGCCTTGTTGAAGTCAAGCGCATGCGTGAAATCGGCAGAGATGTGATTGATGAAATGCAGGAGAAGGTCCGCCGCATGCCTCGACGGAATGGTTGTTCCATCAAAACCGCGCTTGTTTACGATGGCAATTTGGCACCCATTGTTGAAGCCGATGGATATTTTGATGCAATTGTGCCTTTCGGCCAGTTGCTAGGGTTGGACTGATGCAGGCAGAGGGGCATTCCTTTGCACCGCGCGTGGCGTTGTGGTATGATTGAAGCCATGAACGGAGCAGTTGCAAAAGGAACGCGGGGACGGTCGCCGCGCGGGCGCGTCGTGCAGTGGCTTGTGGACGCAATCGCGAAGGGCGAACTGCGCCCCGGCGACGCCATCCCCACCGTGGACGAGCTTGCGGCGTCGCTGGGCGTGGCGCGCAACACGGCGGCGGCTGCAGTAGTGGAGGCAGAGCGGCGCCGCGTCGTCGAGCGCCGCAGCCCCGGCGCCCGCAAGCGCTTCGTCCCGATGTTCGCGTCCGAGGCGCCGCTGGCCGCCTCCACGGTCTGCGTGCTGGGCGAACTGGGTCGCTTTTCCGAGGGGCGCAATGCGCCGCGCTGGTCTGACGCCTACCTCGCTCTGGAACTCGTCCCGCGCCTTTCGCTCGCAGGCAAGCATGCGATG
>JAGCUY010000230.1 GCA_017962605.1 Kiritimatiellia bacterium | reverse complement strand
TGGGGAATGGGGAGATGAATGTGAAAATGTGAAAGTGCTGCCAATCCCAATGTTGCCAATGACCAATGCGGAAATGGGGGCTAGGGGCTAGGGTCGGACTCCATTCCGGCCGCAGCGCTTAACGCAAGTCGCTTCGCGACACGCAAGGGTTACGCTCGCATCGATGTGGCTACGAAGGGCCATGCCCTACGCCACAATCGATTCTCGCGTGGAGGTTGATGGAACTTGCGGCAAAAGCGATTGTGGCGTAGCCGCCACGGCGGCGTCGTAGCCACATCGGTTTTGACGCAGCTTTTGCGTCCGGCCAAGGCCGTGCGGAAAATTTGCGTTTCATACGCCAATTTGATAGCATGAAACCTATGTTTAGCAATTACGACGACGCCAAGGAATTGGCGACATTTGAACTCGCGCGTACGTCGCAAAGCTGGGACGGCGCGGACCTGCCGGACTATCCCGTCGGCAAGCCGGAACTTATCGTGAAGCGGCTGGTCTTCCCCAGCGGCAGCAAGCTAGAGTGGCATCACCACCCGGTCATGAACTACGGCATTGTGCAGCAGGGCGAGCTCACGATCATCGGGCTGGACGGCAAGGAGAAGACCGTCCGGGCCGGTGAGGCCGTCGTCGAGATGGTCGGCTCCATCCACCACGGCGAGAACAGGGGCGACAAGACCGTGGTCCTCGACATGTTCTACATCTCGCAGCCCGGAACGCCGATTTCTGTGCCGCACCCTGAAATAGGGGAAGGGCTGTGACCATTTGCGCTGCGGCGCAGGCGCTGTAACTTTTTGCCGGGTGGCGTGTAAACAAAGCAAATGGATTGAATGCCATGGGCGGGATAAACACTTTGGGCGGACTCAACAACGTGAGCGTGGACTATCGGCCAGTACTGGAGCCGACGGTGCAGAATACGGGCAACGCGAACCAGCCCCAGCAGGCTCCGGGGGCCAAAGCCGCAATCGAGAACCCGCCGGTGGAAAGGGCCGAGGCCAAGAGCGTCGTCAGGGAGCTGGACGTGCTGCTGCTTGGCGCGGCGAGCAAGTCGATAGCCGCGAATGCCGCGGAAAACGTCAGGACGGTCGGGAAGTCGCTTGTGGACAAAGGAGTGCTGACCAAGAAGGAGGCATCCAAGCTCGAAAGCCTCGCCGCGGACGCGATGGAGAAGCTCAAGGCGCTGGACAAGTTCTCCGGCCTTCAGCTCGCCAAGGCGCTGATGAAGGACAAGAATTCGGACGACTTGGTCTGGAGCAAGGGCTTTTTCGGCCTGAACTCCGTCGCCAAGGCGGTCAAGGCGGCGGTTGAGGCGCAGCAGAAGCTTTCGGAAGCGCTCGGCAAGTTCAACGACCGCCTCGCAAGCGCGCCAGAAGAGAAGGTCAGCGCCGCCATGCAGGACCAGTTCACGGAACTGCAGTTCCAGTGCGACCGTCGCTCATCTGAAATCGTCTCGCTCGTCTTCAAGATGCACGACCTCGTCCAGAAGGACGTCGTGAACGGGACCGTCGCCGACCCGCAGGTCAAGGCGCTTCTCAACGCGACCTTCCATGAACTCATGCCGCGCGAGGCAATCATGATGCACGGCACGGCCGAGGCGCTTGAGAAGATGAACGCGAACCTGGCCAAGCAGATGCGGCCGCTCGCCGAGAAGCTGGACGCCTTCAAGGCGGACGGCGGAAAGGTGTTGGGCAAGGAAGACGTCCTCGCCCTCAAGGCCGACATGGAGACGATGAAGAACGCCATCGCCGACGCGCGCAAGAACGGAATCGAGATCACGCACCCCGGCAAGGACGGCAATCCGCAAGTCACGCGCACCGAAGTGGACAAGTCCCTCCTCGACGCGATGGAGAAGGTCCTTTCAGAGACGGCGGCGCAGATCGACGACGCGCGGAGAGTCTCCGTGCTAAGGGCGCGCGAGGCCTTCATGAAAGATGTCAAGGCGAACCTTTTCCCCGAGGACAAGCTCAACTTCGTAGGGAACGCCTCGCATTCCTTCCTGGTCGATTTGAGGTTGCTGAAGAACGAGTTCGTGAGCATGCTCTACGCTTTCGCGCGCGGCGGCCTGCCGATGAAACAGTTCGACCGCAAGATCAACGCGTTCATCTCCCAGTTCAACACCCCCCAATTCGAAAACCTCAAGGCCACCCTGCAGCAGATTGGCTTCGACGAGGACTCAGCGAAGATTCTCGCAAAGTCTGTGGACGGGCTTAACATCATCAAGGCGCAGTTCAAGGAGATGATGAACTCGACCAACGAGGTGCTGAAGGACAACGGCGACTTCGAAATCGCGTCGAGCGACGTGCGCCGGATCATGGTCGGGGAGACGGGGCTTTCCAACGTCGTCGAGGCGAAGATACAAGGGTTCAAGCCGGGCGACGTCGATCCCGCAACGGAAGAGTCGAACATCGTCAGCTCGAAGACGCTTGGCTCCGGTGCCGCGGGACAGACCTACCTGCTGACGACGAAGGACAACAGGGAACTCGTGTTCAAGCCCGAGCTCGACAGCCGCATCGGACTGGACGACCTGCTGCTCGGCATGGGCGGCGCCTACGTTGACAAGCAGAAGGCGGCGAACCTGAACCTCGCCACGCAGGACACCGCCAAGGAATTCGGCTGCGCGGACCTCGTCGTCAAGTATTCCGTCGGCAACCACAAAGGGCAGTTCGGCGTTTTCATGGAAAAGGCCAAGGGCGTCTCCGGCAGCAAATTCGCGAAGAAAAGCACATCGGGCGACGACGGCATCCCCCCCTCCGAGATGCACAAGATCACAGACCCCGCCGAGCAGACCAAAATCAAGGGCGACGTCGCCCAAAAGCTCAACAAGCTGATGTGGCTCGACCTCATCACCGGGCAGGGCGACCGGCACTGGGGCAACTACTTCATCCACGTGGACAAGGACACCCACGAGGTGACGGTCAAGGGGATCGACAACGACGCGTCCTTCTCCGCGACGCGCATCGGCCTCATGAAGTTCGCTCTCAGCAAGGACAAGACCGCGCTCTACTTCGATCAGCTGAAGGAAGTCTGCCAGAAGCTCCACGGCAAGAACTGGAAGAAGGAATACGACAACCGCGTGTCGAAAGACCCCGCCATCGTGCGCAACGGCAACACCATGACCATCGATCTCACGAAGGCCACGACGCATGAGGCAAGGATGGCGATCATCCACACCATGGGGCTGCAGAGCATCGCGCTCCCGGAGGAGATCGACGAGGACTTCTACAACCATCTCATTGCGATGGACAACGACCCCGCCAAGAAGAGGGAGTATCTCAACTCCATCGCGCCCCGGATTTCCCCGGAAGCCCTGAGTGCGACCGAGGCCCGCCTCAACGAAGCCATCGCCCACGCCAAGATGCTCGGGCAGCATGGGAAGGTCTATGGAAAGGAACAGTGGCGGAACGAGGCCAACCTCAAGGGAATGACCGGAGTCAAGGCGACCGTGACGATCAAGACGACCGACGGCAGCAAGGTCCAGTTCAGGAACAATATCGATTGCGTCAATGACTACAACGAGCGGAAGTGCCCGTCGTTCTTCAGGCGCGAATACCTCCAAAACATGTTCAACCCGCCGGCGGACGCATAACGCCAAGCGTCTCACGCAGAGGGGCAGAGGGGCAGAGGGCGCAGAGGGCATTTCAGATTCAAGGAGTCATCCATGGAAAACGGAAAAGAGCTAGAGGCAAAGCGCGCGGAGGCGGCCGAGGAACTCAAGGCCGCTTTCGCCGAGATTGAATCCGGCGAAGGGCTGACGCGCCTTGTCGGCGGGCACGGCATTCAGAGCCGCGTGTTCGAGTTCGAGTGGCGCGATCCGGCGCTTGAGATTTCCTTCCGCATCCCCTACGCGCGCGTCCTCTCGGACGAGGCGTCGCAGAAGGAGGACGAAGAGGAGATAGGCGCGGCGATAAGGATGGCCATCCTCCTGCTGACGACGGCGGGGCGCATGGAATCGGTATCTCGCATGGCGATCTCCTGCGACGACCGCAGCACGACGTATCAGATTTACGCCGCCGACGGGGAGCTTGAGGATTCGGGCGCGGACTGGTCGCCGCTCGTCAAGCGCCTCGAGGCCGAACTCGGGGCCGCACCGGAGCCGTTTTCCATCATCTGGCCATAAGCCGCAAGGCGTGAGAGCCATGGCAGTAGGCAGCATCGATCTATCCAGGGTGAACATCTCGCTCGCGGAGTTCCAGAAGATGTCCGACGGCAAGTACAATGCCGGCGAGGTGAAGCTTTCCAGCGAAACGGGACTCAAGAAGGTCAACAACCACGTCCACCGCCTCGGCGCGAACAAGGTGGATATCTCCCACGAGGAGGTCCTGGCGATCAAGGAGGCCTTCGTGAAGGCCCTATCCTCCAACGGCGTGGACAAGAAGGAAATCAACAGGGTCCGCGGCGAGTTGGGGCTCGCCCCCGACAACGGCGTCGACACGCAGCTGCACAAGCGCAGCATCACGCCGCTCACCCGCCAGCAGATACGCGAAATCATCGACCGCAACGCCATGCGCCTGCGTAGCGCCTTGCCGGAGGGCACGCTCCGCACGTCGTACCAGCTGTACGGGAGCCTCTCCCTCGCTGAGAAGAACCGCCGCGCCGGCAAGCGCGAAGAGGCGGCCGCCGCAAGGTTGCAAAACAGCGCAATCGACGAGAACCGGTCGATCACCCTCTTCCAGGAGCTGATCGGCGGCACGCTCTGCCAGAATCCCGAGACCAACGCCTACGTGCTGATGCGACCCGTGCCGCTCGCCCGGCTGGATGGGGAGGAGGCGTTCGGCGCGATTGTCGAAGAGACCCTGGCGCAGGTCGAACGCTGGCAGAAGATACTCGGCGGACTGCGCGAAGCGGAAAACACGCTGTCCGACCAGACTGCGGAAGCGACCGCGTCCTTCGACATAAACGCCTTCATTCAGGTATAGCGGCATCTCCAATCCCGCTTCAAGATGTAACTCTATTCGCTCGCGCTTTCGCGGCCGCTACGCTTCGCCGAGTATGCGTGTTGCGAAGTCTTCGTCGAGCGGATTTGCGAGCATAACGCCATTTGTTTCTTTCGCTGCCGGATGGCCGTTGAAGGCGATGGCGCCAGCCGCAATCTCCGCAAGAGGGACTAGTCTCCTGAACGCATCAAGTCCATGCAGGAAGTCGGTGCGGAAAGTCGTGGAAGACTTGACCTCAACTGGAACGATGCGGTCGCCAAGATCAACAACGATGTCAACTTCATCTCCGGTCTTGGAGCGGAAGAATCGGAATTCGGCGGGGATGTTTCTAGCAAGTGCCTCCTTGCGGAGTTCCATCAGCACAAAGTTCTCGTAGAGCCCGCCCCGCAGTGCGCTTTCGGCTGCGGCGCGCGGCGTCCTGATCTTCGCTAGCCATGCGGCGAGACCTGTGTCGGTGAAGTATATCTTGGGCGATTTCGTGACTTGCGCCGTTGCGTTTCGGGACCATCCCTGAAGTTTGAAGACCAGTGACGATTCTTCAAGCGCCGAAACCCAGGCGGAGATGGTTGCGGCGGTGACACCTATTTCCGCCCCCAACGCCGCCAGATTCAGTATCTGCCCCGTTCGAGACGCCAGAAGAAACAGGAAAGAAAGGAACGTGGCGCGATTGCGGACTTCAAGAAGTGCCGGGAGATCCCGTTCAAGATAGGTCGCAACGTATGACGGATAGAAACTTGAGGGCCGGATTCTATTTTCATGGAGCCTTGGATAAAACCCTTTCCAAATTAGTTCGAACACATTGTCGGGGATAGCCTCGCCGCCCTCTCGCAGTTCTGCAATGGAGTATGGCAGAAGCGTTAGGATGGCCGTTCTCCCCGCAAGCGATTGCGCGACGCCCTGCTTGAGCCTGGCCTGGTGCGAGCCGGTGAGTATGTATTTGCCAACGGCCCTGGGATCCATGTCAACATATCCTTGAAGGTACGAGAAGAGTTCCGGAATCTTCTGGATTTCATCGAAGACGGCTCCGGTTGGATATGCATTCAGGAAAGCTCTCGGGTCATTGCGGGCAAGGGCATTCACATCCGGGTCTTCCAGCGAGACCCAGGGCTTTTCGGGAAATGTCGCCTTTGCAAGTGTCGTCTTGCCAGACTGCCTTGGACCGTATATGGAGACCACGGGGAACTCGTGTGCCAATTGTCGCAACTCTTCGGCTATCTTGCGTTTTTTCATGTAGGCCATTCTATCATAAATTAATCTAAATTGCAAATGCTATTTTGTCTAAATCCGTAATTAAATTCACGATTTAGACAAATTATCTGACTTACTAGCCTTAAATCATCAATTGAATTAAATTCCTATCATCCAAGACGCTTGCGGCTGGGAAGTGGGAGCCATTCGGGCGATGTTTGGCGCGTTGCGCCTTGGAAGTTTGGAAATTTGACATACTCGCCCCTCCCCTTGACATTCAACCGAATGAGATTATAACATTCAACCGAACGAAAATATGATATCCAGCCGAACGCAATTTGCAAAAAAAAGTTGCAATGGAAGTTATAGCCACCGGCGAATACGCATATCGCCGGAAGACGGATGAAGTTGTCGTCTGTCCCATTGGCTGCTTGAAGCCATAGACAATTCCTTCAATGTCGCGGATATCACTTCGCAACAACGGCTTTCGTAGTCGCACGGTAGCGCAACCGCGAAACCTGTCGAACAATGGATTACGGTGCGGAATTCTCGTTAGACCATTGTGCGGAATTCTCGTTAGAATACGGTGCGGAATTCTCTTCAACAGGACAAGCACACCATGCGAGCCACTAACCACTAACGACTAGCTGCTAACTCACAACCTTTCAACTTCCCAACTCCTAACCACTAACTCCTACACCTACACCTCTTATCTACACCTAACTCCCAACCTCTCAACTTTTCAACCTCTCAACTTCTCAACTCCTAACCACTAACTTCTACACCTACACCTCTTATCTACAACTAACTCCCAACTTTTCAACTTTTCAACTTTTCAACTTCAAAACATCCCCTTGACACCTCCCCTGCCCTTTGGTATTCTATTTTCACATTTTCTAATTTGGCGCGGCGGGTGCCGCGCTGCTACTACCAAGGACTAACGACTAACCACTAACCACCAACCACTAGCGGCTGACCACTACGCACTAACCACTACGCACTAACCACTAATCTTACAACCTAACCAACGCTGCAAGGCGGGAGCAAGAAAGCATGCCAGAACTTTCAAGGTTTTACAGTATCGTAATCAAAATGCTGTATGTCGATGACAGGCAGCACAACAAACCGCATGTTCACGTCTATTACGCGGAACATGAGGCATCGGTCGGCATTGATGGCGAACTCCTTGCCGGCTCGCTTCCGGAGAGGCAGATGCGGATTCTATCCGCTTGGCTTGCAATCCATGAGGACGAACTCTATGCCGCTTGGAACAAGGCCGTCAGGGGCGAAAAACCCGACAAAATACCACCGCTGTCATAGAAGGAATGGAACATGACCAAGAAAAATGGAATATGCTATCCTGATACAGGAGTGGTGCCATTGCACATTCTTGGATGTAAACCGCTTGATGCCTATAGGCTAAAAGTCGAGTTCAACGATGGCGTCGAAAAAGAGGTAGATCTTGCACCTTTGCTCGAATATCCTGTTTTCAGGCCACTGGCGGATGAGAACGTTTTCCGAAACTTAATGATTGACCATGGGATTGTCACATGGTTGAACGGGGAAATAGACATAGCCCCCGAATGGCTTTATGAAAGCGGAAGAGTCCCAACTGTTTGACATTCCCTCCACCCTTTGGTATTCTATTTTCACAATTGGCGCGGCGGGCGCCGCGCCAAGACTGGCGGAGAACAGGAATTGGACTTTGAACTTTCACCTTTTGATGAAAAGAGAAAATCATGAGTCTAGGAGATAAGAAGAATGATGCGCAGCAGGCTGGGGATGGCTCTGCGGTGACGCTTGAATCGCAGAACAAGTCCGTGGATGCGACCATCGGGGCTGCTGCTGGCGGGAAGATCGAGAAGATCACCCACCTTGACTGGGATTCTCCGGGAACGGTAGCGCGGCGCATCACCGGCTCCTCGTTGGCCGTCCTAATCGCCTACGACCCCATGTACAAGGCGACGCTGGTTTATGCATACGGGCCGTTCAGCCTCTACCAAGGGTTGAGTTCCGGACTTTTCGAACGCAAGGAGAAGTCGATTGGGCCGGCCACGGCCCTCTGTACATTCGGTGGGCTGAAACAACAGTTTGGAGAAGGCGCCGCAGGGTTGGTCTGGGTAAACAACGACGTGCCGCTTAAGACGACAATCGCGTCGTTCATACATGAGATAACCCATCTGTCGCAAGACATACTCAGGCATGCCGACGTGGAGGACTCCCATGGGGAGGCGCAAGCCTACTTTGTGGAGCACGAGTCCGCACGGGTGCTGAAGGAGTTCTTCGGCATGGAATGCGACAATACCAGACTCATTGGCATAATGAACTCTATCTGCCAGGCCGTGGACAACATCTACGATGACTGCGAAAAGGCAGAGGCCGACAAAAAGGCCGCCCAGGCCGATGAGGGGAAGGAGTCCAAGAACGGCGAGACGCCCAAGTGCGACTCGCCCGATACGGGGAAGGCGTAGCCAGATAAGGGTGCGAGGGGCAGTAGCAACAAGAATATGGTTTTACGGGAACTAGACTTCTTGCTGCCTTATTAAATCTGCCAGTTCGTGTAATGTGCAGAAACGAATCCCGAAACATTTTTCAAGTTCCCCCTTGTTCTCAGGGCGCATGACGGATAATTCCCCTGCGCCTTTCCCTTTATCTTCAGTACAAAAAATGTCTATTTCATGGGCGTAGTGGGTGGAAATAGCCTGTATGTCTGACTCTTCGGCTGAAGGATTTTTGAATCTCAAGTCATGATTAGCTTGATCTGGGGTTCTTTTACCATCCTTACTGTCAATCCAGTCAACTGAAAGAACGCCAGCACCTAACTTTTCTTGTATGAAACGAAAGCATTTGTCATTTTGCACACTAATATATGCATCGGATTTGTCGCTTTTATAGTAATCCGATGGCTGAATGTCGTCCGTTCGAAAATCGCCTTCCACATTTCTCGGCTTTGTGGAGATGTCTCCCAAAAGGAATGTGTGCAGAATGCGAACGTTAAATTTCCTCATCAGATGGAGAATTTCGCGTTTGGACAAATGTCTTGAAAAGGTGGTGAAATTCTCCTGTTCGTTGACTTTATTGTAAGAAACCATAGTTGAGATATATGGCGAACCAGTCCTGTGAAACGATGATTGAATATTGTTGTATCTCCCATAGTTAAGTCGAAAGATGTCTTCGCGGACTTTTTTTGAAATTGCCTCCTTGGTAAAAAAAGTTTTTGCGACAAAGCCTTCAATAAGGCCGTTGGCAAGAGCTTCGTGAACAATTCGTTGATCTGCTATGAATGGCGCACCAACCATAAACTCTTCATCAGGTCGCAAAACCCTTTGAAGAACATTACTGTCAAATGTTACGGAAAGCTTTTGCCCCATAGTCATCATCTCCAAAAGGGTTGGTTCTCCATGTGCAAGCGGTATCTTTCTAGGTTTAATGCTAACACCTTTCCTTCTCCCCATTTTGCGTAGTAGGCTAGAGCTACAGTAGATCCGTTTCGGTCAAGAATCGGGCACCCTGAAACCTGCATATTGTCCATACTGCCTGTCGGTTCTATCTTTGTGGTGTCTATCTTGAACTCCATGAGATGGGAGTCTGTGGGTATGCTTGAAACACGAAGATTGTTGCAAAGGCAGCAGTGAGTTCCAATGATTTTGGCCACGTCATTGTTAGTGGTGCTAAAAATGGGCGAAACAGTTGCGACGGAAAAGGTTTCATTATTAGGGTATTCCCTTAAGAATCTTGGGGATGACGGGACACATTGTAGCGTAGGGAAAGGTGTTTCTCCAAGCGTTTGATTTATTACCTTTTTCTGATCCCAGCGAATGAAATGGGGCGATAAAGGCTCCTGATAATGCCCATTGGTGGCAGGAATCATAACTGCCCATTTCGTGTCAATGGTACCCATTTGGGTATTTCCTACAGTTTCCATCCCTGTGTCGCACAACGCTTCAATGTGCAAAATGGTTGACCAAGAGACTGTTAGAAAAGACACAGGTCTATTGCTGTGCTTAAGAAGGACACCTCCGCATACTCGCGTTTTTGAATTGATCTGCGGCTCCACTAACTGCAATGTCCGTTTCCTGATTTCAATGTCGTTCATTTCCATGTCCGTCTCCATAAGGTTGTCCGTGAGAAACCCCCGTTTTCTTCAAATAATTATATCTTTATTAGTGAAAAATGTCAATAGATTCCCGCTAAATATGCGCTATCTCAAAGGTTTTGGCTACTTCGCCGAGTAGTTGGCGTATAGGTATGTGCTGAGGGCAGACCTTCTCGCACTTGCCGCACTTGATACATTCCGAGGCCTTGCCATGTCCGCTGCCAGTAAGGATATTGTGGTAGTAGTAATCGGTGTTCCTGTTGTGAAAGGTCTTGTGCTGGTTTGCCGCCGAAAATAGCGCGGGAATGCAGATGTTCATGGGACAGGAGTTTTCTTCGATGCAGTAACGGCAACCTGTGCAAGGAATGAGATTCAGGGAAGCGAATATTTCATTGACCTTGCAGATGGCGTCCATTTCGCGTTCGTCGAGCGGACGGAAATCCTTCATCGTTCTTATATTGTCCTCCATTTGCGCCATGTTGTTCATTCCAGAAAGCACAACAGCAATCTGTGGGAAGCTGGCTGCGAAGCGGAGTGCATAGCTAGCGTTGCTACCACCATTAAGTCCTCGGAAGATATTGTCGGCCTCGTGAGGGAGATTCACCAGTGAACCGCCCTTGACAGGTTCCATCACCAGGACTGGCTTGCCGTATTTCTCGCAAACCTCATAAACCTTGCAGCTTTCGACAGACTGGCTATCGTAGTCGGCGTAGTTGAATTGGATTTGCACCATTTCAACTTCGGGATGCTCTGACAGAATAGTTTCAAGCGTGTCGGCCTTGTCGTGAAAAGAAATTCCGAGGTGGCGAATCTTGCCTTCAGCCTTCAGCCTGGTAGCTGTTTCATAGGCCCTGCATCGCTTGAACTTTTGGTAGTTGTTCCGGTCTTGGGCGTGCATCAAGTAAAAGTCGAAGTAATCGACCTTGCACTGGCAAAGCTGCTTTTCGAAAAAAGGCCGGATGTCTTCTTGCCGATTGAAGTATGGATCGGTAAGTTTGTTTGTCAAAACGAACTCGCTGCGGTCGTAGCGTGCAGATACACAATCGCCGAAGGCTGTCTCCGATGCGCCACAGAGATAACTATGGGCCGTGTCGAAGTAATTGAAGCCGCTTGCGAGAAAGGTGTCCACCATTTTCGAGAAGATTTCGCAGACGACATTCTCGCCACTATGGGGCAATCGCCCGCAGCCGAAACCGAAGTTGCCCTTGATTTCGGGAAAGAATTTGTTGGCATGTACCATGTCTGTTTGTCCCTTTCTGATGTTGATTTCGTTTCTATTCCGTATCAATGTGGACAACCCCGTTGATGATTACGGGCGCAAAATAGTTTTGCATTATCTTCGCACAAATTAACCGATTTTGGCAGACTTCGCATTTTGGAAAGTAATCTGCTTGTTTATTGAAAGGGAAAATTGTGTATCTGTGTTCGGTTGAACCACAGATTACATTTGTATCAAAGATGTTCGTCAAATCAACGTTTTTCAGAATTCGTGATAAAGTTCCACATTTCAATTCACATAATGGGAGATCGTAAAAACGGATAACCTTGTTATTATCCACCAGCAAGTCAAACACATCGCTAGCGGCCAGACAGATGTCTTGGCAATTAGTCTGTTGCCCATCGTTAATCACACGCGAGATGGAAAAATGGTTGTTGGCAATAATATCGTTCCATTCGTGACTCTTCAGAAAACTAATTCCTTTTTTGGGGTCAACAAACAAAAGTTTAATGTCGAGTTTGTTTTCATCGTAGGCCAATATCTTCAGGATTGAGTCAATCGTTTCCCTATATGCATTGCTATTGCGAACGTATTCATTATGCGTCGCTTCATCTCCATAAATCGGAACAATGATTCGTTCGATTTTGCGTAAGGTTTCCTCTGGTAGTTTTGACAAGGTTCGACCGTTTGAATAAACGATAATATGCCTCGAATAGTTGTGGCAAAATGAAACTATGTCACTAAAGCCAGAGTGAAGCGTTGGCTCTCCCCCGCTTATAGTCCAAACATCGTCGGCACCTAATGAAAACTGTTTCTGGAAAAAAGAATAATCGTCAAGTCCCAGATTCCGATTGGTGCCTTTTCTGACATTGTGGGATATGCAACATCGGCAGTTGTTGTTGCACTTGTACGTTATGTTGCAGTAACAAATTCTTCTCATCCTTGAATTTGCGATTATTTAACGAAGCCAAGGGTCATCGGTCCGATTACGTTCGAATGTTTGGTTCGGCCGATTCTTTCTACTTTGTCGTGACCGGGAATCCAGAGAACTCATAAACATCATTTTCCGACATAAGGTCTTTCCCCATCCAACATCCGCCATTGCATTTACTACCGTAAAATATGCAATTTTTACACGCTTTGGACAGGACGGCTATTTGATTCTGGAAGAATTTGAGCAGCAATCTATTCTTGACAATAGACCATGGAATAAAATGACCGTTCTGTTTGAGGCAAATGAGCTTATCTGGATATTGGTTGCAAAACCGAAGATTTAGACTGGCATCAATCAATCCGCAATCTTTGAAATGGCACAAACCATCGTTTTTGCCGACGTTGATACCTGCCTTATATAGAAAACATAATGGCAATGTATGATCAAAGTCATAAAATAGATTGTGATTCCTAAAACATTCCGTGAGGAATTGCAACTTTTGCGACAATATTGATTTGGATTGAAGGATGTTCGAAGTGCAGTCCAATGTAAATGAGGTTGTTAAGCGTCCTTTTCCAAGTTCCAGAATCGCTAAAAGTTTTTGAAAAAGTTTCTTTTCATCAGTAGTGGCCCGAACTTGGACTTCCAAAGATCGGTATCCTGGCTGTTGTAAAACGAATGTGCTTTCAGTAAATACCGAGGCAAAATTAAAGTTATATATAATGCTGTCATGCTCCCGTAGCACAACTTTTTGAATATTCTCATTGAGCGCGTTTGTGAATATTGCTATTCTTGGGAAGAATTTCTTTGCGATGTCAATAATTTGCAGAAATTCTTTATGGACTGTTGGCTCCCCGCCCATTATCTTGAGGTTTGTTATCCCATTTTTGCATAGATACCCACAAAGCTCCTCAAAAACATCAGGAGTCATTTCTGCATTACTCCTTGAATTTGCGTTGAAGCACGAGGAACATTTTGCATTGCAATTTTCCGTCACATAAACTCTCATTTTTGTCAAATCGTCATCCATGTCGGTCTTACTCCAAGTTAAAGGTTTTCAAGTTACCCTGATAAATGCAAGATGGAAACATCATGAAAAAACAAAGCTAGTTCTCACATACGGGCATCGCTCATCTCCAAAGCCAATAACTCCAGTTCTCCTCAGAGAATGGCCTGGACATCCTCCCTTGCAGAAGTACTTCCATCTACAGGTGTGGCAAACCGAGTTAACCAATGGTTCGCAACTGATTCCTTCAAATCGCGTTCGCAGAAGAGCGGCATCATCCGTAAAAATATTGCCAATAGCGAGTTCCGGCAAACATGTGCATGGTAAGACTGTCCCATCTGGATAAATATAGACTTTTGCCTGACCTACACCACAGTTGGAAATCGCGCATTTGGAAATGCGTTCTTTCCCAAGTTTTGCTTCCATTTTCTCAAATAAATCAAAATCAAACAATTTTCTGATTTTTACAGGGACTTTTGCAATCTTAATCATCTCATCTACAAAAGAGTTCCATTCGCTCGTCGACAACGCTCGTGATTTGGCCTCTGCTTCAAATGCTTGTTCCATTGATAATGACCAGGAAGTTACGTGTAGTTGAGAGACAATCTCCGATAACAATAAAAATGAACTCACATTAATCTTGTTGACTACTGATGCTACTGAAACACGAAATCTGGACGCGAGCAAATCCTTGATAGTGCCAACGGCGAGATCAAACGATCCTGCGCCTCTAATTGAATCGTGGACTTCGCTGTCCCCATCCAAAGAAACTTGTACGTTTATATTTTTAGCTCTAGAACACAACGGGACAAAAGCATCTGCATTTGTCCCGTTGGTCGTTATTGCAACTGAACCCTCAGATTCGATGGTTCGATTTACAATTGCACAGAAACTTGGATGGAGAGTAGGTTCTCCCCCAGTGATTACATAGGTGTGTTGCTTGAAGAGTTCATCGACCCGATTCAATAACAGATTTAGATTGTCAAGCGAAAAATCGCAATTTCTGCTAGCCTTAACTTTTCTGATACAATGTGGGCAGTGCAGATTGCATCGTTCCGTGATTAGAAGATACACCTGCACTTTCATCGGGTTGCCCCCGAATCAGCTAATACTGAGAGGCGATGTATTACGCACACTCGTGGCCAGTATCATCCCGTTCAACCCACGCACCGGCAGAAAGGACAGAAGCTTCTTCCATAGAAACCTCATTCTCCATCCGCAAATAATCCAAGCTTTGAGGGGCGACAGACTCGTTAGTGGCGACTTTGACAGACATGTATTACTCCTGTAGCTTATTAGTTGTGGAATCCTCTTTCGATTGTTTGCAGCTCAAGCCACCCAGCTTGAAAACAACATGACTGCAAAAAATGATTGAAGAACGATGGTAGCGAGTATAGCACAACCCTTGGAAAATGTCAAGAATAAACGAATTTGAATCGACATCGCGCTCCCTCGCACTCTAGCTTCATTCGTAAATATTTCTTGACAAATCATGATTTTTTGCTAGAATATTGCCCATGTTTTTTAGCCGTGCCGGGTGTGCGCGGCGGAAATCGACGGCGTTCCACTCAGGAAGGTAATGGGGGATTCGCCAGTGTGTGTCAAGCCTTGCCGACAAAAAGTTTTTGCGGCAAGAAGATTTGCGGGCGTTCCACCCAAGATCGGGGGATTCGCCAGAGTATGTGCCACCTGACCGACGACAGATTGCGCGGCAGGATCAGTTAAACCGGGAGCCACTCCCCCAGCTGAGTGAGCAGGGGTGTCCACCCCCTTCTTCGCGCGTCGTGCGCAGTGGGCGAATCCAAATCAACTCGCCAAGGCGAGTCCCCAACTTTGTTGGGTGCCGTATGCGTTCCCCCAAAAAAGGCGAACGCCTTGGCAAAGTTCTTTGACAACTGAACAAGCCTTCGCCAGGCATTCTGTTCGCCAATTTTGGGGCGGACGCAATGGACGGGAACATCGCAACGTTGTGTAACGTTGTAATCGGAACCGGCCTTTGTCAGATTTTGGATTTTCCGACGTATATATTGCGCGGGGATGCCACAATCCGACAAGGCCGCAATGGAACAGCAAACTGGAACTCAGCATCAACAACTAACCAAGGAGAGGTAACATGGAAAATTCGGAGAATGCGTTTATGGAAATAATCAAAACCGAAAGCGGCAAAGCCGATGAAACCCCGAAGGTCATTTGGGGCAAGGATCCGCTGTTTGGCGCCGCAGTCGTGTATGCGTACGGGTCATTTGAGACGTTCAAGCGCCTCAAGGACTCGCTCTTCGACCATCCGGATGAGGAAGATTTCTCGGCCAGCGGGATGTGCGCTTTTGGGCTGGGCGTCGAAAGCATCGGCACGATGCTGTGCCTCGTCTGGGCAAACAGCGAATTGCACAAACTGGAAAACAGCCTTCCGGTTTTCATGCACGAGATTGTCCATCTATCCCAGGACATCCTCGACTGGGCCGGTGTGAAGGACTCCCACGGCGAGACACAAGCCTATCTGGTCGAACGGGAATCCGAGCGCCTTATGCGCGAGATGTACAACATGCCGATTCCCGCCGAGAAAACGTCGAACGCCATAGGGGCGATCCTCGCCAAAACTCTCGGCAAGCCGAAGGAGAGCGGCCAATCCGCGCCGCTCTTGCCTGAAGGCAAGGAAGGCGTTACAAAGGATGGCATCGGGCAAGACGGCCCTGCAAAGGCGGCCTAAACAAGCGAAACATCAACAACTAACCAAGGAGCAAGAACATGGAAAAATCGGAGAAGAAGATAACGGAACTGGCCAAGGACAAGGGCGAAATCGATAACGAGGATATGAAGGTCATTTGGGGATATGAACCGATGTTTGGCGTATCCATCGTGTATTGTTACGGAACTCTCAAAGCATGTGAAAAATTGGGACTTCAGCTATTTGAAAACGTAAAAAAGACAAGCGCATCGGCATGTGAGCAGTGCTTTTTTGGAAAGGGCGTGGAAAGCATTGGCGCCAAGGTGTGTCTCACCTGGATTGACAGCGATGAGTACCCTCTTGAACATAGCTTGCCCGCATTCATGCACCAGATCGTCCACATCGCGGATGGTATTCTCAAAAATGAAGGCGTGGAGGATTCCTCCAATGAGATCCGGGCGTACTTAGTTGAACGGGAAACCGAGCGCGTGCTGCGCGAGATGTTTGAAATGCCGCTGCCGCAGCCATCAGTCCAGGCTACCAAGGCCATAGAGGCGATTCTCAAGGAGAATTTCGGCCTTGCCAAGGAGGAGAAGCAACAATGAAGAACAACCGTAACGAAGAGTCAACCAACAACCAAGGAGACAAAGCAATGGAAGAATCGAAGAACAACATCGAAGAACCCCGCATGGATGGGGCTAAACCAATACGGGACAATGCCGCGGTTTTCTGCGCGGTTGGGTTGGCTGGCGGAGGATTGCTGGCCTGGGCCATCATATCCGCAACAGCGCCGGTGCCGAACGCAACAACGCCGTTTGATGTAATGGCATTCCGGGATTGGCTATACACGCAGCCGTTCTGGCTACGCACGGCGATTCGCGCAGGACTGCTGACGTGGGTGGCGCTTCTGCTGCACTTCGGGGCAGCCATACTCTCTGGGCTGATTGTCTCACGCCGCAGAGAGTGGGCGACATCCATCAAGGCGAATGCCGTTTGCAGGCTTGGCTACATGGCGGCGCAAGCCATCGCCCTTGCGCTCGGCCTCTGGCTCTGCCCGACAATCTTCCCGCCAATGACGGCGATGAAAGTCGTTGCCATTTTCGGCACCATTCTGGCGACAATGGCGTTCGAGGCTCTTTGGCTTCGACGAAAAATGGCTACAGCAAGCTCTTCGACACCTGTGGCAATGGGTTAGCACGTCAAGGAGAACAAACCATGACCAAAACAAGAACGAAGAAGTCCGCCAAGGGTGAGGCCATGAAGCCTTCCCTGCGAGACCGCATCTACACCTCCTTCGAGCAGATGACGGATGCGTACAACGAAGTGCGTGATGACCTGATCGCGCTGGGCATTCTTTGGAGGGGCTCGAAGCTCGACAAGGTGGAATGCTTCTATGAACCCATTGCCCCCTATTCCGCCATAACCGGACGGATGGGGTACTTCGACTTCGGCGACCACCATATTCATTTCCCTTCGGTGTATCTGCCTTTCGGCTGGCTGACCGGCAGTGTTGGCGAGAAAGATTCTGCGTCCGACGTGATCCGCCACGAGTTCGGTCATGCGCTAGCGGACCGGTATCCAGCGGCGCTGAAAAAGGGCGGACTCTTCCGCGAGGCGTTTGGTGGTGTCTATTCCGACAAGCCTGCGCCTGACATCGATCCCGACAACTGGGAGTTCGATTGCGTCTCCCCCTACGCCGCAACCGAAACCCGCGAGGATTTCGCCGAAACCTTCATGCTCTTCATGAAGCACAAGGGCAAGCTCCCCGCGCAGTTCAAGGGGAAGCCCGTTATCGTGAAGAAGTGGAAGGCCGTGGCGGAGATTGTGAAGCGCGTTGCGGCGGCGGTACGGTGAAGTGTCGTTACGGAAACTGCAACCATACATTTAGCGGTGAAGCCTCTTCAATCATCTAACACCAAATCCCCACATTCAGCAATGATTGGTGCAATTGTCGGCGACATCGCCGGATCCATTTACGAGTTTCACAACATCAAGACGCGCGACTTCACACTTTTCGCGGACTACCACGGAAGACGCGCCCGCCCGACGGACGACAGCGTGATGACGCTGGCCGTCATGCAGTCCCTGCTTGACGCGGCGGACGATCTGACCGCGCTTCCAGCGGCCGCCGTTCGTAGGATGCAGGAGTTCGGCCGCCGTTATCCGTATGCCGGCTACGGCGGGAGCTTCCGGCGCTGGATCGCCAGCGAAGATCCTAAGCCCTACAACAGTTGGGGCAATGGAGCCGCAATGCGCGTGAGCGGGTGCGGTTGGGCCGCCAAGACACTTGAAGAGGCTCTCGCGTTCTCCGACGCCGTGACCGGCGTTACCCACAACCACCCCGAAGGACTCAAGGGCGCACGTGCCGTTACCGCCGCGATCTTCCTTCTACGCAACGGTACGTCCGTGGCCGATGTCCGTTCTCACATTCGTGAAAACTACTACCCGCTCGACTTCACACTCGACGAAATCCGCCCAAGCTACGATTTCGATGTCTCCTGCCAGGGATCCGTCCCGCAGGCTCTTGAGGCGTTCTTCGAAGCCGACAGCTTTGAGTCCGCGATTCGCAATGCGATATCCATCGGTGGTGACAGCGACACCATCGCCGCCATTGCGGGCGGTGTTGCAGAAGCGCAGTGGGGTGTCCCGGACAACCTGCGCGCGGAAGCGCTCGCACGCCTTGATACGTTCCAGCGGGAAACCGTTGAGGATTTTGAAAAGCGCTTTTCCTAGTTCAACTAACTACATCAAGGAGAAACAAGCATGGCAACAACCAAGACAAGGAACAAGACAACCGAGAAGCCCGCGCGTAAAGCGCAGCGCAAAACTATAACCGTAATCTGTCCGCATTGCGGCGCTGGAGTCTCCGTTTATCGAAACGGGAAGAAGTTATGTCACGAATGTGGCAAGACATTCAGCGTGAAAGGACATGGAACGGGAACTGTTATTTTGGGACGAGGGGAGGTCGCGCCTGTTCAACAGCCTGAAGGCGTATCCTGTGGCTGGGCGACGACAAAGTGGGTTCTTCAGTTTTTTGGTGTGTTGGATATTTCGGATAGGAAGTTGCGCGAGGAGTTGAACACCGATGCCAAGCATGGAGTCCGCGCCTGGTTGCGCAAGGTTGGACTTGGCAACACGCTGATTACCCAGAAGGGGACTTTGCCTAAGGCCATATTCGATGCGCTATCCCGGCGAGGGATCAAGATGAAAAATCCCGTGCGTCTCGAAAGCCCACTTGAGTACACAGACTATCTCAACGAGACCTTCGATGAGGGTGGATGCGCAATCATGCTTCTTGCGAATACATCCATCTTGCACTGGATGGGCATTGATCGCGTTGCGCGGAGCCGTTTCCGGCTCATGGATCCTTCTTACGGCGACTACTTCCCCTTCGCAAAGCATATTGATGCTTATCGTAAACAATACAAAAACACTGCTTTCGTGGTTTTCGGCTTCGTGAGGGCGTAGGGCGCTTCGCGCCGATGATTGACGCGGGCTTCAAAAAGGGCTTTCGACTTTCAACTTTCGACTTTTTTGCCACACCCCGAAATGGGCGCTTTCTTGCATTGCGATGGCAAATGTGATATGATATTATCGTAATAAACATTACGGTAATGGCCGTTACGGAACAAGGGAGGGATGCTGTGAAATTTACCGGCAGAGAGAAGGAATTGGCTATTTTTCGGCGCATCCGCGCCGAATCATTGAGTGCCGCGCGCTTTACCGTCCTAACAGGCCGCAGACGCGTGGGGAAGACTGAATTGCTTCGAAGGGCATTTGAGGATTCTCCTTGTCTTTATTTCTTTGTAGCACGAAGAAGCGAGGCAGAACTTTGTTCAAACTATACCGAGGAAATTGAGGAAAAACTAGGCATCCCGATTCCTGGCACCTTCAGCCGTGTGTCAGATCTTTTGACTTTCGTCATGAGAACCGCGAAATCGCTTCCGATTACGCTTGTCATTGACGAATTCCAGGAAATGGCCCGCATTGACCCCGGCGTGTTCAGCACCTTGCAGCGCGACTGGGATTTATACAAGAACGAGGCTAAACTCAACCTTGTTGTAAGCGGCAGCGTCAACCGTCTCATGAATCGAATTTTCCGTGACAGTCACGAGCCGCTCTATGGCCGGCAGACGGGATTCATCAAGCTCGCCCCCTTTTCGATAGCGGAGATCAAGGCTATTTTGCGGGAGTATAGCCCCTCCGCGACGAATGAGGACTTGCTTGCCCTATATGGCGTTACCGGCGGGATAGCGAAGTATGTCGAACTTTTCATGGACGCGCATGCCAACACCTTTGACTCAATGCTGGACGTCATCTTCCGTGAGGACTCCACTTTCTTGGATGAAGGACGCGCCTGCCTCGGCGATGAATTCGGGAAGGATTACGGGAACTACTTTTCAATACTGTCGTCAATAGCGCGTGGTCACAATTCGCGAAGCGAAATCGAGGCCGCCATAGGAGGCGGAGAAGTCGGGGGATATCTGAAAAACCTTATTGCCGACTATGATCTCGTGGCGAAGAAGCAGCCATTGTTTGACAAGCAGGGTTCGAAAAACGTCCACTACGCAATAGATGACAACTTTTTCCTGTTTTGGTTCCGCTTCATAGCCAGATACAGCTATATGCTGGAACTTGGTGCGAACCAAAGGTTAAAGGAATTGGTGAAGCGCGATTACGAAGTGTTTTCCGGTTTGATGCTAGAACGCTTTTTCCGTCAGCGTTTCGCGGAGAGTGGGTCATTTACCAGAGTAGGTTCTTGGTGGGACAGAAAAGGAGAAAATGAAATAGACCTAATTGCTGAAGACGAATTGGAGAAGAGGGCAGTATTTGCCGAAATCAAGAGGAATCCAAGAAGAATATCGCCGCTTCAGCTTCAGGAGAAGGCGAAGGCGTTTCTTCGTGCGACAGGGGCATTCAAAGACTATTCCATCGCTTATGAGGCGCTTTCGATCGAGGACATGTAGATGTGTTTGAAGTCCGACTTGCCGGAAGTCTGGGACAAATTTCTCGTTTTGTGATTCGTGAGGGCGTAGGGCGCTTCGCGCCGAAGATTGGCGCGTTGCGCCTTGGAAGTTTGAGCCCTTCGGGCGATGTTTAGATGTTTGGCGCAGTAGCGCCTTGGTCTTTTGTGTGGTGACGGGCGCTCGTAGCGGCGGGGAATCAAAGTTGTTGGAGAATTCAGACGTTCGCCTTGACAACGCAGCTTTTGTTGCTTGCATACGAGATGCATTTATGATATATTAATAGTGTTTGAATGCATTGTTTTTATTTGAAAAACAGTGTCTGGAAACATTGTTTTTCGGCTAAAAATGATGCTTTGAGACATTCGCATAAGGAGTTGTCATTATGGAAGAGAAGGATGTGCAGCGGCTGGTGGAAACCTCGGACAGACTTGTCCGTGGAACGAATCTGTCGTTCAAGCGCCAATTGTATTCATCAATCAACTGGAGCAACCGTCTTCTTTGCATTAAGGGCGCAAAGGGGACTGGCAAGACGACGCTCGTCTTGCAGCATATCAGGGAGAGTTTCCCGAAAAAAACCGACAAGGCGCTCTATGTATCCCTTGACAGCATCTGGTTTGCCACACATAGCCTCCTTGACCTTGCCGACTGGCACTGGAAACATGGCGGGACGCATCTGTTCCTTGACGAAGTCCACCACATGAAGACATGGCAGACGCTCGTTAAGAACATCTACGACGCCTACCCTGCTCTAAACATAATCTACACAGGTTCGTCCATGTTGAGGCTGGAGTCGGAGGGGGGCGATTTGTCACGGCGCCAAGTCCCGTACTTTCTACCCGTCCTTTCTTTCCGCGAATACTTGAAGTTCGAAGGCGTCATGGACATTGCACCGCTGCCCCTGGGGGAGATTCTGGAAAACCACCGCGAAATCGCCTCCGAAATTTGCGGGAAGGTGCGTATCTTCGAGCATTTCCCGAAATATCTTGCGCATGGCTGCTACCCCTTTTACAAAGAGGGTGCGACCGAATTCGGTGTAAGGCTCGAAGCGACTGTCAATCAGATTCTTGAATTTGACTATCCCTCAATAGATGACGTTTCCCCTGCTACGGTCATGAAGGCCAAGAAGATGCTCGCCATCCTTGCCGAAAGCGTCCCGCAGACGCCAAAGATGGCACAGTTGTACCGCGAACTTGAAACAGACAGAAACCAAGGTCTGAAAGTGCTCAAGGCGCTGGAACGCGCCGGCCTTCTTCAATTATTATCCGCTGAAAAGGTCTCCTTGAAAAACATGTCCCGCCCTGACAAGATTCTTCTCGACAACGTCAATCTCATGCATGCGCTCGCTCCAGAAGTAGTGGCGGGATGCGCCCGTGAGACCTTTGCGCTGAACCAGCTGCGCTCATCGGGCCATTTTGTGACCTATCCCTCGCAGGGCGACTTCCTCGTTGATGGCAAATATTTGTTTGAGGTTGGAGGCGCCGGCAAGGGATTTGACCAGATCCGGGATTTACCAGACAGCTTCGTCGCCGCAGACGGCATTGAGGTTGGTATCGGACACAAGATTCCCCTCTGGCTTCTGGGCTTCCTCTATTGACCATGGCCACAAAGTCGCCTTATCTGATTGGGCGAGGTTTGGCGCAGTAGCGCCTTGGAGGTTTGGAGAATTTCGCCCCCTTGCGTTCTCTCTTCTGATTTGATAATATACATACGCGCTCGTCCAAAGACAAACCAGGGTCAGGATGGGCGGCAAACTTCTGCGCCAGCGGCCAAAGGCCGCCAGCGCAGCCAAGACGCGACGGCTCGCCGCGCCTTGTGGGTGTTTTTTGCAGTCAAACAGAGAGGAACTACTATGAATAGATCAATTGAAAAGCGCTTTTCGACTTTTCGACTTTTCGACTTTTCAACCTGCGTTGCAGTTGTGGCACTGCTCGCCGCGACAAGCAACGCGGCCGTGAACTTCCTTGTCGGAACCCACCTCGTCAAAGGGACGCTGAAGGACTGGCGGAACAAGGTGCTGACTTCGTCCGCCGCCGTGACCATCCAGGCCGTCTCTACGAACGGGTCGGTCATCGCATCGACGGTGGTGGCGGACCCGACGGCCGACGGCTACAACTTCCTGCTGGAGATTCCCCTCTCCACGAAGGCGACGGACTCCACGGCCGCCGTCGGCGACAGGCTGAACTGCGTACTCATCCAGGACTCGGGGCTCTCCCTCGCGGTCGAGCCGATCGTCGTGGGCGAGGCGGACACCGTGTCTTCGACCTCCCTCGCCTTCGTCAACATGCAAAGCTACACTTCGGAAGACGCCCCGGACACGACGGTCTATGTCCCTGAGGAATACATCGACACGATCGCCCCGTGGATGGAGGCCTACGAGATCGAGGGCGAATACGACCCCTTTGCCGACTACGACCACGACGGCGCGTCGAACTACAACGAATACTGCGCGGGGACGAATCCCTTCGACCCATCGGACAAGCTTTTGATTACCGCCTACAACGCGCCACGGAACGCCCCCCACGCGATCAGCTTCGAGTATGCCGGCGGTCATGTCTATGGCGTAGCCACGACGCTCTCGCTCACGAATCCCCAGTGGGCGACCCAGCCCGTCAGAAATTCCGAGACTGGCGCAGAGCATGATCAGGTTATGCCGTCCGCCGACGAGGAGGACGTGGGCCTGGCGACAGTTTACGTCGTGCCCGCCGAGGGCGCGACCAGCCAGTTCTTCAAGCTTGAGGCACGCTGAGCGCGCCTCAAGCTTGGGGTTGAAAGGTTGAAAGGTTGAAAGAAATCGACTGCAATCGAAGGCAATCGGCAGCAATCGAAAGGAACAGACAATGAGAAAGGCAATTCTTTTGGAAATGGCGCTTTGCGCCGCCATGACGGCGACGGCTAGCGCCACGCCTCATATCGCGGAGACGATGACGCTCGCGAAGGGGTGGAACGCAATCTACCTTGAATCGACGCCGACGAACGCGGTGTGCGACGACTTCTTCGCCGGCGCACCCGTCGTGCGCGTCGCGTCTTACTACTCGGACGCCTACTCCTCCACGCGCCAGCTCGCGGACGACGGAACTGAGATCTCGCAGAAGCCGGTTTCCTACCACGTGTGGATCCCTGGCGACGAGACGGCCTCGACGATGTCCACGCTCGCGGGCGGTCGCGTCTATGTGATTCTCACGACGGAGGCATGGTCGTCGGGTGAGTTCCTCGGCGTCCCCGCCGCGCCGAAGCAGACGTGGCGCACCGCGTCAAGCGACACTGGCTTCATGAATCTCGCGGGCGTCTCGGCGGACACAAACGCCACCCCGACCGCAAAGGCGTATTTCGGCGAGGGCCCCTTTGGCACGGCGTCGGGCTCAACCTACCAGATCGGGGGGAACAAAACTGCCGCGCCGACGTTCCTTCCGCTGGCAATCGGCGCCAGCCCAAAGCTGCATGGCGGCATGGCGTACGCGCTCACGGCGACGAAGGACGGCGACTGGCCCGGCGTGATCGGCGCCCGTGGCGACGGGGTCATCTTCGGCTCTGACGAGAACTTTGCGGTGTTCCGCGTCCAGAACTGCGGCACGAAGGCCCGCTTGTTCCGCTTCACGGTTGAGCGTTCGGCGTCCGGCGAGGAGCCGCCGCCGCTCTCCCGCCGCCTTCCGCGCATCGATGCCATCAGCGCCCCGTCCTACACGAACGTCGAGGAGAATGTCTCCTGGGAACTTTCGCTCGAAGCGGGCGAGGTCCTGGAGCAGATCTTCAGCCTCGACCGCGCAGGTCTCGAGGACGGCATGGAATACGGGGCGATCCTGAAGATCGAGGATCTCGGCGGCAGCATGATGCGCGTGCGCCTGCCGATCGCCGTGGAAGCCGCGAAGGCCGGAACCGCCGCCTACCCGGCCGGTCTCTGGATCGGCGAAATCGCCCTCACGAAGGTTTCCGGGATCGACGATGTGACGCCGACGCCGGTCGCGGCCGGCGGGACGCTGAAGATGAACGTCATGGTGCACGTGGACACGAACGGCACGGCGCGGCTTCTCCAGCGCGTCGCGGCGGGGATCGACACGAACGGCACGGCGCGGCTCTTCAAGAACCTCGAGGACGTCCCGGCGGAGGTCGAAAGCCCCAGGCGCATCTCGACGGTGATGATGAGCGTCGATACGCCCGTCGTCGCGGCGGCGGACGGTTCGGCGTTCGGCACAAACACGGTTTTCACGTGGACGATCGCACCGACGGCGAGCGACAACCCGTTCCGCCACGCCTGGCACCCGGACCACGACGGCAAGACGGCCGACTACAGGGGCGAGGCGCCTTCGGGCGACGACTTCGAGAACTACGCCTATCCAATCAAGCCCGAACTCTGGAGCATCGGAAACACCCTCGAACTCTCGTGGCACGAGAATGGCGATCCCGCGCTGCCGGTGAACTTCCCCTACTCTTCCGACGAGACAACCTCCGGCGTCGTCACCTGGGAAGTGACGGGCCTTGCCGCCAAGGGGCCGATCAAGTCGGTCGGCACGTTTACGCTCAAGCGCGTATTTAAGGCGAGGACGCTGGAATAGGATTTGTCGATAGCAGTCGATGGCCGTCGATAGCAATCGATAGCAATCGGCAGCAATCGAGTGCAGTCGAAGGCAATCGAACGAAAGAGGAAACACCATGAAGAACAAAACCAACGGAAAAGTGCTTTTCAACTTTTCAACTTCTCAACTTTTCAACCTTTCAACTCTGCTCGCTGCGGTGCTGTGCGCCGCGACGAGCAGCGCCGACGTGCCGCAGGTGCTGACCTACCGCGGCGTGTTGCAGCGGACGGGCGGATACGAGCGGACCATGTCGCTCGAGATGACGTTCCGCCTCTACGACTCGACGGCGCCCGACACGGCGCTCTGGGCGCGGACGATGCGCGTCCCCGTCGATACGAACGGCGTCTTCTACGCCGAGCTCTGCGACGCGAACGGGAACGATCCCGACGGCATCGGCTACACGCTCGCGGACGCGATGGGCGCGATCAAGGGAACGCCAGAGATCGGCCTCACGCCGCCGAACGCGCCGGAGCTCAAGCCGCGTCAGACGCTCCCCACCTCGGTGCGCGCGGCGCGCGCCGTCCGCGCGAAGGCGGCGGATGTCGTCTATGCGCCGACCGGCGCCTACGTGCAGGGCGTCGATATCGGCGCCGCGGCCGTCGGGGGCGTCACGGTGCAGGAGGGCGCGTCGCTTGCGGCCTTCCCGCCCAGCTGCACCCTCACGCAGGTGAAGGACTGGACGCGCGACCTCGGCGGCGGCACGACGAAAATCACGGTGCGCGACGTGACGGCGGCCCGCCCGAACTGGCCGGTGAGCTTCGTGGAGCGCAGTTTCAAGTACACGACGGGCACCGCGACCACGCCCTGCGACATGATCCTCACCTACGAGGGCGAGGACGGCGCGTTCAACGTCATCGTGCCGGCGGGCGGCAAGATCGCTGGCGACGACGGCGCCGTCCAGACGATTTACGGCACGGCCTTTGGCACCCCCTAGGAGAAATGTGAAAATGTGGAAATGTTGCCAATTACCAAGCCCAATTGCCAATTGAAAACTGGCAGCATTGGAACTGGCAACACTTTCACACTGGCAACACTTCCAACGAACTTGAATTTGAAAGGAAGGACCATGAAGAAAACAATCAACGAAAAGCTCTTTTCAACCTTTCAACCTTTCAACTTTTCGACTTTGCTTGTCGCGGCGTTCGCCGCCGCAACGGCTAACGGCGAGATGAGCCGCAGCACGATCACGTCCGGGACCAGGGAGCTTTTCGGCGGCACGATCTACACCGTGCAGGGCAACGTCTCGATCACCGGCACGACGTCGCAGAGCGCCATTACGGTGAAGTCCGGCAGCGGGGACAACGGCAAGCGGGTCGTCATCGACATCCCCGCGGGTTCCTCGCTCACGGTGACGGGCGGCGCCGCCGGCGACGTCGGCGGCCGCCTCGGCGGCGGCGCGGGCATCGAGCTGCCGGGCGACATGACGCTCTACGTCACCGGCAAGGGCGCGCTCACGGCGACCGGCGGCAACGCCTCCAATGGCG
>JAGCUY010000229.1 GCA_017962605.1 Kiritimatiellia bacterium | reverse complement strand
TCCCGACCACCCCGTCATCCGCGACACCCTCGCCGTCGCCTTTGCCTACGCCGGAGATTTCGACGCTGCCATCGCCATCGACTCCGCCGTCCCCCCCGTCCTCCCCCTCCACCGCCTCTTGGCTGGCATCGCGCCAGGCGCCCGACGGCACCTGGATGGCTCCGGGCGCAGACGCGGCCTTCCGTCCCGCCCTCACGGCGCTGGCATCCCTGGCGCTATCGCGTCAGGACGCCGTCCTTCACGCGAAAAACATCTCCGCCGCAGTCGCCGCGCTGGAAGCCATGCAGAACGAGGACGGCTCCTTTGGCGCGCCGGGTTCGCACGCCCTCTACAACCACGCCTTCGCCACCTTCGCCCTTATCGACGACGCCAGCCGCGCCGGGAAGGGGCTGACCCCCGCCATCGCGCGGGCACTCGACTTCTCCGTCGCTTCGCAGAACGCCTTCGCCTCCTGGGACTACTCGCCCTCCGGCAAGGGCAACGACGCGCTTACCATCTGGCAGCTCGGCATCCTCGCGGAAGCGCGGGCGCTGGGGTGGAGCGATGGGCGCGGAGCATTGCGGCGCGGAGTCTCGGCGCTCGCGCGTTCGGGCGGCGGGCTCCTCGACTACCGCCTCGCCTTTGGCCGCGAAAGCGCGCCGGCCGCCGGCGGCATCGTCCTGACGCGCCTAGCGACGCGCTCGCTCATCGGTTTCATTGACGGCATCGGCGGAATGGAGACGCTCTCCGGCAATCTCGCCGCTTCGCTGGACACCGCCGACAACTTCAAAATGAGGCTTGCGGCGAAAGAGGGCGATGATGCCGTCCTGCCGGCAATCGTGGCGTTGCTTAAGAACAATGATGACTAGACTGCCAAGATTGTCGAACTTTATTGTGGCATTGGCGCTCGCTAGCGCTTTGCTTCCGCTTTTGCCACATGCCGCGCAGGAGGCCAGCGCTGCGGCCTCAACGCCCGCGCCGCCACGCGACGCAATCGTGATCGCCCAGTGGAATGCCGAGAACTTCTACGACACGGAGGACGACCCCGATACTTCCGGCGACGATTCTTTCTCGTCCGGCGGCTGGGCGCATTGGACCGAGGCTCGCTACCGTCTCAAACTCACCAACGTCGCCGAAATAGTGAGCGCAATGAAACCCGACATCCTCTGCATCGAGGAGGTCGAGAATCTCCGCGTCCTCCAGGACCTCCAGGAGGTGTTGTCTGCGACCTTCCAGTGGCCGATGGAGTTCGTCGTCCACAAGGACTCACGCGACCCTAGGGCGCTGGACTGCGCGATGATCTCCCGCATCAAGCCGGGGAAGGTGAAGTGGCTCAACGCCGCGCCGGGGCTGCATGCCTCGCCATGCGCGGAGTTTAAAATCGACGGCGCCACGCTTACCGTGATTGGCAACCATTGGAAGTCGCGCACCGGCAACGCGAAGATATCGGCGGCGAAACGGGAAGTCCAGGCCGACAAGGTCCGCGAAGAATATTTGCGCCGCCTTGAGGCTGACCCTGCCGCCGCCATTGTGGTGACAGGCGACTTCAACGACAGCATTGGCGACCGCGTCCCGCTTGACTGCGCGATGTTCAGGACGAACATTACCGAGGTGCTGGAAGGCGGCGACTCGCTGTTCTGCCTCTCGGCGCTGCTGCCGGAGGACGGGCGCGGGACCTTCTTCTATTCGCAGAACAAGAAGTGGCATTCCTTCGACACCATCAACGTGTCGCGCGGGCTATTGCCGGAAGGGAAGCCGGCTTCGCCGTGGGCCGTCGATTTCACCACCTATCGCATCTATGTGGAGGACAGGATGAGGATGGGCGAATACGGCGTGCCATATCCCATGCGCCGCGACAGGGAAAAGGGCGAGCCATACTTCTTGCTGGGCTACTCCGACCACTTCCCGCTGGTCGTAACGCTCCGCCGCCGCCGGTGACACCATGGTCACAGGCATCTGACCTGCATCTGTTCACTCGAAATACTCGACGTCGGGGTTGAGGAAGCCGAGGGCGTAGATTTGCGGCAGGAGCTTCGCGCGCAAGGTGTCATGGGCGGAATGTAACGACGGCGCCTCGCCGTCGTGCGACGACGATGGCGTCGTCGCTACGCATTTCATCGCATTTCGAATCTGATAGAAGCCGGCATCCCATGTCTCGATCTTCCAGTCCATCCACGGCGTATGCGTGAGGTTAGCGTAAAAGTCGCGGTAGAGCCGCCGCGCCGCGTCGAGCACGGCGCGAGCTTCGGGAGAGAGAGTTTTCACAGCCAGCCACTTCGCGAGGAAGCGGTCTTCGTTCGCGGCGGCAAGCTGCGCGGCGATGTCGCCGTGGGCGCATGTCCACTGGCGCACTTCCTCCAACAGGAACGGATACATCTGGTTGGGTATCTGCCACACGTCGCCCTGGTACTCCACATCCTTCAACGCCGCGCAGTTGTTCTTGTTGGAGAACGCCGCCCACACCACGCAGTCCGCGACGAACTCGGATGGGAGACCCGTCGCCGCGTCCGTTTTTTCAGCCGCAAAGAACGCAGAGTTCGCAAAGTCTTTGTGCTCTTTGCGTTCTTTGTGGCTTTCCAATTTAGTTGTCGGCGCGTAGAACATGTCCTTGTCGTTCGACCAGGACTTTTCGGGGATCTTCTTCACCGCATAGAGGACCATCGCTCGCTCGAAATTCTCCGGCGTCACGGAAAAAGCGCCCGCGTTGGCGTAGGGCGCGGAGAGGATGAACACGCTGTTCTGGTTCTGGAAGTCGTCGCCCTTGCTCGACACGGAGCAGATGAAGCCCGGCGCGACGTGGTTGCGCTTGTCCTTGTTCTCGTCCATCACCTTGATGCCGCTGGAGAGTGTCGGCATGACGGACTTGCCGTCCCACTTCGGGCGCGGGCACCACTTGTTGAGCATCTGGTCGCGGCTGACGGAGGGAACGCGCTTCGTGCCGACCTTCTCGACGTCGAGGTTGAAAACGTCGAGCGCTATCTCCTGCTCAGAAAGATGTTTCCGTTTTGCGAGGTTCCAGACGAGAAATCCAACGGGAAACTGCGCGGTCGTGCCTGCAAACGCCTTACTTGGGAAGATGAAGCCTCGCTCGTACTGGTACTGGAAGAAACCGTCGCGTATTTTCTGGTCATTGTTGGAGTTGAGGTATTTTAGCGGCGAGAACAGACAGAGATGGGCTTGTTTATCCTTGAACTCCTTGGAGATGCGGAACAGGAACTGCGTAAAAAGCTCGCGGCTCGCCTCGCCATAGTTTTCGGCGTTCATCAAGGAACGTATAGGAGTCATCGAAACCGCGTCTTTCGACTGCTTGCCGGTATTGTCGCCCACGTTGTTTGCGGTTGCGAACGGAGGATTGATGAAAATTACCCACTTCAACTCCGGGTTTGCAAGATCGGCAACAAGCTTCGGCGGCATCTTGCGAACATAGCCAAGAGGAAGCGCGTCGCCAAGCGCGGCAACATCGTCCGCGAGGTAATTGTACTGGAAGCACGTCGCAGAAGGAAAAATCTTCTGGCAATAACGCGCCTCCTCCGCTTCGAGGGTGGAGATGTAGCAGTAGGGAAGCGCGGAGGACGGCAGTTCAAATTCGAGGTTGCCGGTGCCGGCGGCCATGTCCCAGAAGCGGTACTCGCCGGACTTCCACCACTCGCGGCCAACCGTGCGCTCAAGGTAGTCGAGGCCCTTGGCGGCGAACTCGACGGGCGTGTAGAACTCGCCGGTGAAGCGGCGGCGGAAGTCTTCGGTGAGGCGGTCGGCCTTCTGCCGGATGCGCGTCATCGCGGGCGGCGGCACCTTCTCGTAGTTCTGCCAGAAGTGGCGGTACTTTTCGGGCTGGAGCGTCTTCGGGATGTAGCCCTCGGCGCCGCTCACGGAGAAGAGCACCTGGCCGTCCTGCGCGACGATGGACTTCCCCTGCTCGATGTCGGCGAAGAAGTATTCCGACGACTTCCGCCCGTTGCGGACGTAGGCGCCGAAAAGCCCGTCCCAGTAGTCGAAGACGTCGAGGAAGTTCTCCTCGGTGATGGCTTTCTTGTCG
>JAGCUY010000228.1 GCA_017962605.1 Kiritimatiellia bacterium | reverse complement strand
TGCCTGAGAGCGCGGCGCTGGCCGCCGCCTCGCCAACGGCGCGGGCCTCGCGGCTGTCGGTAACCGACGCCACGCCCGGGAATGAGCGCTGGAGGTAGCCGAAGGTGTCGGCGCGGACGCGCTTCACCGCGCCGCCCGTCTCGCGCTTCAGTAGCGAGGCAAGGGCGTCGCCAAGTGCGCCGCTGCCACCCAGCTGGAGGTTTCCCTGGGAGTCGCGCTCGTTTGAGAACTGCGAGGCTATCAGCACACCATTCTCGTCGGCGATGCCTTCGGAAACCGCCACCACGCAGCGGCCGTGGCGCTCGATGCAGCGCATCACGTCATCCGCGAAGCGTTTCGCGGAGAACGGGCGCTCCGGCAGGTAAATCAGGTGGGGGCCGTCGCCCGGCGCACGGCGGGCAAGCGCCGAGGCCGCCGTCAGGAAGCCTGCGTTGCGCCCCATCACGATGTTGATCTTCACGCCGCCAAGCGCGCGGTTGTCGAGGTCGTCGCCGATGAAGGCCGAGGCCACGAAGCGCGCCGCCGAGCCAAAGCCAGGCGTGTGGTCATTCTCGCGAAGGTCGTTGTCAATCGTCTTGGGCACATGGAAGCACACCAGCTCCTCTCCGGACTTCTCAGCCTCGCGGCCGATGATGTCGGCCGTCTCCGCCGAATCGTTGCCGCCGATGTAGAGGAACCAGCGGACGCCCAGCTCGCGGAGGCGGGCGAATATCCTGGCGCAGTCTTCAGGCGTCGGCTTCATGCGCACCGAGCCCAGCGCCGACGACGGCGTTGCGGCGATGCGCTCGAGCCGTTCGCGGCTGACGTCGCGGAGGTCGATGATGTCGCCGTCGAGGATGCCGCGGATTCCGTGGCGCGCCCCGTAGATCGCGCCTACGCGCTTGTCTTCGGCAGCGGCAAGCACAGCACCTACGAGCGACTGGTTGATAACCATCGACGGGCCGCCCGACTGGGCGACCAGAAAGTTGTTTGCTTCTTTGCTCATGGCTAAGTGATTGCGATTGTCCATTTACGACCAACGGCGGTCGTTGGCCCACTCCTTGTCCCAGGTGTCGGTCGGAGCCCATGCCTCTGGGAAGTCCTGATGCAGTTTCTCCTTGATGAGGTCCTCGTTCAGCGCCTCAATGCCGAGGCCCGGCGCGTCAGGAACTTTCACAAATCCCTTCTCGATATCAAATGCCGGAACTACAAGGTCCTTCCACCATGGCACATCGACGGAGTGGATTTCAAGCGCCATGAAGTTGCGCGTCGCGGCGGCCACGTGCACCGCCGCCATCGCCGTGATCGGCGACTCCGCCATGTGGATGTTCATCTGGACTCCGCACTCTTCTGCGTAGTCCCCTACCCTCTTCGTCTCGCCGATGCCGCCCGCCGTCAGCAGGTCCGGGTGGACGACCGCCAGCGCGCCACTCTCAAGCAGCGGCTTGAAGTTCTTCAGCAGGTAGATGTCCTCGCCGGTGCCCAGCGGGACTGTCGTGGCGGCGTGGAGCTGGCGCCACATTTCCGTCTGCTGCCAAGGCAGTGCGTCCTCCATCCAGGAGAGATTGTATTTCTCCAGACGGCGAGCAAGGCGGATGCAGTCCTCCAGCGGGATGTGGCCGAGGTGGTCTATGGCCAGCGGGATTTCGTATCCGACTTCCTCGCGGCAGTCGCGCAGATAGCCTTCTAGGAAGTCGAGGCCCTTCTCGGTGATGTGGATGCCGGTGAGGAAGTGCTCCGTATTGAAGAGGTCGTATGCCTCGCCGCGCATGGCGCGAGGGTCGATTGAGCCGTGCGGCGTCTTCACGACATGCTTCATGGCTCGCATGTGGTCAAGGTATCCCAGCGGGGCGCAGAGGGCGCCGGGGACATCCATGAGCAGCTCGATGCCGAGGTCCATCTTGAGGTAGGTGTAGCCCTGCGCGACGCGCTCCTTGAGCGCGCGGCCCATGTCGCGGCCGCCGCCTTCGCTGTCGGTGTCGCAATAGACGCGGACGCTGTCGCGGAACTTGCCGCCAAGCAGCTGCCAAACGGGAACGCCCCAGAACTTTCCGGCGATGTCCCAGCAGGCCAGCTCAATGGCGCAGACGCCCCCCGCCTGGCGGGAGTCGCCGCCGAACTGGCGGATGCGCCGGAATACCTTCTCGATATTCAGAGGGTTTTCGCCGAGAATGCGGCTCTTCAGCATCGCGGCGTATGTGCGGGAGGAGGCGTCCCGGACCTCGCCATATCCGACAAGGCCCTCCTTGTTGGTGTAAAGTTTTACTAGTGTGCAGCGCTTAGGTGCGCCGTCGATATCCGCAAAACGGATATCGGTGATCTTCAATTCCGATGGAGACATAACCATACAACTCTACCACATCGCCATACTGGTGTCCAGTCCTCTTCCCCACCGCCCGTTCCCTGTTCCCCGTTCCCTGTTCCCCCTTCTTCCATTCCCTGTTCCCCGTTCCCCCTTTTTGCTACAATATTGTCATGAACGACGCGACATTTTTAGTTCTCTTCCTTGCAATGACCGCAATCATGGCGGTCATTCCTTTCCTTTTCCGCAGGATCGGCGTCCCATCGGTCATCGCCCTCCTGGTGGTCGGCATGCTCGTCGGCGACACCGGCATCGGCATTGGGCTTATACCGCGCCTTGCGCGCTTCGTCTCCTTCCTCTCGCCCGCCGACGCCGCCGGCAACGCCATGGCAGCAGCCGCCACCGCCTCGGCATTCACCGGCTTCATCGACATGCTCGGCTCGCTTGGGCTCATGTTCCTCATGGCCCTCGCCGGCATGGAGGCCGACTTCAAGCTGATCAAGTCCTGCAAGCGCCCCGTGCTGGCGCTGAGCATCCTCACCTTCCTCATCCCCGCCATCGGCGGCTTCCTCGTCTATCGCCACTACCTGCCCGACGCCTTCCCCGGCCAGATACTCTACGCCTCCCTCTTCGCATCGCACTCCGTGGGCATTGTCTTTCCCGTGATGCGCGAGCTGAAGCTCTCCCAGACCCGCTTCGGGGCATCGGTCCTCATCGCCACCGTCATCACCGACGTCCTTTCTATCATCATGCTCGCCGTCGCCGTCCAGATGTTCCGCCAGGAGATGGGCATCCAGCACAACGTCATCAACGGCTCACTCTCGCTCCTTGACTCCAACGCCCAGCTGTTCGGCCGCCACTTCCTGGCCGTATTCGTCGGAATCGTCTTCGTCTATCTCGGATTGACCGTTACCACCGTGCACCGCTTCGGCAAGTGGATCGTCCGGCGCATGAACATGAGCGAGGACCTCATGATTACGCTGATGCTTATGATCATCCTCGTCGCGGCGCTCGTCGGCGAGCTCTTCGGCATCAACTTCATCGTCGGCTCATTCATCGCGGGGCTGGGTTTGTCAAGGGTGGTACGCCAGCAGGACATGCTTCTCTTCAAGAGATTCGAGAGCATCGGCTACGGCTTCCTGATTCCCTTCCTCTTCGTGTCGATCGGCATGAAGTCGGACTTCCGCGTCTTCGCGCAAGCCGGCTCCTTCTCGAAAGTGCTGCTCACGGTAATCGTCCTCATTGGCACCAAAATCGGCTCCGGCTTCCTCGCGATGCGCATGACCGGTTTCAAGGAACGCGCCGGTCTCGCCGCCGGCCTCATGACCGTTCCCCAGCTCTCGGCGACGCTGACGGCCGCCGCAATCGGCAAGGGGCTTGGCATCCTCGACCCGCAGTTCTTCAACGCCATCATCATCCTGTCGGTGGTGACGACCCTGCCAGTTCCCAGCCTTGTCCGCGCCGTAATCTACGGCAGCCGCACCATCACCGCCGCCTCCGACCTCGGCGACGACTTCACCGAACCCGGCGTCACCCAGGACATCGACCTAATGTAAGGCGATGTGCTATAATCCCTTTCGAAAGGTCAACATCTACAAATGAAACGCATCATCACCATCGCGGCGGCAGCAGCCATCGCAACCTCGACGGCATTGGCCGGCGACATCTACGTATCACTCTCCACCGGCGCCAAGAAAAACGCCGGCAACAAGGAGGCGCCCCTCAAAAACCTCTGGCACGCCCTCCAGAAGGCCGAGGACGGCGACACCATCTACCTCGCCGAGGGCGTCTATCCTGGCAACGCCAAGTGCAACTGGTTCCTGATCGACAAGGCCGTCTCCATCGTCGGCGGATATTCGCCCGACTTCGCCACCCGCGACCCGCTCGTCCACCGCACGATGTTCCAGCCCCTCAACGAGAACAACGACAAGAAGGGCACCGGCCTCGGCATCTTCACCATCCAGTTCGACATGGCCCGACCCGCCCCCAAAGGCGTCAACATGGTCTTCGACGGCCTAATCTTCGACGACGGCCAGGCGCAGAGCTACCACCCCGTCAAGGGCAAGCCCGAGGGCGTCGAAACGGGCATGTGGCTCGAGCCACCAGCCAAGGGCGACACCCCATTCCCCTCCTCGAAGCGCTATCTCGTCCACTCGGCCACGGCAAACCGCATCGAGGGTGACATCACCTTCCGCAACTGCCTCTTCCTCAACGCCGGCAACATCGCCATGAACATCAACTGGTTCAAGGGCAAGGTCGTCATGGAGAACAACGTCTTCTGCAACAACCTCATGGTCGGCGCAAACGTCTATTCCTCCAACCAGCAGCAGGGCGCCGTCGAGTGGACGTTCAAGAACAACACCGTCCTCTTCACCTGGAGTCGCACGAGCGAACTCTCCGACATGGGCTTCGGCATCCGCACCACCGAGAACGTCACATCGGTTGTCGAGGACAACATCCTCGGCCTGAATGTCCTCACCGGCTGGGACAACACCAAGGGCAACGACAAGAAGAAGAGCATCACGATGGATGGAAACGTCTTCTTCCTGAACCGCCAGTCCGACGCCCAGATGACGAAGTCCCCCAGCGTCGTGAAGGTTACGGTTGACGAGTTCGAGGACGACATCGAGGACAACTACGGCGTCGAATCCGCGCAGGACAACGTGGCCCTCACCGACCCCGCCGTCTTCAAGGACCGCATCAATGCCGACTTCCTGAACGCCTTCCTCTCGATGAAGTATTCCGAGACGGCCACGATGAACGCGGGCAGCCTCAACGCCTTCCGCCAGGCCCTTGGCCTTCCGCAGCATGGCACAATCGTATCGAAGGTCGATATGTTCGGCAACCGCTATCCGCTTGAGGACGCGCTAAAGCTCTTCGGCGCCATGGACGGCAAGGGCGCCCAGGCCATAAAGTAAGCTGCGTTACCTAGCCCAATCCTTACTTCACCCACACGGAAATGCGGCGCGCCTGCCAGGCGCCGGCATTGCGGGCGAACGTCCAGTCAGGATGTTCGCCCTTTGAGTTTCCAATGCCCACGTCGCATGGCACGCCGGCGTTGTTGAAGTGGTTGAAGGCGACCACAGTCGTCTTTGACTTCAGGTCATGCACCTGCAGGCAGCCATAGCCAAGCCCCTGCACGGCGTTGGGCGCCGGCGTGTCGTTGAAGTCGTACTTGGCCTTGTCGCCGCCGGCCGGAACAGGCTGCGTTGCCGCGCCGTAGTTGCTTCCGTAGAACTCGACGAAGCCGTCGGTGCCGTTTGCCGTAGGTATCGATGCGTTTGTCCTGACGCGGAGATTCGCCACCTGCGCACGCACGTCGGCGGGCTTAGGCTCGCCGCGCAGAACCAACTCGTCGCTGCTCTCGGCAAAGGCGTCCATTTCCGCGAAGGCGAAGGTAGTGTCGCCGTCCTTGTCCTGGAGTTCCAGCAGATAGCCAACGCGCTTCACGCCCTCGACCGAAGTGAGGGTCTTCGGAACATCCTTACTGAAGTCGCAGTTCACGGGGATGTCGTAGCGCTGGACGCAGACATATCCGTCATCCGCCGGAAGGGCCTCTGCCGCGCCAATCGGGCATGGGTTGCTGAAGCGGAATGGACCTGCCGGAAGCCCGTATCCATTGACCAGATTCGGCGTTGAGCCGTTGTGGCCGGCAAAGCGGACGCCCAGCGGCGCCTCCACGCCCTCCGCCGAAACGACGACCTCCGTTCCCTGGATTTCGGCGGTCGCCGGAACCCAAAGGCCGGAAATGGCGCGAATCTCGAAGCAGGTCGGGGCGAGGCCGTCGCGCGTCTTGAGCCCGTCGGCGTTCTCTAAGGAAACGCGCAGCTTTGCGCCTTCGGCGCGCATCGCCTTTGCCACGGGCGTCTTCCATGGGCGCACGAACTTCCCGTAAACACGGTCGAGAACCTGGTCGGCCATGCGCATGCCCACGGTGCGCTTGTCAGTCGGGTGGATGTCGTTCACGTCGCCTACGTCGTTGATGACGGTGTAGCCGCTGTTGGGGACGGCATCTGGAACGCATGCCTGCGTCTCTTGGAAAACGGGCAGCCTGGTGTCGTTGGCGTTGCCGTAGGAATAGGGGGCAAGCTGCACGAGGAAGTAGGGGAAATCGCCCTGGCCCCATTCGCGGCGCCAGCCTCGGACGAGCGAAACGGTCTTGTCGAGATACAACTTGCCTTCGCCCATGTTGGCGCAGCCCTGATACCAGATCGCGCCCTTGATGGCGAAGGGGACGAGGCCCGCCACCATGCCGTTCCAGAGAACGGTCGGGACATCATGCGGCCTATCCCATTTCCTGATGTTCTGGAGCAGCCAGAGGTCGTCCGCGTGGCCCGCCGGAGTCCAAGGCTCGATGCGGGTACCGCCCCAGGAGCAGTTGATGAGGCCGACTGGCACATCCAGCTCCCTGTGGAGGGTTTCGCCGAAGAAGAAGGCCACGGCGCTCTGAGGCGGAATCGTCTTGGGCGTCGTATCAACCCATACGGCGGAAACATCGTCAAGCGGCGCATCCGCGACCTTGTGCTGGACTCTGAAGTGGCGGATCAGCGGCCAGTTGGCGGACTCGACCTCTTTCTCCCAGTCCTTCACCTTGCGGCGCTCGCTCATGGTGAACTCCATGTTGCTCTGCCCCGAGCAGAACCATACCTCGCCGACGACGACATTGGTGAGAACGATCTCGTTCTCACCCTTGACGACGAATTCGGCGCCGACGGCGCTGGCCCTGAGGGGCTTCAGGTCAATGCGCCACTTGCCGTCCGCGCCGACCCTCGTCTTCTCCTTCTGCCCGGCAAAAGCCACGGTGATCTTCTCGCCGGGTGCGCCCTTGCCCCAGACAGGCACGTTCTGGCCCTGCTGCAGGACCATGTTGTTGCCGAATATGTGCGGCAGGGTTACCGCGCTCGCGTCAAAGGCGACGATGGCCGCAAAAGTGAACAGAAAAGAAATAGCTGCTTTTTTCATTGGTTGTTGGCTATTGGCCTCTTCCACATTTTCACATTTCCACATTGTTTACTCAGTTCCTTAACTGCGGGAACAGAATCACGTCCCTGATGATCTCGGTGCCGGTAAGCATCATCACCAGGCGGTCGAAGCCAATGCCGAGTCCGCCGGCTGGCGGCATGCCGTGCTCAAGGGCGCAGATGAAGTCTTCGTCGATCTTGGCCAGGTCCTCGCCGGCCTGCACCTCGAAGGCCTTGCGCTGCTCGAAGGGGTCGTTCTGCTCTGTATAGCCGGGGCAGAGTTCCTTGCCCGCCACGACGAACTCAAACACGTCGGCCGCCGTCGGGTCGTCCACGCAGGTCTTGGCCAGCGGCACGAACTCGTGCGGCACGCGCATCACGAAGGTTGGCTGGCGCAGCGTCTTCTCGATGAGCTTGTCGTAAACCTCGTGGGTGATCATCAGGTGGTTCCACGCCGGGTTCACGGCGCATCCGGCCTCTTCGGCGCGCTTCGCGGCCTCTGCCGCGGGGATGTCGAACCAGTCTGCCCCCATGCGCTCCTTCACGAGGTCGGCGTAGCGCACCTTGCGGTAGGGCGGCGTGAAGTCGAGGACTTCCTTCGCCTCGCCGTATTCGACCTTCATCGTGCCGAGAACCGTCTCGCAGAGGTGGGGGATCAGCCCCTCGATGATGCGCACCATCGAGTTCACGTCGCCGTATGCCTCATAGACTTCGAGAACGGTGAATTCGGGGTTGTGCGAACGGTCGAGCCCCTCGTTGCGGAAGTCGCGATTCAACTCGAAGACCTTGTCGAAGCCGCCGACGAGAAGCCGCTTGAGGTAGAGTTCAGGCGCGATGCGCATGAACATGTCGCGGTCAAGGGCGTTGTAGTGGGTGATGAATGGCTTGGCGGCCGCGCCGCCGGCCTGCGGCTGCATCATTGGCGTCTCGACTTCCTGGAAGCCGAGGCTCTCCAGGTAGCGGCGGGTTTCGCGCGCGATTGCGATGCGCTTGTTGAAGCGCTCGCGGACATCCTGGTTTGCCACGAGGTCCAAATAGCGCTTGCGATAGCGCTCTTCGGTGTCCTGGAGGCCATGGAACTTCTCCGGCGGCTGCAGGACCGCCTTGGAGAGGAGCGTCCACTCCGCAACCTGGATAGTCTTCTCGCCGGTGCGGGTTACGAAGAGGGTGCCCTTGACGCCGACATGGTCGCCGATGTCGAGGAGGCCGAAGGCCTTGAAAGGATCGTCGCCGAGGTTCTTCTTGCCCACATAGAGCTGCATCTTGGCGGAGCCGTCGTTGAGGTCGGCGAAGACGCTCTTGCCCATCGAACGGATGGAGGTGAGGCGGCCGGCGGCAGTTACCTCGCGCCCCTCTTCAAAAGGCTCGCGCAAGTCGGACAGGCGCGCCGTGCGCTCGAAGGCCCTGCCGAAGGGCGAATAGCCCAGCTCTGCAAGCGCTTCAAGGTGCTTGATGCGCTGCTCGCGGTATTGGTTTACGCCAGCCTGGGCCGCATCCTCGCGGACGGCCTGCTCGTTGTTGTTATCGCTCATATCCACTCCTCACGTTGAAAAATTAGGGTTATCTATTCTACCAAACTGCGCCACATCCTGCGCATCATTTCCACATTCTTCCCCCGTTCCCCATTCTCCATTCTCCATTTTCCATTCCCCATTCTCCATTTTCCATTCTCCATTCTCCATTTTCC
>JAGCUY010000227.1 GCA_017962605.1 Kiritimatiellia bacterium | reverse complement strand
GGACGCCGCGCCGCCGACGAAGAGGTGGTGCTTCTCCGTCGCCGGGGTGTTGCCAGAAGCGGATTCCGGCATGGTGAAGAGCGAGCCGCCCACGAGCGTCAGGCGCGGGACTGCCGACCAGGCTCCGGAGACCTTCGCCGCCGGCGTGGTGGGCCGGAATCCCTGTGTGCCGACGGTCCAGTTCGTGACGCAGAACTTGCCGGCGTTTTCAAGGACGACATTGCCCTTCGATTGCGTGAACGCGCCGATTGTCCGGTCAACCCTGCCGGTGACATAGAGCGTTCCGGCGCTGTTCATCAGCAGTTCGCCCGGACCGTCGATGTCGCCGGCGAGGGTGGCGATGCGGGCAGCGTTGTCAAGATTCAGGGTTAACTTGGCGCCGAGCGTGATATCCCCAGAAACGATGTTCCTGTTGCGGGCTGTCCCGTCGCCTGCAAGCATCGTCGCGTTCTTTGCCACGGAAACGGGCCAGGAAAGGGGCACTGTCCGCCCCCACAGCTGGAATGTCCCGCCGTTGAGCTGGATGTCGCCTGTGTCCCCTGTGAACTCGCCCTGCATCAGGAACTTGCCTGAAGCGAGGATAATCTTTCCGGCCTTCTCGACCGTGACGGCGCCGCTGTAGAGTTCAAAGTTCGCCCCCCCGATGATTGTGAGCGTGTGTCCGTCCATGTCAAGCGTTGAACTCCGACCGAAGCCCCAGCGCTGGACAGCCGAAAAAGTGGTGTCTCCCGTGAGCGTGATCTTGTCGAAGAGTTGGTGCATCGAGCCGCTGCCACTCGGACGCTGCACCGCGCCAAGCGAGGAGACGCCCGCTCCTGCCACGCGAAGCTCCTTGGCAAGGCGCGCCGTTTTTGTGCCGTCGCAGGTCGTGCTGACGATGGAGAGCGTTGCGCCATCCGCGACGCTCACAAGCGGCTGAGGCGCTTCTGTTCCGATATCGACGTTCAGTTTTCCGCCAAGTGCCGTAAGTGTTCCTTGGAGCGTGCCGCCCTTCACCTCGATGCCGCCGGTGAAGGTGTTGGCGCCGGAGCCAAGATCGAGAGTCCCCGCACCTTCCTTCACGACCTTGATTGCGCCAGAGAGGGCTGTGGTGTAAGTCTCAGTGCCGCTGGCGACAGTGAAGGTGTAGGTGTCGCCGACAATCACTGGCGTAACGGCGGCATACGCGCCGAGAGCCAGGCCGGTGGCCGCGACCGCGAGGCCGCGCAGGATTCGGGTGACAGTTGCGTTGGATGATTTGTTCATGCGTTCTCCTTTTTAAGGTTTGGAAATATTATACGCCAATCAGCCGCACTTGTGCGGACAAATCAAAAACCAAATTTCAGACAAATAGAAAAGGGGAGTCGAAAGTTGAAAGTCATTAGTCGAAAGTCGAAAGTTGAAAGTCGCATGTCGCATGTCGCATGTCGAAAACCGCATGTCGCTTGTCGCATGTCGCATGTCAAAACGACCGAACGACAAAACGACAAAACGACTAAACGGCCGAATGGTTCAGCCAGGATTTGATGGTCGTGCCGAGGCGTGTGCGGAAGACGCGGCGGAAGTCATCGTGTGAGGCGTAGCCGCACCTTGCGCCAACGGCGTCTGGCGCTATCCCGTCGGCGAGCAGTTCCTTGGCGCGGGAAAGGCGGACAGCGTGGATTTCGTCGAGGATGGTGTGGCCGCACGCTCTTCGGAAAAGCTTGTCGCAGAGGGTGCGGGATACTCCCATGACAGGCACGATGTCGCGGGGGCCGAACTTCTCCTCGCAGGCATGGAGGCGGATGAACTCCAGTGCGCGGGCGACGCGCCTGTCGCGGGCGTGGGGCGTGGAGGCGCGCAGGACGGCGCCGCGCACGGACACGACGCGGGAGCGCGGCGGGCGTCGCGGCGACGCCATCCACTTGTCCAGCAGTTCGACAGCCACGCGACACTCCTCCGCTGAATCCGTTGCGATGCTGGACAGCGTGGGCGTCGTCGATTCGCAGATATGGACGAAGTTGTCCACGCCGATGACGGCAATCTCATCCGGAACGGCGATGCCGAGCCGGACACAGGCGCCAAGAACCTCCTCGCCGACGCTGTCATTGGCGGCTAAGACGCCACAGGGCTTCGGCAGTGCCTCCAGCCAGCGCTCAAGCTCCTCAGAGGCGCCGGGGATGTCGGCATGCGGACGGGCGAAGCGGTGGAGGCGCTTGCCGGCGACGGCTACGCAGCGGGCGAAGGCGTCGCCGCGCTCGCGGCTCCATGAAAGCTCGCCGGGATACGGGACAAATGCGAAGTCGTCGCAGGCGACGGAGAAAAAAAGGACGCGAGATGCAACTGTGGCTATGGAGGTCGGATCGCAGCAGACGCAGACGCCGCCAAGGTGGCCAGATGCGTCGTCCTTGCGGTTTCGGTTGACAAAGACCACGGGGAGTCCGGCGTCGGCGGCACGGCGCACTTCGGGGACCGAGGATGCGGTGCCCCAGACCACAAGGCCATCGGGCTTCAGCAGGGCCATGAGGTCTGCAACGGAGTCAGCGCCCCGCGACGCGCGTAGCAGCCGCATGGTGCCTCCGGCGTCGCGGAAGACCTCCGCCGAAAACAACTCCCAGCGGCGCCGCAAAGCCTCCCTGCGGGCGATGGCAAATCCCTCTTGGGCGAACGTGTCGCCCTTGACGGAGAGCATCAGGACGGTTTTCTTGGCGGTGGTGCTGAACGCCTTTTTTCTCGCGGGTTTCATAAAGGAAAACTGCGCACCGCGCCGCCTGCCGCTTCGCGCTACGCCCAGGCGGCTATGGCGGCGGCATCCTGGATGTTGGCGACCTTGTTCTGCTTGTCGATGCGGCGGGCGAGACCGGAGAGGACCTTGCCTGGGCCGAACTCGACGAACTCGTGTGCGCCAGATGCGAGGATGCAGTCGAGCCAGCGCACCGTTCCGGTGATCTGCTCAAGCATCCGCGCCTTGATTTCCGACGGGTCGGCGGAGTGCTCCGCGCCAGTGGCGTTGGAGAAGACCGGAATCTTCGGCGCGGAGAAGGCGATGCCTTCCAGCACTGGCGCGAGCTTGTCGCGCGCCGGCTGCATGAAGGGGGAGTGGAAGGCGCCGGCGACGTTGAGGACAATCGCCTTGCCGCCAGCGGCAAATGCGGCCGCGACGGCCTTATCGACCTTCTCCTTCTCGCCAGCGACGTTGATCTGCGCCTGGGAGTTGATGTTGCTGACGAATACGCCGCAGTCGGCGGCGATTTCAGCGACCTTCTCCGCCGGGAGCGAAAGGATGCTGGCCATGCCGGACGGCCGCTCGTCGCAGGCTTCCTGCATGAACTTGCCGCGGGCGGCGAGGATGCGGACGGCGTCCTCGAAGGATACGACGCCGGCGGCCCAGAGGGCCGTCCACTCGCCAAGGGAGAGGCCGGCGCAGCCGTCGAAGGTGACTTCGGGGTGGCGCGCCTTGAAGGCTGTGTAGCAGGCTGCGCTTACGACGAAGATTGCCGGCTGGCACTTGTCGGAGGCGGTGATGGCCTCGATTGGCCCCTCGCGGCAGAGGGCGGCGAGGTCGTAGCCGAGAATCTCGGAAGCCTTTGCGAAGAGGCTGGCGGTTTCCGGAAGTGGCATGAGGTCCGCGCCCATGCCTACGAACTGGGCTCCCTGGCCTGCGAATAGTGCGATTCTGTTCATGGTTGGATCGAAGTTGAAAAGTTGAGAAGTTGAAAGGTTGAAAGGTTGAAAGGTTGAAGGTTGAAGGTTCTATGTTTCGAGGAGTTTTGCGGTTTCGGCGAGGGCGAGGACGATTTTCTTGTAGTGGAGGATTTCGTCAGTGGAGAGTGTGCGGCCTTTGCGGTCCTTGAGCCACTTCTGCGCCGGCTGGTAGCCGCCGACGAAGAGCTCCCAGGCGGTTGCGGGGACGTTGTCGAAGTATTGAGTGGCGTTGATGCGGATGCGGAGAGTATCTGGGAGTGTTGCCAATGTGGGAGTGTTGCCAGTCCCAATGTTGCCAGTTTCCAATTTTTCGTTTCCCGATTGGCAATTGGACTTGGCATTGGCAACATTTTCACATTGGCAACAATTGACAATCTCCACCACGTTGTTTCCGGCCACGGGGAAGGCGGCAACCGGGCTGAACATGTAGTTCACCTCTGGCGAGCGGAGGAGGTGCGCCGCGACGAGCCTCCCGCCGGCAGCCGCGAGGCTGCGGAACTCTTCCCCGTCTTTTGGATACGGGATGCGCGGGAAGCCCACCTTTAGGAACTCGCGGTAGCGCTCGCGGTATTCCCGCATGTGCAGCACCCCGTAGATGTAGTGGAAGATGTCCTCCGGCGAAATCTTTTGCGCGATTGCGGCCTCGATCTTCGCCACGATTCCCGCGTTCAGGTTCGGCGTCCGCCCAAGGCCGTCCAGCCCGTCGCTGTAAAGGTAGAGAGGGAAAATATATCCGCGCTCACGAGATCGGTTGGAAACGCAAGAATCATCAACGATGCCATCGGCGACAAATGCGTGATGCCATTCGTTGCCGACCACTTGGCGGCAGGAAAGCAGGGCAATGTTGTCTTTGCCGAGGATATGTGACATCACGTTCACGCGAGGCCGCTCAATCTTGCCGGTGTCGTAATAAAGCCATCGCTTGTCGAACGGACGGTATGACACGCTAGTGATTTTTGCTTCGTCGGCGTCTTCGCCAAATGCAGCTTTTATTTGGGTGCGCAGCGTTGGCTTGTCGGTGGCCACTAGCACACTGTCGTTGGCGGTGACAACGCCGACGGAGTTCACGGGGAAGAGTTCGTCAAGGGGAAATCCCTTGTTGTATTCTTCTTCGCCGCTGGAGTCCCTTGGGACGAAGAAGCAGTAAGGCGCGTCGGGGTGGAGTTCGCGCCATTCGACGTCTTCAATGCCGTGGCCGTCGAGGAAGGCGTATTTGGCCTCGCGGGTGCCGAAGACTTCGGCGTGGTGAACGGTAGCGAGCGATTCCTTTTGCCGCAGACGACTCTTCTTCACGAAGACGTTTATGCTCACGCCCTGCATGATGTCGAAGACGTTCTCGTCCCTGGAGCCGTCGGGCGCAGTCTCCTTCTTCTTGGCGTTGCCGTGGAGGTCGAGGACGTAGATTTCGTCGAAGGCCCGCATCAGCCGCCAGCGCATCCCCCGGAATGTCGGGTTGTCGAGAAATCCGTGCGGGTTGATGAAGGCGACGACGCCCTCGCCGTTGCGCTCGACGTAGTGCTGGGCCATGCGGATGAACTTCACGTAGTCGTCGTTGAGCCACTTCGGGTTGCGCTCCTTCAGGCGTCCGCCGCCGGGTTCGACCTTGTAGTCCTCCATCAGGCGCATGATCCACGCGCCCTTGTTCTGGCTTTCGCCCGAATATGGCGGGTTGCCCATGACGACCATGACGGGGCAGTCGCGCTTGATGAAATCGGCCTCCCGCGCCTCGTTGGAGAGTTCCATGGCCCAGAGGGTGCCGATGGTTTCGGAAAACTCCTCAAGGGAGTTGGTGAGGAAGACGCGGAGGCGCTCGTCCGGCCCGCCGAGCAGCAGGTCGAGTTTGAGATGAGCCATCGCGTAGGAGGCCATCAGTATCTCGAAGCCGTTGAGGCGCGGCACGAGGTGGTCGCGGACGTAGCCCGGCCACATCCCCTCCTGTCCCGCGAACTTGGAGCGGATGAGGCGCACGGCCTCGGCGAGGAATGTGCCGGTTCCGGTTGCCGGGTCGAGGATTTGGACGCGGTGCATCTCGCGTTCAAGGAAACTGGCGTCGCCTTTTTTTGCCTGGTCGTCGTTCACAACCCGCACACGAACCTTCGATGCGTCGGCAAGCCCCGCCGGGAGGGCGAAGTCGCGCCGCAGGATGGCGTCCACGGCGCGGACGATGAAGCGGACGACAGGCAGGGGCGTGTACCAGACGCCGCGCTGTTTGCGGAGGCCGGGGTTGTATGCGGCGAGGAAGTCCTCGTAGAAGTGGAGGAGCGGGTCTGCCTGGCCGCCGGCCTTGCCGTAGTCCTTGAGAATCGCGGCCACGTCGGATGCCGCGAAGAGGGCCACGAGGTCATCGACGATCCAGGCGATGGAATCGTCCACGTATTCGTCGAGGTCGCGGAAGAGCCGCCTGAGCAGCGGGTTCGTGCGGGGGATGAGCGAGGCGGCCTCCAGGCGGGAGAAGTTCTCCGGGGTGGCGTCGTGGAAGCGCGCGGCGAACATCCCATAGACGATAGTCTGGGCGTAAACGTCGGCAAAGGACTTAGCGTCGAGGTCGTGGACAAGCCACTGGCGAAAGGCCCGCATCTGGACGCCGAGCGAAGACTCCAGGGCGGTGTCGGCCTCTAGCGTGGCGGCCACGGCGCGGGCGAGGAGCCTGGCCTTGCCGGCCATGAGACGGGCAAGGCGGGATGGCGAGGCGATGCGTCGGGGAGCCACTTCGGCGAAGTGGCGGAGGAGTCCGGCGAACCGCTCCAGCTCTTCCGGCGTGGCGGGGGCTATGCGGCTTCCATCCACGTCCGCGATGCGGCACTTGGCCACGAAGTGCCCGTCTTCGTAGAAATGGAAGTCGAGGTAGTCGGTGAATACGACATTGGCCAGTTCGGCCTTGTAGCGGTTGAACTGCTCTCGGTGGGCGGCGTTCCCGTCGAGGTCGCCGTCGCCGATGTCCTTGGCCTCGACGTAGCCTCCGGGGCGGCGGGCGGGGCCGTTCTCGCGCACGAGGATGTCGGGGGCGCCGCACTCGATGCGGGCCGGCTCGTTGACCACCGTGGCGCTTGGGAATGCCGCAGCGAGAAGCCGCTGGAGAGCGGGACGGTAGCTGTGTTCGGTGGCGACGCCGCTTTTCCACTGCGCCGCCACTTCGCCAAGATACCTGTCAATGGCCTCTCTCATGCTTCCAACTTCCAACTTTCGACTTTCAACTTTCGACTTTCGACTTTCGACTTTCGACTTTCGACTTTCGACTTTCAACTTTCGACTCTTCAGCCCATTGCTTCGGCGAGGGCGTCGCCAAAGGCGCTGCATGAGACTTCGCGGGCGCCTTCCATGAGGCGGGCGAAATCGTAGGTTACGGTCTTGGAGGCGATGACGTCGTCCATCGCCTTGATGATGAGGTCGGCCGCCTCGTTCCAGCCGAGGTGGCGGAGCATCATCTCGCCTGAGAGGATGAGGGAACCGGGGTTCACCTTGTTCATGCCCGCGTATTTCGGGGCGGTGCCGTGCGTGGCCTCGAAGACGGCGATGCCGGTGGCGTAGTTGATGTTGCCGCCGGGGGCGATGCCGATGCCGCCAACGCAGGCGGCGAGGGCGTCGGAGGCGTAGTCGCCGTTGAGGTTCGGCGTGGCGATTACATCATATTCGGCGGGGCGCGTCAGTATCTGCTGGAGGAAGGCGTCGCAGATGCAGTCCTTGACCACGATCTCGCGGCCCGTCTTCGGGTTCTTGAATGACATCCAGGGGCCGTCGCCGATCTTTTGTGCGCCGAACTCACGCGCTGCTAGGGCGTAGCCCCAGTCGCGGAAGCCGCCCTCGGTGAACTTCATGATGTTGCCCTTGTGGACGAGGGTCACCGACTTGC
>JAGCUY010000226.1 GCA_017962605.1 Kiritimatiellia bacterium | reverse complement strand
TGCGACCCGCGTAGGAGCTGGGGATGCTTCGGCAACGACAGTTTCTACGACCACGCTCTTCTGCTCTGCGGCTTTGCGCGGAGCCTCGGCTGCTATCGGCGTAGCCACAGGCTCTTCAGCAATGGGCGCAGTAACCGGCACCGCAATCAGTCTAACCGACTCATCGACCACAGGCACCACAACTGGCCTAACTGGCACTTCTACCATAGGCACTGCAACTGGAGTCGCCTGTATGGCTGGCTTATCAACGACAGGCGTTACGGCGGCTCCGGCGACCCGCGTAGCCGCAGGGGCAGCCTCGGTAACGACATGAGTCGTCTCACGTTGAGGCGTGAAGGAAGACTGCGGCACAGGACGCGAAACGCGGGGCGTATCTATCGTCTCATGTCTCACGACAGTTTCAACTACCACGATCTGCGGCTCTGCGGCTCTGCGTGGAGCCTTAGGCACGGCGGGCTTAACCGCTTCGCGAGGCGCTTCAGGCGTGGAGAGCTCTTCTGGGGCGAGAGACATTAGACGCGAGAAGTGGGAATTGGGCACAGGACGCGAAACTCGAGGCGTGTCCATCGTCTCGACCTCTCCGCCATCGACTATCGTCTCATGTCTCTCGACCGTTTCTACGGCCACGCTCTTCTGCTCTGCGACTCTGCGCAATGGTTCAAGCGTCACGGGCGAGACTGGGGCTTTCATTGCCTCCTGAAAACGGCGGACAGCTTCAGGGGAAGGCTGCTGAAGCGGCTTCTGGTTTCCATTGGGAACTGCTTCCGGCAGCGAAAGCGGAACAAGCCCGGATGCGTCGGGCATGGAGAAATCCGCCAGCGGAGAACCACCAAAATCCAATGTCACGGCATCAACCATTAAATCTCTTCCTTCCGGACAGTGAAGTCCTCAAGCTCACCCTCGGCACGCGCCTCCTGCTCCTTAGCGTCCTCTGCAATCCAGACAGCCTTGTGCTCGTCAATCTTCATACGGTTCTTAATCGCGATGTTCAAGTTTACGCGCGCCACATCTGCTGCCTCCTCGCGCTTTTTCCGTTCGGCCTCGGCGCGCGTCACATTGTCTGCCTTCAGCACTCCCTCTTCGTCGATGCGGGCTACGCCCTCGTTGGCGAGGTCAATCTGCTCGCGGCTGACTGTGTGGCCTATGATGGCATCATAGATCCTGTCGCGGCGCTCATCCTTGGTTGCCTCGTAGTCTTCCAGCTCATGCTGACGCGCAGCCAGCGTCTCTTCCGCAGCTGCAAGCGCCTGGCGTGCGGCCGTGAGTTCGCCCGTTGCGCGGTCTTCGCGCATCGTGCGGATTCTCAAAAGCGGCTGGAGGGTGTAGGGCATGGACGTTCTCGCTATGATACGGCTTGCTTGAGTTTAGCAATGGTGTCGTCGTATTGTGGCTTCTCGTCGAGGCCCTGGCGCAGGAAGGCATTCACGGCTGCGTTCTTGGCTATCGCCTCGTCCGTTTCCGGGTCTGCGCCTTTCTTGTATTCGCCGATTTTGAGCAGCAGTTCGACCTCAGCGTATTTGGCGAGGAGCGCGCGCAGCTTTGCAGCGGCCGCCTTGTGATCTTTTGGAATGATGGCGGACTGGCAGCGCGAAATCGAGGCGAGGATGTCAATGGCGGGATAGTGGTTCTGCTGCGCGAGCTTGCGCGAGAGAATGATGTGGCCGTCAAGAATGGAGCGAGTCTCGTCGGCGATCGGTTCGGTCATGTCGTCGCCTTCGACGAGTACTGTGTAGAGCGCGGTGATCGACCCCTTCGACGAGTTGCCGGCGCGTTCCATAAGCTTGGGCAATTCGGAAAACACGCTAGGCGGGAAGCCACGGCGAGTGGGAGGCTCGCCGGCGGCAAGGCCGATTTCGCGCTGCGCACGCCCGAAGCGCGTGACGCTGTCCATCATCAGCAGCACCTTCATGCCGCGGTCGCGGAAGGACTCGGCGATGGCCGTCGCGACGTATGCGGCCTTCAGTCGCTCCATTGATGAGCGATCAGAAGTGGAAATGACAAGGACGGCCCTCTTCATTCCTTCGGGACCGAGGTCTTTTTCTATAAACTCGCGCACCTCGCGCCCGCGTTCACCGATAAGGGCGAGAACAGTCACCTCTGCCTCGGTATTGCGGATGATTGAGGCAAGCAGCGTTGACTTGCCGCCGCCGGCTGCGGCGAATATGCCCATGCGCTGGCCTTCACCACAGGTGAGCAGGCCGTCGATGGCGCGGATTCCAAGGGAGATTGGTTTGGAAATGATGCGACGATCAAGCGGCGACGGCGGTGGCGCATAGACGGGATAGTAGCCATCGGGGCGGAGCGGTCCCTTCTTTTCGGCATCGAGTGGACGGCCAAGGCCATCGAGGACGCGCCCGAGGAGATTCATGCCCACGGGAACCATCTGAACGCGACGCGTGGGAATGACCTCAGTCTCGGCGGAAATGCCGATCATAGCGCCCAGAGCCGTCAGCAGCGCGGCGTCCTTGGTGAAGCCGACAACCTCGGCCTGGACCTCGTGATCCTCCCAAGGGTTACGGAGGATGCAGACCTCGCCGATCTTGACGCCTGGGACGGAGGCCTTGATAATAGTGCCGACAACTTGGATGACCTTGCCCTTGACATCGATGGGCTGTGCGTCCTCCACTGCTCTGTTCAGCACTTCAGGAATATAATCGAATACAGTTGACATTGACAATAATTCTACCACAATTTCATTTCCTTGACAGTTCCCTGCCCCTCTGCTACAATTATTTCATCATTTTGAAGGGTGACACCCTTCATTTAGAAAGGCAAAACATGAGAAGAGCAAGGGTCAAGGGTGAAGGCGATGCCTTCTACCACGTAATGAGCAGATGCGCGCTGCAGCAGTTCCTGCTGACAGACGACGTGAAGGAGATGTTCCTGAAGATACTCCGACGGGCGGAGTTCTTCTCGGGCGTCAAGATAATCAATTATTGCGTAATGGACAACCACTTTCATTTGCTGCTGAAGGTGCCTAAGCGAAGAGAGGTGCCCGACGACGAACTGCTCGGCCGCATAAGGGTGCTTTACGGCGAGACCAAGGCCAAGAATATCCTCACCCGCTGGGAGGTGCTCCACAAAGCCAGCAACGACTCCCTTATTCAAAGGGAGCGCGACGCCTTCCGCAAGCGGATGTATGATATCTCGGAGTTCATGAAGACTTTCAAGCAGCGATTCTCCCTTTGGTATTGCACGAACCACGGCAACATCGAGGGGACTATCTGGCAAGGGCCATTCCACAGTGTCCTCGTAGAGGGGAAGCATGACGCGCTGAGCGCCATTTCCACCTACATCACGCTGAACCCAGTGCGCGCGAAGATGGTCGATGACCCCGGCGACTACGCATGGAGCGGCTACGGAGCCGCTTGCACAGGCGACGTGGCCGCAAAGAGGGCCCTGCTCTCAACCTACCAAGCCAATGGGCATGTGGCGGAGAAATGGAATGCCTATGTCTCGATGCTCGAAGTGGCCATGGCCGAGTCCGGGCCATTGGAAGAAAAATCCTCCGAAAGCAATGGCATGGCTGAAATGAATGACGAAGCGGCCAAGACCGTGAAGGATGTGCGCTTCAGCAAGATCACGAAGTCACAGCTGGTGATCAAGGTGATGCACTACAGGGAGCGGGATGTCTCGCGGGGCGTGGCATTCGGCTCGAGGAAGTTCGTTGACGGGGCGATCAAGGGCGCGAGTCGCGAGGGCGAAATCCGCACCGTTTCCAAGGCATTCTGCATAGGCGAGCAGAAGACGCAGGTCTATTGCGCAGGACGGCGAAGGGCGTAAGAAAAGAGGGGGAAACAGGCATGAAAAGCGAATGGCCTTATCTAAATGAAGGGTGTCTCCCTTTAATGGGTGTTGACAAATGGGGCGGGTTAGCCTAGACTTGATAGTGTACTTTTTTAGGTGAGAAATGTCTGGAACTGTTGCGGTGCTGGCTATCCAGCTTGGGTTGGTCGTTTTTCTGGCGCGGATTTTCGGAGCATGCGCGGCGCGCATTAAGGTGCCCGCCGTAATGGGGGAACTGGCAGCGGGTATCCTTTTCAGCCCCTACGCCCTAGGCGGCATTGCCCTCCCTGGCTTCCCCAATGGCCTCTTCCCTCTTGTGGCTTCTACGCCGGGAATCCCAGTAGATCCCCTGCTCTACTCCGTAGCCACACTCGGCTCCATAGCCCTGCTTTTCCAGTCCGGCCTTGAAACCGACGTGCGCACTTTCTTTCGCTACTCCGCCGCCGGCGCGGCAGTCGGCCTCGGCGGCATCGTCTGCTCGTTCCTCTGCGGCGCGGCCGTCGGCCTCTATGTTCTGCACTGGTCTTTCACCGACCCTCGAACCCTCTTCCTCGGCATCCTCTGCACCGCGACTAGCGTCGGCATTTCCGCGCGAATCCTCTCCGAGCAAAACGCCATGGGCTCCCCAGAGGGCGTGACTATCATGGCCGCAGCAGTCATCGACGACGTCCTGGGCATCGTCTGCCTCGCCGTGGTTGTTGGCATCGCCGGCATGGAGCTGCGCGGCGGCAGCATGAACTGGGGGTCGATCGCCACCATCACCATCCGCAGCTTCGCCATCTGGCTTGGTGTCACGGCGCTCGGTCTAATCCTTTCCCGCCGCATCGCCAGCCTGCTGAAGCTTTTCAAGGCGCCGGCCGCCTTCCCCACCCTCGCCTTCGGCTTCGCGCTACTCGTCGCAGGCCTCTTTGAGAAAGCGGGCCTTGCCATGATCGTCGGCGCCTTTGTCATGGGGCTGTCCCTCTCCCAGACGGACGTCGCATTCCGCATCCGCACCGTCCTCCAGCCAATCAGCGCCTTCCTCGTTCCGGTTTTCTTCGTCACGATGGGCATGCTGGTGGACATCCGCGTCCTTGGCGACCCGTCCGTCCTCGGCGTTGGCATCGTCTTCGCGCTGATGGCCATCATCGGCAAGCTGGCAGGCTGCGCCATCCCCTCCCTCGCAATGGGCTTCACGCCCACCGGCGCACTGCGCATCGGCGCCGGCATGGTGCCGCGCTGCGAGGTCGTCCTGATCATCGCCGGAATCGCCGCCACGACGCTCATGAAAGACCCAGCCGGCGGCGCAACGCCCGTTCCGATTTTCGACGGCCGCCTATTCGGCATCGCCGTCATCATGCCGCTCATCACGGCCCTCACCGCCCCTCCAATGCTCGGCGCCGCGCTCCGCATCCCAAAGAAAGGCGTCCGCCGCGAGAAGCCCGAGGAGAACCGCATCGTCACCACCTTCGACTTCCGTTCCGACGCCGTCGCCGCCTTCGCCTTCAACGAAATCGTCGAGCTCCTCCAAAACGACGGCTTCGCCTGCTCGCCACTGGTGCGCGGCATCCGAATTGCGCAATTCCGCAAGGACGACATCCACTTCTCCCTTGAAGGGAAAGGCTCCAATCTTTCCTTCTCATCAAGCGCCGACGACGTGCCGCTAGTCAAAACCTGCCTCTACGAAAGCGTCGTCGAACTCCACCGCAGCCTTTCCGAATTGCGCCAGCTCGTCGCGCCGGACGCCGTCCAGCCAAAGACCGTTGCCCTTGGCGCAGACACCACCGCCCAGCCCCGCCGCGAGCAGGGCCGCGAGAGCCTATCGCTGTCGGGCTTCGTTCCGCGCGGGAACCTAATTGTTAGCCTGGAAGCCAAGGACAAGGACGGCGCCATCCGCGAACTCCTCTGCGCCATCTCCCGCGCCACGCCCCTGGCCGACCCGGAACTCTGCTACCACGACATCATTGAGCGCGACGCAATCGCATCCACCTATCAGGGGAACGGCATCGCCATGCCCCACGCCCGCACCGACGGCGCGACTGCATTCGCCGCCGCCATCGGCATCTCGTCTGAAGGCATCGATTACGGCGACAGCGAGGGCGACAACAAGGCGCGCCTGGTCATTCTCTCGGTATGCCCCAAAGACGAGCCTGGGCCCTATCTGCAATTCATCGCCCGCGTCTCACGCGCCCTGATGGACGAAAAGCGCCGCAATGCCGTCCTCTCCGCGAAGACCGTCGAGGAAGCCGCCCGCGCGCTAACTGGACAGCAGTAGTTTTGGTATAATCATTACTCCACCTTTTAATTATCTGGAGCAATCATGACTACTGTGTGGCAGGGCTCAGAAGCCCTTTCCGATTTCCGTCTCGCAAGCCTCAGGAAGGCCATCGCCGAAGCGCTTGGCAACGGCACCGAACCGCGCATCAGCGCCTACTTCATCTACCTCCTCGACCTCAGCGCAGAAATGGACGCCGACGAGTCCGCGCGCTGCGCGGCCCTCCTTGAAGGCGCCACCCCAAACGCTCCGGCCGCCGGCGGCTTTTTCGTCACACCGCGCAAAGGAACGATATCCCCGTGGTCCACGAAGGCCACCCAGATACTCTCCATCGCCGGATTCGCCAAGGTGCGGCGCGTTGAGCGCGGCATCCGCTACGTCGTGGCCGACGGGCGCGGCGACGAACTCTCACTCGCCGTCCTCGCACCCGCCATGAACGCCATCCACGACCGGATGACCGAAGGCGTCTATACCGACCTCTCCGACTTCTTCGACGCCCGCCCTCCAGCGCCCGGCCGCACCTTCGATGTCCTGACGCGCGGCCGCGCAGCCCTGGAGGAAGCCAACGTCTCCCTCGGCCTCGCCATGAGCGAAGACGAAATCGCCTACTTGGAAAAGGCATACAAGTCCGCCGGACGCAACCCCACCGACACGGAACTCGTCATGTTCGGACAGGTGAACTCCGAACACTGCCGCCACAAGATCTTCAACGCCGAATGGACCATCGACGGCAAGCCCCGCGACGCCTCGCTCTTCGGCATGATCAAATCGACGCACAAGGCCCACCCACAAGGAACGCTCGTCGCCTACAAGGACAACTCAGGCGTCGTCGAGGGCTTCGAGGCCGAGCAGTTCGTCATCGACCCCGGCACCAAGCGCTACGGCTACGAGAAACACCAGCTCGACCTCCTCATGAAGGTCGAGACCCACAACCACCCGACGGCCATCTCCCCCTTCCCCGGCGCGGCGACGGGCGTCGGCGGCGAAATCCGCGACGAGAGCGCCACCGGCTCCGGCTCCCGCTCCAAGGCGGGCCTCGCCGGCTTCATGGTCTCCAACCTCCGCATCCCAGGCGCCCCCCAGCCCTGGGAGAAGGCCACGGCCGACGTTCCCTTCCCCGGCCGCCTCGCCACGCCGCTCCAGATCATGCTCGAAGGCCCCATCGGCGGCGCGCGCTTCGGAAACGAGTTCGGGCGCCCGCAGCTCGCCGGATTCTTCCGCACCTTCGAAGTCCAGGCCGACGACCGCTTCTGGGGCTACCACAAGCCCATCATGCTAGCAGGCGGCATGGGGTCGATTGACCGCCGCCACATCGAGAAGCACCCGATCCCCGCAGGCTCCTGGATCGTCCAGATTGGCGGCCCCGCGATGCGCATCGGCCTAGGCGGTGGCGCAGCCTCGTCGATGGCCACCGGCACCAACGCCGAAGCCCTTGACTTCGACTCCGTCCAGCGCGGCAATGCCGAAATGGAGCGCCGCGCGCAGGAAGTCATCGAGACCTGCTGCGCCATGGGCGACAAGAACCCCATCCTCGCCATCCACGACATCGGCGCCGGCGGACTGTCCAACGCCTGCCCCGAAATCGTCGAGGACACCGGCGCGGACTTCGAGCTGCGTGAAGTCCACAACGAGGAACCCTCCATGAACCCCATGGAGATCTGGTGCTGCGAGGCGCAGGAGCGCTACATGCTCGCCATCCGCCGCGAGGACCGTACCCTCTTCGAGAAGATATGCGCCCGCGAGCGCTGCCCGGCCGCCTTCATCGGCGTGGCGCGCGACGACCGCCGCCTTGTCCTGCACGACGCCCACTTCGGCGACAACCCCATCGACATGGACATCGACGTCCTCCTCGGCAAGCCGCCAAGGATGCACCGCGACGTCCGCCACGTTCCATTCAACGCCAAGCCGCTTGACGCGCAGGGCCTCACGCCGCAGCAGGCGATGGAGCGCATCCTCCGCATGCCGTCCGTCGCCTCCAAGAACTTCCTCGTCACCATCGCCGACCGCACCGTTACAGGCCAGGTCCACCGCGACCAGATGGTCGGCCCATACCAGCTGCCGCTGGCCGACTGCGCCGTCACCATGACCGGCTTCCACGCCGAAAGCGGCGAGGCGATGGCCATTGGCGAACGCTCGCCAATCGCGGTCATCGACGCCCCGGCATCAGGCCGCATGGCCGTAGGCGAGGCGCTCACGAACCTCTCCGCCGCATGGGTAGGCGACATCGGCCGCGTCAAACTCTCGGCCAACTGGATGTGCGCCTGCGGCGAGGGCGGCGAGGACGCGCGCCTCTTCGACACCGTGGAGGCCGTAGCCAAGGAACTCTGCATCGCACTCGGCGTGGCCATCCCCGTCGGCAAGGACTCCTGCTCCATGCGCTCCGTCTGGCAGGACGCCGCCGGCAAGTCATACCGCCAGCAGTCGCCGCTCTCGCTCTGCGTCAGCGCCTTCTCGCCCGTCGATAACGTGCGCCACACGCTGACCCCCGACTTCAAGCGGGCAAATTCGGCGCTGATACTAGTCGATCTCGCCGCCGGCAGGAACCGCCTTGGCGCAAGCGCCCTCGCGCAGTCGCTCTCGCAGGTTGGCGACATTCCGCCCGACTTCCCCGAACCGGCCCTCTTCCTGAAGTTCTTCTCGACGATGCAGTCGCTCGTAGCCGACGGACTCCTCCTCTCCTACCATGACCGCTCCGACGGCGGCGTGGCCGCCACCCTCTGCGAAATGGCCTTTGGCGGCGGGCGCGGCTTTGATGCCGACCTCCCGGCCGGAGAGAACGGACCGCTCGGCGCGCTCTTCGCCGAAGAGCTGGGCGCAGTCCTTGAAGTCGATGAGGCGAAGGCCGCCGAAGTGTTGGCGCGCTTCCGCGCCGCCGGCCTGACGAAGAACGTGATCCGCATCGGCCATACCCGCGACGACCGTAACATCTCCATCGCGGTCGATGGCAAGCCCGCCGTCGCGGGAGACGTCGGCACCTTCCGCGCGATGTGGACCGAGACGACCCACGCCATGCAGGCGCTGCGCGACAATCCCAAGTGCGCAGACCAGGAGTTCGCCCTCGCGTCCGACACCGCCGACACCGGCATGAAATTCCGCCTCACCTACGAGCCGGACGAAGCCCGCGAAATCTCGCTCACCATGCCGCCGCGCATCGCGATACTCCGCGAGCAGGGCGTCAACGGCCACGTCGAGATGGCGGCGGCCTTCCGCGAGGCCGGGTGCGAGGCCGTGGATGTCCACATGACCGACCTCCTCGAAGGCCGCGCCAGCCTGGCCGACTTCAACGGCCTCGTCGCATGCGGCGGCTTCTCCTACGGCGACGTCCTTGGCTCCGGCGCGGGCTGGGCCGCCGGCATCCTTAATTCGCCGGCGCTGTCCAAGATGTTCCGCGACTTCTTCCATCGCCCGAAGACCCTGTCGCTCGGCGTCTGCAATGGCTGCCAGATGCTCTCGCAGCTCAAGGCCCTCATTCCGGGCGCGGAAAACTGGCCGCGCTTCGTCCGCAACGAAAGCGAGCAGTTCGAGGCTCGCTACTCGACAGTCGAAGTGGTCGAATCGCCTTCGATCTTCCTGCGCAGCATGGCCGGGTCGCTGCTGCCAATAGCGGTGGCGCACGGCGACGGCCGCGCCGACTTCGCAAAGGGCGACCGCGAGGCGCTGCTGGCGGCGGGGCTGCTGGCGGTGCGCTACGTCGGGAGCGACGGCAAGCCGACGGACCGCTACCCCTGGAACCCCAACGGCACGCCAGGCGGCCTGACAGGCTTCACGACGCCGGACGGGCGCGCGACCATCATGATGCCGCACCCGGAGCGTGGCTTCCGCGCCTTGCAACTCTCCTACCGCCCTGCCGGCTTCTGCGACGGCTACGCCGGCCCGTGGCTGAAGATGTTCCGCAACGCCTACGAATATCTCGTTGGATAGCAGAATGGCAGCCCGCCGGAGCGGACTGCCATAAAACGCCTGGAAACGGCCAGACGCCTGGAAACGATTAGCCGCAGCCCGGCGAAGCGGGCTGCGGCTAATCGCTTAGTTGCGGGTATGATCCGAACTACTACAGACCCTGGCAGACGGTGATGGCCGCGACGCCGACAATGTCGTCGGCCGAGCAGCCACGCGAGAGGTCGTTCACCGGCTTCGCCACGCCCTGGAGAATCGGGCCGAAGGCGTTGGCGCCGGCGAGGCGCTCCGTCAGCTTGTAGCAGATGTTGCCGCACTGGAGGTCCGGGAAGATCAGCACATTGGCGTTGCCCTGGATGGCGCCGCCCTTGTTCTTCGAGGCGCCGACCGACGGGACCAGAGCCGCGTCCGCCTGCATTTCGCCATCGACGACTGCGTCGATGCCGGCTTCGGCGAAGCGCTTCTCGGTGAGCTCGCGGGCGATGCGCATCTTGTCAACCAGCTCGTGCTTGGCGCTGCCCTTGGTGGAGAAGCTGAGGAAGGCGAGGCGGGGCTGTCCGCCGACGAGAGCCTTGTAGGTGGCGGCCGTCGCCTGGGCGATATCGACGAGCTGCTCGGCCGTCGGGCAGGGATTGACCGCGCTGTCGGCGTAGAGCAGGACGCCGTCGCCGGACGGGGTCGGGACCTTGAGGTCCATCACGAAGCAGGCGGAGGCGAGGGAGATGCCCTTGGCGGTGCCGACGCAGTGGAAGGCGCTGCGGAGCATGTCCGGCGTCGAGGCGATGGAGCCGGCGACCAGGCCGTCCACGAGGCCGCGGTTGAGCATCATGTTGCCGAAGTAGAGGCGCTTGCCCTTGACGGTGGCGTCGGCCTCCTCCTCGGTCATGCCCTTAGCCTTGCGGCGCTCGAAGAGGGCGGCGGCGAGATCGGCGGCGAGGGGCGACTGCGTGTAGTCGATGGCCTCGATGCCATGTGCGGCGAGGGAGTCGCCGACCTTGGCCTCGGCGGCTTCCAGCTCGGCCTTGGTGGCGAGGACGATCGGCGTGGCGATCTTCTGGTCCTTGATCTTGATTGCGGCGGCGATGACGCGGGGGTCATGGCCTTCGGGGAGGACGATGCGCCTGTTGGCGGCCTGCGCCTTCGGGAATACGGTTTCTAGGAAGTTCATTATGCTTGACCTTTCTTGATGAGTTAGATTTGATTGGTGGGAGAAAAGCTGGTGGATGGGCGGCCCTTACAGCTGCTTGGCGAGCCAGTCGAGCTGGGAGCGCGAAATGGCGGCGAGATCGACGTCGCCGAAGCGCGCCGGGTCGAGGAAAGGGCAGCGCTCGCGGACGAGGGCCTCGAAGGTCACACCGCGACGGGCGAGGTCGAGGTTCTGCTTCCAGTAGCCAAGGACGTCCTCAAGGTATTCGCGGGTCCAGAAGGCGCGGGATCCGGCGTCGTAGATGATGCAGCGCTCCACGGGGAAGAGCGGGTTTTCATACTGCGACTCGATGAACTCCGGCGCCATCAGCGACCCCCACCTCACGAGGTCGGTGCCGGTGAGGCGGATCGTGAGCGGCGTCTCGGTCGTCGGGCAGGTGAAGCGCCCTTCGAGGTAGATGAGGATCGTGCGCCCGTAGTGGGGGAATATCTTGCGGCAGTGGGCATCGACCTCGGCGAGGATTTCGCCGGCCTTGGGGCCGCCGTATGTGAAGAAAAGGATGTTGCGCAGATCGACGCCCTGCTGGTGGGCGGCGGCGATGAACTCGTGGAGTCCGTAGCGGAGGCTGGTGCCGGTGGCGACGACGTCGCCGATGACGAGCGAGGCGCGCGGCGGGAAATAGACCTTCTTGTAGCTGTTCTCGGTGATGTGCCAGTTCTCGGGATTGCCGTCGTCGCGGGCGCGCTGGGCGCTCATGAAGCAGGTGGTGTGGGAGTTCCAGCCGAAGGCGTCGCCCAAGGCCTCGCGGAGGCCGAAGTTGAGGCCGCCGCGCAGGATGTTCACCACGACGGCCTCGCGCTCGGTGAAGGCACCCTCGAATACGCCCAGGGCCTCGGCGCAGGTCTTGCGGAGGCGGCGCGTGTAGTCGAGGCCGTAGATGCGCGGGTCGTTGCAGATGGCGCGCGTTCCGGGCGAGGTGGCGATGAACTGCTCGAGGCCGGCGCCGGGGGCGGTTGCGCCGATTTCGTAAAGGCGCGTCGAACCGACCTCGGCGCGGAATGAGAGCGTTTCGTCCATTTCCAATGTCCCCCGCCCTACTTCTGGACCATGCCGTTGTCGCTGGCGTCAATCACGCGCTTGTCCAGGTCCTTGAAGAGCTGGATGCCGTCGCGGATGCCGCCCCAGAGGAACCAGACGGTCGAGATGCAGCCGACGATCATTGGAATGATAAGACTGCAGACATAGTAGTAGTTGCCCCACCACGACTTCGGCCACGGGCTGACCGTGTTCCACAGAATCACGACAACGAAGGCAAGGAAGAGACGGTATATTATCGAGTAGAGGAATACCGACCAGGCGATGATCTTGTCGCCGAGGGAGTATTCGTGGTCGATGCCGATGATGCGCGAGAAGATCGAGACCTTGACCTTGGAGGCCTGGGCCATGCGCGCCTTCTCCTCCTCGTCGGCGTATTCGCCGCGATGGAGGAGTTTGTCGAGGTTGTAGAGCTTGCACCATCCGCACTTGAGGGCGATCCAGGAACCGAGGCAGTAGGCGATGACCGAGAGGACCATCGAGATGCCGTAGATTTCCGTGGAGTTCATGAAGAACTTCTCGCGGAAGAGCTGGAGGGCGACCTCGAGGGTGCTTTCGCCGGAGTTGAAGCCGAATGACAAGTCCACCCAGGGGTTGAGCGGCGCGGCGAGCTTGGCGAAGAAGTGGAAGACGCCCTCCGTCCATCCATGGCTGGCGAGGACGGGAATCACGTCCGCGCTCCAGGTCCGCTGGAGGATGAGGCCGAGAAGCGAGAAGCCGCAGCCGAAGATGATTGAGCACCAGGCGCCGACGATGTTGCCGAAGCGGCTGTAGAGGCCGAAAATCATGACCGTTCCGCCGCCGCCGAGCCAGACGGCGCACATGATCTGCGTGAACATGTTGATGTAGTCGAGCTGGCTGAAGAATACGGCGACCACGAAGAAGAAGAGGGCGACCGCCACAGACGACCAGCGGAGAAGCATGATGTGCTGCTTGCTGTCGGGGGCCTTCTTCATGAAGGGCAGGACGACGTCCTGCACCCAGGTGGAGGAGGCGTTGAAGATGCGCGAGTCATCAGTTGAGATGAGCAGCATGAGCATCAGGAGCGCGAAGAGGCCGATGACGCCGGTGGGGAGGACCTGTCGGAGCGTCACGGGCATCATCATCTGGCCGTAGAGGGTGCGGACCTTCTGCGCCTGCTTGGCGTTGGCGCCCTGGACGGCTGCCAGTTCGGGCGATGGTGCCGGAACCTCGACAGAAGAATCCGTCTTGCGGCGCTCTTGGGCGTCGGCGATGGCCTGGGCCTCGGCACGGAGGTTTTCGGGGATGTTGGCGTTGATGACGTCGCGGGCGGCGTCGATATATGGCGTGTCGTTGTTCTTCAGCTGCGAAAGCGGCAAATTGACCTCGAGGTAGGCCGCGAGTTCGGGGCTGGGGTCGGGGAGAGCGGGACCGCGCGGGTTGGTGGCGAGGGCCTGCATTGTGGCGAAGTAGGTTTCGTGCTCCTCGCGGATGGACTCCGGCACGGGGTCCTTGATGGCCTTGTGGACGGGCGGACGGACGGCGTCAAGCGCTGCGGAAATCTCCTTGCGGACAGCCTCGTCGGGAACGGCCTCGGCGGCCACTTTGTTGATGAGGGCCTTGCGCGTCTCATGCGACGAGAACTTGCCATGGGCGCCGGGGAACACGAACGCCTCGTGGTTCATCACGGTGATGATGAGCAGGGTCACAAGGCCGATCATGGTGTAGGCGAAACCGTTGCGCCAGGTGCCGAGGACGCCCGCCATCTTCTGCTCGTGCGGGGTGCGGCCGGAGTTGGTGGTGTCGTTGCCGAACCAGGAGGCGCGCTGCAGGATCGTCGCCATGACCGTCACGCCGAGGGCGAACATGTTGAAGTCACGGAGCTTCGCAACGTCAAAGGGGTTGAGGAAGCTTTCGCCTGGGACGCGGTCGAGCATCACCGGTTCCATGTAGTGGCCCCAGTTGTAGTTGAAGAAGATGTAGCCGGCGATGATGACGAAAATCGGGTAGGACAGGAGCGCCTGGACGGTGTCGGTGACGAGCAGCGAGATGCGGCCGGCGGGCCAGATGGCGACTGTGGCGAAGAAGAGGCTAAGCGTAACGATGATCGCGAAGCAAGGGAGGTTGACGCCGAAGACGTTGATCTTGTGGGGGAGGCCGAGGAAGTAGATGAAGAAGTTGGCGGCGATTGCGGGGCCGATGGCGTTGGTGATCATCTCCGAGAAGTTGCGTAGCGTCGCGCAGAAAATGCGGAAGGTCCTGTCATAGCGCATCTCGATGAACTGGCCGAAGGAGAGGGCGCGGGTCGCGCGCCAGCGATAGACGCAGTATCCGGCCAGGCCCATGAACATCCCCAGCGGCATGGTGATGATGCCCCAGAAGCCCATCGCCGACCCCGCCCGGTAGGTCTGCTCGCAGTTGGCGACGAGAGTGATGACGCTCAGCGCCGCCGCCACGTCTCCCACGCACATCACATATCTGCCGGCGACGCGCCCCGCAGCGAGGAAGTCAACAACGTCGCGGGCGTATTTCTTGGCGTAGATTGCAAGGCCGAGGACTGCCGCGAAGGGCACGATCATGATTAACCAGTCGAGTATGTGCATGGCGTATTTTTGGGGTAGTTTTTTTGTTAAAAGAGTGGCAAAAATTCTGCCAAAATCTGCCGGCATTGTCAAATCTTTTTTAAAATATGCTAGAATGTCATCATGCAATTCGGAAGTCCGAGATTTAAAAATTTCCAACCGCCGCCCCCGCGCGAAGTCTCGCCGGAGGACGGCCTGCTATTGATCGACAAGCCGGCAGGGCCGTCGTCGCACGACGTCGTAGGGGCCATCCGCAAGCGCTTTGGCTTTCAGAAAGTCGGCCACGGGGGGACGCTAGACCCCGGCGCCACCGGCCTGCTCCTCATCCTCATAGGGCGCGGCACGTCCCTTTCCAATCAGGTCATGGGCTGCGACAAACGCTACGAAGGCGAGATGCTCGTCGGCACCGAGACCAACACGCAGGACCTCGAAGGGGAGATCGTCGCGGAACTCCCCTACGACCTCGTGACAATCGACCGCCTGCGCGAGGAGGCCGCGAAAATGGAGGGCGACATCTTCCAGACGCCGCCGATGGCCTCAGCAGTCAAGGTGGGGGGAGTCCCGCTATACAAGCTGGCGCGCAAAGGCAAGGAAATCGAGCGCGAACCGCGCCTGGTCCACATCTACCGCTACGCCATCACCGAATACGAGGCGCCGGTGGCGAAGTTCGACATCATCTGCGGCAAGGGCACCTACATCCGCACGCTCTGCCACGACCTCGGGCAGGCCATAGGCTGCGGCGCCTGCATGAAGTCGCTGCGCCGCACCAAGTGCGGGCAGTGGACAATCGACGCCGCAATTGGCTTCGACGCCGCGCTGGCGCTGACTAAGAGCGAGCTGATCGGGCGAATCATCCCGATGCACAGGGTGAAGTAGAAAGTTGAAAGTTGAAAGTTGAAGGTTAAAAGGGTGAAGGGTGAAAGTCGAAAGTCGCAATTCTGGTTGTCGGCTGTCGGCCGTCGAATGTCGCTAGTGAACAGTCGTTAGTCGTCAGTCATTAGTCGTCAGTTTAGAGGAAGAAGAAATGGCAAAGCCGCTTGTAGTCATACCCACATATAACGAAAAGGACAACGCCGAGGCGATCGCCAAGGCGGTGCTGGAGAATCTGGAGATCGGCGAGCTTCTGTTCGTCGATGACAACTCGCCTGACGGCACTGGCGCCATCTGCGACGCCCTTGCTGCCGCCAACCCGCGCGTCCACGTGATGCACCGCGAGAGCAAGGAGGGCCTGGGCCGCGCCTACCTCGCCGGATTCCGCTGGGCGCTGGACCATGGCTTCGACCGCATCTTCGAGATGGATGCCGACTTATCCCACGATCCGCACGAGCTCCCCAACTTCATCAAGGCGGCAGAGGATGCGGACCTCGTCCTCGGCT
>JAGCUY010000225.1 GCA_017962605.1 Kiritimatiellia bacterium | reverse complement strand
GATTCGTCAGGTTTTCCGGTGGCCATGGAGAGAAGGCAACACCCGTTCCCATTCCGAACACGGCAGTGAAGGGTCTCTTCGGCGAGGGTACTGCGGGGGTTGCCCGTGGGAGAGTAGCGCGCCGCCGGAATTTTTTTTTAATCTGGCGCAGGGAACGGGGAACAGGGAACGGGGAAGTTTGGCGCGAGCGCCCTGGATGTTTGGCGCAAGCGCCTTGGAAGTTTGGCGCAGGAGCGCCTTGGAGGTTTGGCGCTGACGCGCCCTGGATGTTTGGAAGTTTGGCGCTGACGCGCCATGGAGGGGGACGCGCCATGGAGGGGAACGGGGTGGCTCCAGAATCCCGCTGCTGAACCCGGCTAACGGCACCCGGCTCCCGGCTACCGACAGTTTCAGTGTTTTGGCGCGGTAGCGCCTTGACAAAGAGGGAACAGGGAACAGGGAACAGGGACCAGGGTGTGGCCGCGATGAAGCGCGGCCTTTATCATTTAAAAAGGGAACCCGCGCAGAAGCGCGGGTTCCCTTTTTGCGTTCGGGCTAGGCCCGATGATGTTTTTACCTACTGTGTCTAGAGGTGCAACTCGTACTTGTAGAACTTGTAGGTAGCTGAAGGCGCGCTGATGTCCGTCCAGTCGCCAGTCAAGGAGGTAGCACCCTTCAACTGGAGCGTGCCGTTGTAATCAAAGCCAGCCGGCAGAGTAATAACAGGAACGCCGTTTTCATCAATCGTGATGTTGAGGACGAACTCCTCCTTCTCGTCAGCAACGTCTGCCACGGTGCAGTTCAGCAGGAAGGCATCGAGGTAGTCAGCAGGAGCGGCTGTCACGTCATCAAACGCAATGCCTTTGGCTGCTGCCCAGACTGTGAGTTCCTTGGCGTCGGCAGTCGCGAGAGCCGAGGAGGCGAGCTCCGAATACTGCGTGGCCGCAGAGGTGCCAGCCGCAATCGTTTCCGGGTCAGCAACCCAGCCGGACTGCTGAGCTTCCTCAACCTTTGAAATCGCGATGTCATCAACCATGCCCGTGCCCTTGAAGCAGAGCGAGGAGATGTCCAAATAATCACCACTATTGATGGTCATGAACCAGATGTCATCTTCGGCCAGATCTGATGTCACAGGTTCACCATCAACCGTTATTGAGAAATACGATTCATCCATGCTGGTATCTGTGCGATATTCAACAACGATTGAAGTGTATTTCTCTGTGTCAATCTCGACATCAGTCACTTCGTTTGTTGCTTCAATGCCATTGTAGTGGACAACGACGAGGTTTGTTGTGCCGCCATCAGGCGCGTAAGCATAAAGGGCGAATTTGGCATCGCCGCCGGCTTCCACGCCGCATTCAAGGGTGTCGCTGGCGACAAACTTCACATTGGCCTCAAAACGAAGCTTCGCATTTTCGCGGGCATCGTTGATGTCATCTAAGAGAGTGCCGAAGAACTGGTTCGTCAAAGTGCCGCCTTCAGTCTGAAGCTTTAGGGCCTGATCGCCAGTTTTGGCACCAACGTCAGTGATGATGGACTGGTCATCATTAGATCCGGCAAACCACTTGGAAGTGTTTAGGGAGTTGTATGTGCCGATGGAGACGTTGTTCGTATAGTTGTAGTCATTTGTGACATTGCCATAGGGCGAACTTTCGAACGTGGCGCCGTAGAGTTGGGTGACGGTTTCCGTCGCGAGGGCGGAACCAACTGCGAAAGCAGCCGTCATCGCGAGCGCTGATTTAATTAGTGATGTATTCATTGTTTTGCTCCATTAGGAGAGTTGTTAACCAATTGGTCTGAGTGTGCGCCTGAGGCGCATGAACTCTGGCCGTAATACTCTTTCCCACGCGGGACCGAGTCCGATTTCATGCTTAATAAAATATCAAATCGCGGTGGGAATGTCAAGAAAAATTTTTACTGAAGCCAGAAAAATTTTTCACAACCCTGATAGGACTGCATCGTATTCGCTGTAAGTGCGGGAGATACGTATTTGGCGCCAGAGTTTCTCTCCGTTCTCAAAGGAGTCTTTAAAGTAACTCCAGAACTCCTTCATGCGCCCTAGGAAATGTCCGGGCCCGCAGAGGCGCGCGCGGCAGACTTCGGAATAGTCGCGGACGAAGTCGGCAAGCGCCGCCCGGCGGTCGCCGGCAAATTTCCCCTTGATGCGCATGGCGAGGGTGGGGTCGCGCACTGCGCCCCTTCCAATCATCAGCCCTGATACATCCGGAAATCGCGCCACGATTGCGGCGGCGTCCTCGGGCGTATTAATGTCGCCATTGTATATGACGGGCATTTTCGCATTGGCGAGGCAGAGTCCAAATTTCTCCAGGTCGGGCTTGCCTTCATACATTTGGCGCGCCGTGCGGGCGTGAATCGTTAAGGTGGATAGGGGATATTGGTTTAGGCGCTCCATCAGCGCCGGAAGGAGGGTGGCGTCCTCAACGCCGAGGCGTGCCTTCAGGGAGATGCCATCGGGCATGACGGCACAGGCGGCATCTAGCATCGCGAAGAGGTGGTCTGGCGACTTGAGCAGCCCGGAGCCGCGCCCTCGCTTGACGATCATCGGCCAGGGGCAGCCGGCGTTGAGGTCGCAGCGATTGTAGCCCAGATCCTTCAGCGCGGAGACGAGTGTCGCGAAGTCGGCCGGGCTTTTGCCTATTGCCTGCGGGACGACGGGGATGGCTGCGGCATTGGGCTCCGGTATGACGTCGCGCAGGGCGGACATCTTGAAGCGCGGTCCCGCCATGGTTGGGATGAACGGGGAGTATGCGAGGTCAAAGCCGGGGAAGTGGCGTGCCAGGCACGTGCGGAACTCCAGCTGCGTGACGCCCCTCAGCGGGGCAAGGAGAAGCAATGGCGCCGCCATCACTTCTCCAATGGCAGGTTGCGGCGCTGGTAGGTCGGGATGTCGAGGTTCTGGCCGTTGTAGATGGTGCCCTCGGTGCCCTTGAAGCGGGCGCCCGAACTGCTGCTGGCGAGCGGGTCGCAGCTTTTCGCGCGCCGGCTGCGGCCAGACCGCTCGGATGTCGTCCCCTGCGCCTTGGCCGGTTCGCCTCCGACCACGTCGTCGGCTTCCGCCGCACCGCCTTTCTCGAATAAGAGGCAGACGATGGAAAGCGCGTCATGGGCCTCTTCGTCGAGAATGACGCCGAAGTCAAGGTGGCAAGTTGGTGAAAGCCGCGCGGAGAGGGCGGTGGAGATTTCAGTGAGCTCTGCGAGCCGCAGGTCGCTCCCGGCAAGGACGCCGACGATGGCGGCCTCGGCGTTCTCGAGCCTAACCTCGCGGCCTGTCAGACGCGAGGCGAGCAGGGCGTTGGCTGCAGCCGTGGCGCGGCCTTCGCCTGTTGCGTGGGCTGTCGCTATGCGCATCTTGCCGGACGACGATGACGCGATTGCGGCAATCCGCTCCGCGCCGATTGTGATGAAGCCAGGCTTTGCGGCGAGGCGCCAGAAGAGGGTGAGGACGTCGGACATCGTGCCGGAGGCGGCCGCATATGCGTCGGCCAGCGGGGCGTCGCCGCCACCGGCGAAGAGGTCGTCGAGGGAGATGACGGCGGTTGCGGTCGCCGCGCTCTCGAGAAGCGGAAGCGCGCGGCGCGCGGCGGCTGCGCGGTCGCCGCCTTCAAAGGCGAACGGAGTCGTGGCGACGCAGATGGCGGTAATGCCCTCGTCGCGCAATGCCTTGAGGATTTCAGGCGCGGCGCCAGATCCGAAGCCGCCGCCGAGCGCCACGGCCACGATGGCCAGGCGTGTGCCAGAGACGGCGTCGCGCACGGCCGCGATGTCGTCGATCGCGGCGGCGCGCGCCTTGACGGCGTCGCCGCCGCAGCCGCGCCCGTTGCAGCGCGCAGCGCCCATGAGGAAGAACGACTGCTGAGCGGCCTCCTCGGACGCGCCGTCGCTGTCGAAGCATGCGAGGCGTGCGCCAGGTGCCAGCGCGGCCGCCCGGGTGGCGAAGCCGATTGCCGCCCCGCCGATTCCCACAATTAAAATGTCGCTGCCAGTCCCGCTCATATTCCCAGCCTCCTTCTCAGCGAATCGAGTAAACCGCCTTGTTCGCCATGCCGCTTGTGGCTCGACTTCATCCCATAGATTAGGAGTCCAGCCGGAACGGCGAAGGACTCTGGGTGCGCCTCTTCCTCAAGCCCGGTGATGTTCTGGAGCGTCCCGATCGTGCAGGGGACGCGGAAGATGGACTGCGCCAGTTCGGCAACGCCCGGAAGTGCGGCGCCGCCGCCAGTAAGCACGACGCCGGCGCCGAGCTTGCGCGTAAGCCCCTTGTGGTCGAGGCGGTCGCGGAAAATCCGAAAGAGCTCGTCCATGCGGGCGTTGATGACGGTGCGGAGGGCGTTCACGGCAATGGTCCTGTCGCTGATGCCGAAGTCCGCCGGAACGGCGATGCGCTCGGAGCCGCCGCCAGGGAGGGCCGAGCCGTATTCGTGCTTGAGGCTCTGGGCGCGCTGGGTTGGCATGTTGAAGGCGAATGAGATGTCGTTGGTCACGTGGTCGCCGCCAACGGCAAGCGACCATGCGTCCATAGGAACGCCGTCGGCGAATGCGACCATGCCGGTGGTGCCGCCGCCGAGGTCGATGATGGCCACGCCGGCGTCGCGCTGTTCCTGCGAGAGGACGGCATGCGATGCGGCCAAGGTGCTGAAGACGACATCCTCGACATCAAGCGACGCGGCCGAGACTGCGTTCTGCAGGTTCTCGATGGGGCCTCTTTCGGCATGGATTACGAGCATGCCCAGACCAAGGGTGGAGCCCTTCAGCCCCTCCGGGCGAACGATGCCGGTCTGGCCGTCGAGCTTGTATTTCTGCGCGATGGTGTGCATTCGCGCCAATGTCGGCGTGGGGAGGACTACGCTTCCCGCCAGTTCCTGGACCTCGTCGATGTCATCCTGTGAGACTACGTGGTCGTGAGAGCGGATGGGGGTTGAGCCGTAGTTGGTGAGAGATCCAATGTAGCCGCCGCTAGCCGCAAGCAGGACGCATCCGATATCGAATTTCTTCTCCGCTACGACCTTGGTCACGGCCTGTGTGACGCACTGCACGACATTGGGGAAGTTCACGATTTCGCCCTTGCGGACGCCAATCGACGGGACGCAGCCCTTGCCAACGACGTGCATGACGCCGTTTTCATCAGGCTCTCCAACGAGGAGCGTAGTTCTGGACGAGCCTATTTCCAGAGCAGCCAATAGGGGAATGTTCATCAAAAGGTGGGGGTAAGGGATGAAAAGAAAGGAAGATATTGTAGCAAAAAAAAAAGGGAACGGGGAACGGGGAACGGGGAATAGGGGAGTTGAGAAGTTGAAAGGTTGAGAAGTTGAAAGGTTGAAAGGTTAAGGTGGGATAATGGGGGAATGTGGAAATGTGGAAATGTGAAAGCAGCCAACAGCCAATGTGGAAATGTGGAAATGTGAAAGCAGCCAACAGCCAATGTGAAAATGGTGGGAATGGGGAACTGCTATAATAGATGTATGTTGAAAGAGTCAGGAAAGCCCTTTACCGTTTCGGAAATCTCGGCGCTCGTCAGGAACTGCCTTGAGGAGCGCTTTGGAACGGTTGAGGTCGAGGGCGAAGTCACAGACTTCCGCGGGGCGAGCGCAGCCGGCCATCTCTACTTCTCGCTGAAAGACGCGCAGTCGCGCATAGGCGTAGTCCTCTTCGCGGGACGCGCCGTATTTGTCAGGGCAAAGATCGACAACGGCAAGAAGGTGCGCGTCACGGGCAAGCTCACCGCCTATGGCGGAACGAGCCGCTACCAGATTGTGGCGGCGAACGTTGTCGATGTCGGCGTTGGCGACCTCGCCGCGCAATTCGAGGAGCTGAAGCGCAGGCTTTCGGCGGAGGGGCTTTTTGACGAGTCCAGAAAACGGCCGCTCCCTATGCTGCCGCGCCACATCGGCGTGGTGACATCGCCGACAGGCTCTGTTATACGCGACTTCGTGAACGTCCTTACGCGCCGCTACCCGAACATCGACATCCTTGTTGCCCCGGCGCGTGTGCAGGGCGCTGGCGCGGCCGAGGAGATCGCCAACGGCGTCCGCGAGCTGAATCTCGTGGGCAAGCCCGAGGGCGGCGTGCTGGCCTCGCTGCCGCCGCGCGAGGTGATCGTGATGATGCGCGGCGGCGGAAGCGTGGAGGAGCTGTGGTGCTTCAACGAGGAGGTCGTGGCGCGGGCGGTTGCGGAGAGCGGTGTGCCGGTGATCTCCGGCGTCGGCCACCAGACCGACTTCACCATCTGCGACTTCGCGGCCGATCTCCGCGCGCCCACGCCATCGGCCGCAGCCGAACTTCTGGTGCGGCCCAAGGCGGACTTCATGAACACGCTTTCGTCACATGCGGCCGACATGGAAGGGCTGCTTGCGGCGCGGCTGGAGCAGGGGCGCTCGCGTCTGGCCGCCGCACGCTCCAACCGCGTATTCGCGGAGCCGCGCCACCTTCTTGAGAACTTCATGCAGAGGATTGACGGCCTTGCCCGCGCCATGGATACTGCCGCAGGGAATGCGCTGCGCGGGGCGAGGGAGCGCGTGACGGCGGCCGACTCCGCGATATCCGTGAGAAAGGCGCGCTTCATGCCGGAGATGCGTTCGCGGCTTACCAACGCCGAGTCGCGCATGGCGCATGCGGCGGCGGCGTGCCTGGAGCGTCGCAGGGCCTCGCTTGGGGCGGCCTCGCGCTCGCTCTCCGCGCTAAGCCCGCTGGCCGTGCTGGAGCGCGGCTACTCGATTACCCTGCTTGAAAACGGCAAGGCGCTGCGCGAGCCGGCCCAGGCCGCGCCTGGAACGCGCCTGACAACGCGCCTCGCCAATGGCGAAGTCCGTTCGGTGGTGGAGGGCGGCGCGGCGCCGCAGCTTTCACCGCAAACCGCGCAGCAGGCTGCGCCGCACCCGCGCCGCCGCCATAGCGACAACGCCACCGAAGAGCTCGCGCTATGGCAATGACGCGCCCCGCAAGGATACGGGACGCGTCGCTGCGCTAATGCCCCACGCGGGGCGCTTTGATTTCCAGCCCTATTCGTCGAGCTCGCCAATCGCGTCGGCGAGCATTTCAAGACCCTCGTCGAGGTCGCCGTCGGAGATGTTCAGCGGCGGAACGATGCGGATGGCGTTGCCGCCGGCCTTGCAGACGAGAAGACCGTATTCGCGCGCCTTTGCGACGACGTCGGCGGCTTCGAGCCTGTCCGGGTCGAGCGCCATGCCCACCATCATGCCTTCGCCGCGGATGGCGGTGACGAGGCCGGGATGGTCCTCGGAAATCTTTTCAAGGGCCTCGCGGATGGTGTCGCCGCTCTCTGCGGCGCGGTCGAGAAGGCCCTCCTCCTCGATGACGCCGATGGTGGCAAGTGCCGCCGCGCATGCGAGCGGGTTGCCGCCGAAGGTCGAGGCGTGGCGACCAGGCGTGAAGACGTCGGCCAGCTTGGATGATGCGACAACTGCGCCCATCGGGATGCCGGAGGCGATGGCCTTGGCCAGCGAGAAGGCGTCGGGCTTGACGCCGGTGGACTGCCAGGCGAACCAGTCGCCGGTGCGGCCCATGCCGCACTGGACTTCGTCGCAGAGGAGGAGGATTTCCTTCTCGTCGCAGAGTTCGCGCAGCGCCTTCATGAACTTCGTCTCGGCTGGGATGACACCTCCCTCGCCCTGGACGCACTCCAGAAGGACGGCGACGGTGCTGTCGTTGATGGCGGCCTTGACCGACTCGATGTCGTTGAAGTCGGCGTAGGCGAAGCCCACGGGCAGGGGCTCGAAGCCCTCCTGCACCTTGGCCTGGCCCGTCGCGGTGAGCGTGGCGAGCATGCGGCCGTGGAAGGAGTTGAACATCGTGACGATCTCGACGTAGCCGTCGTTGTCGTCGCCCTTGCCGCCGAGGTGGCCCCAGAGGCGGGCGAGCTTGATCATGGCCTCGTTGGCCTCCGCGCCGGAGTTGCAGAAGAAGCACTTCGTGCCGGAATCGAGGTCGGAGATCTCCACCAGCTTCTTCGCAAGGAGCGCCTGCTTCTCGTTGTAGAAGAGGTTGGAGCAGTGGTTCATCGTGGCCATCTGCTCGACTACGGCCTTCACGACCTTCGGGTGGGCGTGGCCTACGTTCTGCACCGCGATGCCGGCGGTGAAGTCGATGTACTGGTTGCCGTCGGCGTCGTAAACGCGGGCGCCCTGGCCCTTCACGAGCGCGACCTGCTGCGAATAAGTCTCCATGACGAACTTGTCATAGAGTTCTGCTATTTCCCTTGTGCTACTCATCTTCGGTTATCTCCGTTCCTACTCCCTTGTTGGTGAAAATTTCTAGAAGAAGCGAATGGCTCATGCGCCCGTCCACGAGGTGGACCTTCTTGACTCCGGCCCGGATGGCGTCGGCGCAGCTCTGGAGCTTGGGAAGCATCCCGCCGGCGATCACGCCGTCGCGCGCCAGGCCGTCGATCTCGCCGATTTGAATCGAGGAAATCAGCGAATCGGGGTCGTCCTTGTCGCGCAGGACACCGGGCACATCTGAAATGAAGGCCAGCTTGCGGGCGCGAAGCGCCTCGGCCACGGCCGATGCGGCGCGGTCCGCGTTGATGTTGTAGATGCGGTCGAACTCCGACATGCCCAGTGGCGTTACGACCGGAACCACACCGGCGTCGGTCATCTGGGTGATCGTGCGGGCGTCAACGGATATGGGTTCGCCCACGAAGCCCCAGTCGATTGTCTTGTCGCTGCCGATTGGGCGGGCGGTCTTGCGGACGGCCTTGATGATCCAGTCGCCGTGGAGCGGGTGCGCGTTTGCCCCGACGCGGCGCAGGATGCGGACGATCTCGGCGTTGACCTCCTTGTTGAGGACGCGCTCCACGATGGTGATCGCCTCCTCGCTGGTTACGCGGAGGCCCATGACGAACTCGCTCTTGATGCCGGAGATGTCGAGGGCGCGCGAAATGGCCTTGCCGCCGCCATGGACGAGGACGACCTTGATGCCCACGATCGCCATGAAGGCCACGTCGGCCAGCAGCGAGCGAAGCGCCGCGCCGTTCTCCATGACGCTCCCGCCCAGCTTCACGACGAAAGTCTCGCCGCGGAACTGCTGTATGTATGGCGTCGCCTCAATCAAGATCGACGCCTTGTCGATGTAGGTTTGCAGGTTCATGTGGTGTAGTCGGCGTTGATGGTCACGTATTCGTGCGTGAGGTCGGAGGTGTAGATGACGCACTCGCCATCTCCGAGCCCGAGATCGACATCGAGCGCGAACTCGCGTTTCTTCAGGATGCGGGCGAGTTCCTGCAAAGTCTTGTTGCCGGCGACGCTTCCCTTGTCGAAGGCAGCGACGCCATCGTAGGAGATGGTGGTCTTGCCCTCTTCGATTGCGGCGCCGGAATATCCGACAGCGCAAATGACGCGCCCCCAGTTGGGGTCTGCGCCATACCACGAGGTCTTCACGAGCATCGAGCGGGCGATGGAGCGCGCCGCAAGCTGCGCGTCGGCGGCCGACTTGGCCCCGCTCACCTTCACGGTGACGAACTTGGAAACGCCCTCGCCGTCCATCACATGCTGCTTCGCCAGGCAGAGGCAGAGCGCCTTCACGGCCTCGCGGAAGTCGTCCCAGCCGGGGAGGCCCGGCGCCAGGCGGACGCCGGACGCGCCGCCCGCGACGAGGAAGAGGGAGTCGTTGGTGCTGCGGTCGTTGTCGATCACGATGCGGTTGAAGCTGACGCCCGCGGCCTCGCGGACTACGCCGTCCAGGTCAGCCGGCGCCACTTCGGCGTCGGTGGTGACGAAGGCGAGCATCGTGGCCATGTTCGGCTCGATCATGCCGGCGCCCTTGGACATGCCGCCAAGGCGCACTTCGCGGCCTTCGACCTCGAAGGAGAGTGAGGCCTGCTTGGGCACGGTGTCGGTCGTCATGATGGCGTGGGCGGCGTTGTCGGCGGCCTCGGGAGTCGCGGCAAGGGCGGCTGCGGCGAGGCTGACGCCCTCTGCGATCCTGTCCATCGGGAGGGGAACGCCGATAACGCCAGTCGAGCAAACGGCCACGTCCTCGGCGGCGACGCCCAGTGCCTTAGAGACGAGCTGCGCGTATTCAAGGACGTCGGCCTCCCCGCGCGCTCCGGTGCAGGCGTTGGCGAAGCCGGTATTGACGGCGATGGCAGAGAGCCGTCCGCGCTTCACAAGCGCGCGGTCGTAACGCACAGGCGCGGCGGCCACGGCGTTGGTGGTGAATACGCCGGCGACTGCTGCCGGCGCGTCGGGAACGACGAGGGCAAAGTCGCGGCGGTTTGCGTATTTGACGGCGGCGACAACGCCCGCCGCCCTGAAGCCACGAGGGAATGTGACGCCCAAGGACGCCTTTGGAATGAATTTCGACATTTGGATATATTCTATCATATTTTTGCAAAGAGGTGGGCAATTTGATAGCATCTTCAAGGATATGAACAAGGCAAAAATGGAATTTCAGGCGGACATCGACGCTACTTCCGCTCCTGACTACTACGCATTCCGCGCCGCCGGCCCCGACATGGAAGAGTCGGCGCGCCAGGCCGCCTTTGCGGCCCATCCCGGACTCCGCCGCTACGACGAGGCGTTCGACAAGGTCTTCGCGGAGGTGCAGGGCACGGGTGCCGGAGCAGAAGGCCGCCCGGCGGTTTGGCTCCTCTACAACATGGGGCTGGTCATCAAGACGCCGAAGGTGACATTCGCCATAGACATCGCGCACCGGCAGGACGTCCGGCTGGCGCCGCTTCTGGACTTCGCCCTCGTCACACACAACCACGACGACCATGTCGGCCCCGCCTTGCTGGGCGCCATGAACAGCGCCGGCAAGACCGTCGTCTCAAACTTCCTCGACAACTACGGCGCGCTCCGCGGCGCAGCCGGGATGCCGGGCGGCTACACGCGCCGCAGGAAGGTGTTCAGGCTGGGCGACGTCCACATCCGCACGGCGCCATCCGACCACAACCCCTACCTCAAGGACTTCACCACGACCTTCGAAATCACCATAGGCGACTGGACGCTTTACCACACGGGCGACTCGCAGAACATCGCGCGGCTCAACCCGGTGCGGCGGCCGAACCTGTGGGTCGTGCATCCGCTCTGCGGGATGGACATCACGGAGGGGGTGCGGAAGTTCCACCCGCGCCGCGTCGCCATTTGCCATCTCTGCGAAATGGGCCACCCGCCGGACAAGTGGCGCTGGAGCCTCAAGGACGGGCTTAGGGAAGCCGCCCGCGTCGAAGCCGCCGGCGCCGAGGCCGTCGTGCCGGTCTGGGGCGAACGCCTAGTCTGACGGGGCGCTGCGAGGCGCGCCAGCCTCCATGCTAGCGAAGTGCCGCCTGGGTGTCCAGGGCGTAGCGCTCCGCGTGCCATCCGCAGGCGCGCGCCGCATCCACGTTGCGCTGGATGTCGTCGAGGAAAAGCAGCCGCCCCGGCTCGCACCCGATCTTTTTGGCGGCAAGCGCGTAAATGGCGGGGTCTGGCTTTGTGAAGCCGTCTATTGCCGAAATCACCTCGGCGTCGCACAGGGCGTGGACGCGCGCCGCTGCCTTGCAGTAGTGGCGCGCGAAGAAGTCGCGCGACATGTTCGAAAGCACCCCGACCTTCTTGCCGGCAGCCTTCAGCTCAAGCATCAGCGACCAAGTCTCATCGGCTATGTTGGTCCAGGCGTCGCCGTCCAGCTGGACGGCCTTGTCGGCGAAACCTGGCTCGGGCGTTACGCCCGCCTTTTCTGCGATGAGGCGGTAGCATTCGGTCAGCGCCATGTCGCCGGCGTCCACGGCCCGCCGCATCTGCGAAATCTCCTCAAGCGCGAATTGGCGCTCGATTCCCTGCGATTCGCAGTAGTCGAGAACAGCCCAGCTGTCGGCAGTCGGAGCATGGACTACCACGCCGCCGAAATCGAAATAGACGCCGTCGATGGCGTCGAGGTGCCTTGCAACAATCTCCAACATAATGGTATCATTTTATCAGAAAGGAAAAAAACATGACGATGAGACAGCTCTCCACAATTTCAGCAGTCGCGCTTGCTGGAGCCACCGCGCTTGGGCAAGGGGAAGTTCGCGAGCCGCAGGTTGACCCGCAGCCAGACCCCCAGCCCCTGCCCACAATTGAGGTGAAGGCCGGCGAACCGATGCAGATCGAGTCGTACGAAGTGAAGGCCGAGGTGCGCGGCCTCTTCGCCACGGTCGCCACTACAATTGTCTTTCGCAACCCGAACGACCGCCTCCTCGAAGGCGAACTCGTGTTCCCTCTTCCCGACCGCGCCGCAGTCTGCGGTTTCGCGCTCGACATCAACGGCGCGATGGTCGATGGCGTCGTGGTGCCCAAGGACGAGGCGCGCGTAGTATTCGATTCAGAGGTGCGCCGCAAGATCGACCCGGCCCTGGTCGAGCATGTGAAGGGAAATGTCCACCGCACGCGCATCTACCCGCTTCCCGCGAATGGCACGCGCACTATCCGCCTCACCTACAACGCGCCGATATCCGTGGCCAATGGCGCGGCCATGCTGTCGCTGCGCGTGCCGCCGGAGACGCTGAAGCATCTCGGCGTCGTCGCCGAAGTCGTCACGCCCTCTGACGAGCGCCCCGTAATCACCGGAATTGGGGCCTCTGCATTCGCCAAGGTTGAGAATGTATGGCGCGTCAGCTTCGAGGAGGATGGCGCCGCGCACCCGGACGACATTGTCATCACCCTACCCGCCATCCCCGCCGCATACGCCTTGACCGAGGACGCCGGAGAGTGCGGAGTATGGCGGCAAAGGGCAGAGCTCGACGCCGCCAGTCCTGTCGGCGCGGCCTTCCAGCCCGCGCCCATGGATATCTACTGGGACAACTCGCGCAGTGCCGCGGCCACCGCACCAGCCGCCATTGCGGCGCTGAAGGAGGTGGCCTCGCTAGGCGGCCCGTTCCGCCTCATGAAATTCTCCAACGCGGCCGGCGGCTTTGAAGAGTTCGCCACCGCCGAGGAGTTGCTGGCGGCCGTTGAGGCCATCAAGGACTACGATGGCGCGACCTCATTCTCCGGTCTGTTCGCAGGAGCCGATCCAGAACGCCGCAAGGTCCTCTTCACCGATGGCCTAGAAACGGCATCCGACTTCGCCGGAGAGCGCGTGGAGGGGCTTGTGGCCGTGGTGACGGCGCGCTCCTCCGACATGGCCTTCCTGCGCCGCGTGACCGGCGGGCGGGTCGTGTCAGCATACGGCGTGGCGCCGTCCGCAGTCGCGGAGGCCGTAAAGGAGGCATTCATGCGTCCGGCGTCCGCCTCCGCCGATGGCGATGTGCTTTCGCTGGATGTCGGCCCCTTCAAGGTGACGCTAGAAAAGGTGGGGGAGGGGCCGGCGCCCGAGGGAACTGCCAGGGGCCGCGTCACGGCCACCGCCTGGGCGCAACTGAAGATGGAGGAACTCGCAGGGGATCCATCCGGCAACGAGGACGCCATGCTCGGCCTTGGACGCCGCTATGGACTAGTCGGGCCGAAGACCTCCATGCTCGTGCTGGAATCCCTTGACCAGTGGCTCCGCTACAAGATCGAGCCGCCGGAGACGCTGCCGGAGATGCACGAACGCTGGCTTGAGGCGATGAAGAACCGCAATTTTGAAAGCGACGAGGCGAAGCGCGATCGCCATGCCAGCTATTTGAAAGGCCTGTGGAACGAGCGCCTGGAGTGGTGGCGACGCGATTTTGAAAAAGACCCGCTGCCCGTGTCCAAGCACGTCAGGAACGACGACGAGCCGGGAATCCTTCGCCGCGCCGCCATGGCGGTTGGCTCGGCCATTGTCGGGAACCGCAGTGTCGAGCGCAGCGCCGCTAGGGCCGGCATGGCCGCGCCAGTTTATGATGACGGCGACATGATGATGGCGCCCGCGTCAATGGCCATGGAAGCGGCGCGGGAGAGCGATGGCGAAGCCCCCATGAACGCGCCGTCGCATAGTGCGGGGCCCGCGGCTTCCATCAGCGTTCAGCCCTGGAACCCTGACACTCCATACCTGAAGACGCTCAAGAAGACCGACAAGGCCGGACGCTACGCTACATATCTGGAACTTGCGAAAGACTTTGGCTCTTCGCCGTCGTTCTTCCTCGACTGCGCCGGATTCTTCTACGATGTCGGCGAGGACGCCGTGGCGACGCGCGTCATCTCCAACCTCGCGGAAATCAAGCTTGAGAACGCCGACACCTTGCGCGTCATGGCATGGCGCCTGCGCCAGGCCGGAAGCCTCGACGCCGCCATCGGCCAGTTCCGGCGCATCGCCGCGTTGCGCCCCGAGGACGGACAGTCCTTCCGCGACCTCGCCATGACGCTCGCCCAGCGCGCCAAGGCGCGTCTTGCGGCAGGTGACGCCGATGGCGCCCGCGCCGACGCCGACGAGGCGATAGCCCTCTACCTCAAGACGGCCTTTACGCCCTGGAACCGCCACACCGACCCGGTCTGCCTCTTCGCGCTGGAGGAGATGAACGCCTTCATCGCCTGGATGAAGTCCGACGGGCTGGATTGGAAGGGCAAGGTTCCGGAGGTTCCCGAAATAGACAAAGACTTCCTCCAGCCGCTTGACACAGATGTCCGCATAATCCTTGAGTGGGATGCCGACAACACCGACCTTGACCTGCATGTCAGGGAGCCGAATGGGGAGGAGGCCTACTACGCCCACAACAGGACGCGCCGCGGCGGCATGGTCTCGCGCGATGTGACCGATGGTTTCGGACCGGAGGAATACATGATCCGCAAGGCGCCGAACGGCGAATACGAGGTCTTCGTGAAATACTTTGCGTCGCACCAGCAGACGCTCTTCGGCCCGGCGACGGCCACGGCAACCATCTTCACGAACTGGGGCCGCGCCACGGAGAAGTCCAAGACGCTTTCGCTGCGTCTGGAGAAGCAAAGCGAGAAGGTCAAGATCGGCGCAATCACCTTCAAGGCGGAAAAGGAGAAACAGTAGGCCTTGCGGGAGCAGTTGTTTTGGAGTCAGGAAAATGGAAGAAAGAGACAGGGAGAACCTGAAGTTATTTGGGCATGGGGCGCTGAAGATGTTTGTGTCTTTGGCGCTGGCGGCGGCCGTGGGCGGATTCATCTACCAGCAGGTGGTATGCAGCAGCAGTCCTGCGGAAGTGGCAAACGAGAACTCGCCGCTGGAGCTGGTGCAGCTGGCGCTGCTGTTGTTGTCCTCCTTGCTGGCGGGCATTGTGGCCTTTCGCCGCCGCGAGGTTCGCGAGGGCTACATGCTCGTGTCGGCGCTTTTAGCCTGCATGGCAATCCGCGAATGCGACAGCTTGTTCGACAGGGCGCTGTTTCATGGTGCCTGGCTGCCATTCGCCCTGGCCGTGGCCATCATCGCCGTGGCTGTGGCGCTGGCGCATAGGCGGCAGGCGCTTGCGGGAATTGCGGAGATTGTCCGCAGCCGCTACTATGGCTTGCTCTGCGTGGGCTTCTCCGTCATCTTCGTCTTTTCCCGTATTCTTGGATACAAGAAAATCTGGATGACGATTTATCGCGACGTTTGCAGGGAAGAAGGCGCGGCCTGGCTGCATCGCGTCATCAAGAACATTTCCGAAGAGGGAACGGAACTCTTCGGCTACATGCTGGTATTTGCCTGGATTGTCCTGACCTTCAAAGACGCCCTGCGGAAAGATTCCGCAGGGCAGGGGTGAGCGGCTACTCCCACTCGATGGTTGCTGGGGGCTTTGAGGTGACGTCGTAAACGACGCGGTTCACCTGTGGCACCGCCGAGGTGATGCGCTCGGACACCGTTTCAAGCATCTCCATGGGCAGGTGGACGAACTTCGCCGTCATGAAGTCGCCGGTGCGGACCGCGCGCAGCGCCACGGTGTAGGCGTAGGTGCGGGCGTCGTCCTTCACGCCAACGGAGCGGTTGCCGGTGAGGATGGCGAAATACTGGCTCGCCTGCGCCGCCATGCCCGACTCGGCCATCTCCTCGCGGAAGATGGCGTCTGCCTCGCGGAGGATGTCGAGCTTCTCCTTAGTGAGTTCGCCGATGCAGCGGACGCCCAGCCCCGGACCGGGGAATGGCTGGCGCATGGCGATTGATTCGGGGAGGCCAAGCTTCAGCGCGACGCGCCGCACTTCGTCCTTGAAGAGGTATTTGATTGGCTCGACGAGGCCCTTGAAGTCGATGTTCTTGGGGAGGCCGCCCACGTTGTGGTGGGATTTCACCTGCTTGCCGCCATCCCAGCCGCTCTCGATGATGTCGGGGTAGATGGTGCCCTGGACGAGGTAGTCGGGCTCGCCGGCCTTGCGCGCCTCTTCCTCAAAAACGCGGATGAAGGTCTCGCCGATGATTTTGCGCTTCTGCTCGGGATCGGTGACGCCCTTGAGGTTGCCCAGGAAGCGGGCCTCGCCGTCAACGTGCACCAGGTCGATGCCGAACTGGTCGCGGAAGACGCGGCAGACCTGCTCCGGCTCGTCCTTGCGCATCAGACCGTGGTCAACGAACACGCAGGTAAGCTGCTTGCCGACGGCGCGGTGGACCAGCACCGCGCAGACGGAGGAATCGACGCCGCCGGACATGGCGAGCAGGACCCGCTTGTCGCCGACGGTCTCGCGGATAGAGGCGATGGCCTCTTCGATGAAGGCGTCGGTCGTCCATTCGCGGGCAGCTCCGACTTCGGTCAGGAAGGCGTCGATCTTCGCCTCGCTCATGCCGCATGCGGCGAGGTCGAGGACGGGAACTCCAAGGGAGGCGATGTCGGCGGCCGGTTCGCGGCCAATCGTGCGTTCGCCGCAGTCGGCGCCGCGCTGGAGGATTACGGCCTTGGGAGCGAGGGCGGCTATCTTCTCCACCGGGGCGGTGCATGGCAGCACCTCGCAATAGACGTTGAGGTTCCGGACGATCTTGGCTGCGGCCTGGCTGTTGATTGCGCCGAAGTCGATGATGGCGATGGTGTCTTTCTTCATTGATGCTTCCTTGGAATTCGTGGGGATGGTGGGCGGTGAGGGGCTCGGACCCCCGACCTCAACGGTGTAAACGTCGCGCTCTGACCAACTGAGCTAACCGCCCAAGAAAAAAAAGTTGTCAATGATTATACAAAAAGCCGTTCCCATTTGCCACCCCCGGTGGCTTTGGGAGGACAAGCGACATGCGACACGCGACATGCGGGAAGACAGCCGACATTCGGCAACCAGAAGCCGAAGCGGGATTCGGGAGCCGGGATTCGGGATTGGCCATTGGCAACATTGGTAATTGGCAACATTTCCACATTTCCACATTCTCCCCCGTTCCCCCTTCCCTTGACATGGCTTCCGCGAACTGGTAGTTTCACATGGTACCGTTTCATTGAACCAGATTTAAGGATTTCACCATGCTCTACTTCGTCGGCAAGTTTTTCAGCCACACGTTCCTCCGTCTTTTCTCCTCATACGTGGTCCTGCTTTCAATTGGCGGGCTCCTCTCCGCCGCCCTCGCGTGGATAGCCCTGCCGCGCTTCTGGCACCGCCTCCCTTGCGACCACGGCAAGGCGCTCGTGAAGGGCGGCATGGCCTCGAAGGGCAAGCCAACCGGCGCCGGACTCATCATCGCGCTCTGCATCCTGCCCGCGCTGCTTCTGGCCGTCCCGCCAGACTTCGCAGGCTCATGGTTCTCATCCGGCCTGGCCATCGTCGCCCTCTACGCCATCATGCTCTTCGGCTACCTCGACGACAGGGCGGCCAAGCCATGGGGCAGGACGCGCAAGGGGCTTCTCGACCTCCTCTGCTGCGCTCTCTGCGCCTACGCCCTGTTCGACGACGGCATGAACGCCATCTGGGTTCCGCTTACGAAGAAGGTCTATTACATGTCCTTCTGGTATTACATGCCGATGGCCATCGCCATCCTCTTCATATCGGTGAATTCCCTCAACTGTTCCGACGGCGTGGACGGTCTGGCCGGGTCGCTTGGAATCATGTCGCTCCTCTCGCTGTCCGTGCTGCTCTACCTCGTCCTTGGCTACCGCCCCGTGGCCGAATACCTGCTGCTCCCGCACTACTCCGGCGGCGCGCGCTGGGCCGTCCTCTGCGTGACGATTGCCGGCGCCTTCGCCGGCTACCTCTGGTATAACGCCGAGCCAAGCCAGGTGCTGATGGGAGACGCCGGATCCAGGATGCTTGGCCTGGCCATTGGCCTGGCCGTCCTGGCCACCGGCAGCCCGCTGCTGGTTCTCGTCTTCGCGCCGGTGGTGCTGCTTGACGGCGGAACGGGCCTGGTCAAGGTGTCGCTCTTCAAGTTGTTCAAGCGCCTTGGCTTCGACATCGCGCCTCCGCCAGGCGCCGATGGCAAGGACGCGCAGCAAACGGCTGACACAGTCGCCCCGCGTCACGACTGCGCGATAATAAGGCTCTTCCACACCATCCGCTTCCCGCTCCACGACCACTGCCGCCGCAAAATGGGGTGGAGCAACGCGCAGGTGCTGATGCGCTTTGTCCTGCTTCAGTCCTTCCTGATTCCGCTGCTCTTCGCCATCTTCACGAAGGTGCGCTAGCGCTAGACAAGCGCCACAATCGCGCCGACGGCCGCGCATCCGAAGATGATGGCCATCGCGGAGAGACGGCGCGAGAGCGCGGCCGCAAGCGAGATCACGGCAAGCGCGCAGCCGAGCGGCGAGAAGGACGCCTCTTCTCCGCCGCCCCCCCACAGGGCCAGAGAGGCGAATGATACGAATGCCACCACCATCAGCGCGATGGTCGCAGGTCTGACGCCTCGCAGCAGCCCCTTCGCGACGCGGTTCTCCTTCCAGCGCTCAAGCCCGCCCAGGGCCGTTGTAAGCAGAAAGTAGCTTGGCGAGAAGAGTCCAAGCGTGGCCGCGATTGCTCCTGCGACGCCCGCCGTGCGGAAGCCGAAGAATGTCGCGCAGTTCACGCCCACAGGCCCCGGCGTCATCTGCGTGAGCGCCATCACGTCGCCGAACTCGTGCATCGGCAGCTGGAGCATCGGGGCGCTTGGACCGACGAATTCATCGATGTAGGCCGGCACGAGGACGAATCCGCCGCCGAAGCACATCAGCCCGAACTTCACGAAAGTCCAGTAGAGACGGCCGCGCCAGAGGGTGATTGCCGCCAGTGCCGCCAGGGTGGCCACCGCCGCGATTACCCTGTTGCGGCGGCTTAGCGGCTTCACCTCGACGCCAGCCGATTCGATCGCGCCGCTGTCGCCAAGCCCGCACCATTCGAGGGCGATGCCTGCGCCGGCCGCAAGCAGGAGGACTGTCGCGGTGCTTGCGGTGCGAGTCCAGAGCGCGGCGGCGCAGACGGCCAGGGCGCAGTAGCCGTATGCGCCCTTCACGCCCTTGCGCCAGCCCGAGACAATCGCCCCGCCGATGATTCCGGCCAGAGATGCGCGGAGTCCGGTGAAGATGCCGGAGAGGATTGGCGCTTCGAGGGGCAGCGCCTCGTAGCCGCATGATACAAGGGTGAAAATTATCAGCGATGGCAGGACCACGCCGACCAGCGCCACCGCCGCGCCAAGGCGTCCGGCCAACTTCAGGCCGGTGTAGATGGCCGCGTTCCCGGCGATGATGCCGGGAACCATCTGGAAGACGGGGAGGTGCTCCATCAGCTCTCCTTCCTTCAGCCACTTCAGGCGACGGCCGAAGATGTCGTCGGCCACGGCAATGATGGCGTAGCCCCCGCCCACCACGAACAGCGCGATCTTGAAGAACTGCCAGAAAAGGGAGAGGAGCAAATGTCTTTGCGGAGAGGGCAGGGGATGTTTTTCGATGGACACCGGGGAATGTGGAAATGTGAAAGTGTGGAAATGTGAAAGTGTGAAAGTATGGACAAGCTTAAATCATTGGTTGTTGGTTGTTGGCTGTTGGTTGTTTTCACACTTTCACATTATTACCGCCATGCGGGCTTCTTCAGCGAGGCTCTCGGCGAGAGCCGGGGTGGCGGCGTGGAGCGTCATGAGGCGGTCGCCCTTGGAGAGCGTCTCGCCGCGCTGGACGAGGTTTGATACGCCTGCCGCCGGGTCGATTGTGTCGGCCGCGGCCCTGCGCCCGCCGCCGAGTTCGAGGACGACGCGGCCGATCTTCTCCGCATCGACGCCGGCCACCGTGCCGGCCGCCGGCGCTTTGATGTCCAGCGTGGCTCCTGCCTGCGGGAGGAGCATGGGGTTGTCGATGAAGCGCCTGTCGCCGCCCTGCGCCTCCACCATGGCGGCGAACTTTTCAAGGGCCGCGCCGTTGTCCAGCGCCTTCACGAGTGCGTCGCGGATGGACTTCTTCGCATCCTCGCCGTCCGCGCCCTTGGCGAGCGCAACCATCCTCACGGCGAGGTCGAGGGTCAGGGCGCGGGTGTCGGCGGGACCTTCGCCCTTCAGCGTCTCGACGGCCTCCGCCACTTCAAGGGCGTTGCCGGCCGTGCGTCCGTGCGGGTCGTCCATGGGGGTCAGGATGGCGTCGCAGCGGCGTCCCATGCGGAGGCCGGTCGCCACGAGCGAGGCGGCGAGCTTCTCCGCGTTGGCGCGGTCGCGCATGAAGGCGGCGCGCCCGAACTTGACGTCGAACACGAGCGACGCCGCGCCTTCGGCCAGCTTCTTCGACATGATCGAGGCCGTGATTAGCGGGATGCTGGGAACGGTGCCGGTTACGTCGCGGAGGGCGTAGAGCTTGCCGTCGGCCGGTGCCAGGTTGGCCGTCTGCCCGATGATGGAGCATCCGACCTCGCTGACGATGCGCTTGAAGTCGGGGATTTCAAGGCGTGAGTTGTAGCCGGGGATGGAGTCGAGCTTGTCGAGGGTTCCGCCGGTGATGCCGAGGCCGCGCCCGGAGATCATCGGGACGGCCACGCCCTGCGTGGCGACGAGCGGCGCGAGCATGAGCGATATCTTGTCGCCGATTCCGCCGGTAGAGTGCTTGTCGGCGGTGGGCATCGGGCAGTCGTCCCAGTCGAGCAGCGCGCCGGAACGCATCATGGCGTCGGTGAGCGCGGCCGTCTCGGCCTCGTCCATGCCGCGGAAGAAAATGGCCATCGCCATGGCCGACATCTGGTAGTCTGGGATCGTGCCATCGGCGTAGAGGCGGATGAACTCCTCGATTTCGGCGGCGGAAAGGACTCCGCCGTCGCGCTTCTTCTCAATGAGCCACTGTGGAACCATGCGGTGCGCCCTCCTAAGCGCCTTGTCATTTTTTAGGCGCAGCGCAGGACGGGCACCAGCGCCCGATCGGGCAGCCTGCGCATCTCGGGTTGCGCGGATAACACCTGTTCTGCCCGAAGGCGACGATGTAGCTGTTCCAGGTCATCCAGTATTTCTGCGGCAGGATCTTGCGGAGCGCCATCTCCGTCTCCAGCGGCGTGGAGGTCTTCACCAGCCCGAAGCGGTTGGAGATGCGGTGGACGTGGACATCGACGCAGATGGCCGGCTTCTGGAATCCGAGCGCCACGACGAGGTTGGCCGTCTTGCGGCCGACGCCGGGCAGTTCGCAGAGCGCCTCCACGGTGTCTGGCAGGACGCCGCCGAACTTCTCGCGGAGGGCCACCGGCAGCGCCTTCAGGTGCTGCGCCTTGACATGGAAGAACCCAACGGGGAAAATCAGCTTTTCGATTTCCTCGACGGAGAGGCGCTCAAGGGCCTCGGGCGTGTCTGCCACGGCGAGGAGGCGACGAATCGCCCCCGCCGTGCAGGCGTCCTTCGTCCGCGCGCTGAGGATGGTGCCGAGCAGGATCGCGAATGGGTCGCCCGTCTGCGCGGCCACAAGCTCCATGATTGGCGCGCGGCGCGACTCGAACTCGCGCTTCAGTGCCGGAACGACATATCTCAGGTCGCGGACGTCCATGCGGCCTACTTCGCCGGCTCTTCCGCGGCAGCGGCGGCTGCGGCCAGCCGCTCCTCAATTATCTTCACGACCTCTTCGCCGAACATCTTGACGGCGTAGTCGCGCTCCGCCTCCTTGACGGCGCGGAGCTTCTGGGAGTCGGATAGCTTCTTGGGCTTCTTCTTGGCGTCCTTCTCATCGACATCCGTTCCGTCCTCGTGGGCCTGGAGCTTTTCGGCCTTTTCCTGAGCCTTTTCAAGTTCGTTGAAGGGCTGGGTGGAGAGCTTGATCGTCATCGGCTTGAGCCTGTTGCCATAGAACTTCTCGCCCTTGTGGGCCTCGGGGTTCTTCTTGAACTCGTTCTGGATTTCCGTGAGGACCTTCTGGAAAAGTGCGTTCTTGCGCTTGATGTCGAGTTCAATTTCCTTGGCCTCTGCCTTGGTAACGACCGAGAAGGTCTTGGCGCCGGTGAAGTCGGTCACCGTGGCGATGTAGTAGCTTTCGGCGTAGGCGGCGGCCGCGCAGACAATCGCGGCGGCCAATGTAATGATTTTCTTCATGGTTAACTCCTAATAAATGCCAGGACCTCGTCGCGCATGGCCTCCATTTGCGCCTTGTCTTTTGCCTCGAGGTTGAGGCGGATCAGCGGCTCGGTGTTGGAGGCGCGGACGTTGAACCACCAGCCGTCGCGCTCCCAGGCGTCGATCGTCACGCCGTCTAGTTCGAGGAGATCGCCGCGGCCGGCGTATTTGGCCTTGATGGCGGCCAGGACTTCCGCCGGGTTGCGGGCGACGCGTGAGTTGATCTCGCCAGACTGGAAGTAGCGGCGCAGAGGCGCCACGAGCTCGCTCAGCGGCTTGTCGGCGCGCGAGACGATGTTCGCCAGCGCGAAGGTGGCCATCGACGACGACTCGGCGGTGAAGTTGGCCTTGAAGTAATAGTGGCCCGAGAGTTCGCCTGCGAAGATGGCGTCGTTCTGGCGCATTTGCTCCTTGATGAAGGAGTGGCCGACGCGCGAGATCATCGGGCGGCCGCCGGCGGCGGAAATCGTCTCTGCGGCGACCTTCGAGCTGCGGAGGTCGTAGAAGCAGACGGCGCCCTTGTTGGTGGCGAGGAGGTCTTCGGCCACTAGCGCCGTGATGAAGTCCATCGGGATGATTTCGCCGAGTTCGTCCACGAAGCCCGCGCGGTCGGCGTCGCCGTCGAAGGCCACGCCAAAGGCGTATTTGCCGGGGTTGGCGCGGATGAGGGCCTGGAGATCGGCCAGGGTGGCCGTCTCGAGGGGGTTGGCGGCGTGGTTGGGGAAGGTGCCGTCAAAGGTCTCGTAGAGGCCGTCGTAGGTGAGGGGCGACCCCTTGAAGGAGGCGGCTTCGCAGATGCCCATGCCGTTGGCGAAGTCGCATGCGATGTGGAGCGGGCGCGCCAGGTGCGCGGCCTCGCGGACGTGCGCCGCGTATTGCGGGAGGATGTCAACCTTGGTGATCGTGCCCTTCACTGCGGCGGGTTTGCCGAGGTCGTCGGACATGACCATGCGCTCGATGTCGGCGATTCCCGTTGCGCCGGAGATCGGGACGGCGTTGGCGCGGCAGAGCTTGCAGCCGTTCCACTCCTTGGTGTTGTGGGAGGCGGTGATCATGACGGAGCCGTCGGCCTTGAGGGTGCCGTTGGCGAAGTAGCTCATCGGGGTGGAGGCGTGGCCGATGTCGATGACGTCGGCGCCGGCGTCGGTGAGCCCGCGCGCGAATGCCGCGAAGAGGGGTTCGGAGTGCGGGCGGATGTCGCGCGCCACGACAACGCGCTTTACGCCCGCGAAGCGCGCGTATGCCCTTGCGATTTTGTAGAACAACTCGTCGGTCAGCGTGTCGCCGTAGATGCCGCGGATGTCGTAAGCCTTGAAGATTCCAGCCATGTTTTTCCCTTGTCTCCTAAGTGTTCAAGATGATGCCAAGAGAATACCATATCCCGCCTTGCGGCGCAAGAAAAAGAGATTGGAAAAGATGTCCCTGCGGCCTGCGCCTCATTTCAGTTTTGGTTTGCCAACCGCTATACTTTGCACTGTTTGGGGAGAAGAGATTTTTTTGCTAAAATGTCTTGGATGGTTTTTCACTTTTGATGACATTGTCAACGAAGCACAGACACGGAGACCTTAATGGCTGGCCTGGGGTGTCCATGACAAGCCTTGAACTTTTCAGTGGTTGCGGCGGCCTCGCGAAAGGGCTTGAAATGGCGGGATTCCGCCATCAGGGATTTGTCGAGTTCAACAAGTGGGCCTGTGCAAGCTTACGGGAGAATTTCAATCCCGCGCTAGTGCATGAGACAGACATTCGCTCCTTTGACTTTTCGTCTATCGGCCCCGTTGACCTGATTGCAGGTGGCCCGCCATGCCAGCCTTTTTCCCTTGGTGGACTGGCGAAGGCGAACAACGATGCCCGCGACATGTTCCCGCAAGCCATACGGGCTATTCACGAATTGCGCCCCAAGGCTTTTATATTTGAGAACGTAAAGGGGCTTTTGAGAAAAAGTTTCGCCGACTACTTTGAATATATAATCCTTCGCCTTACATATCCTGACTGCGTCAATGACGGCAACCTTGACTGGCGAGCGCACTTGAAGCATCTTCGTGAACTGACCTATCCTTCGTTCCAGGGTTTGAAATACGAAGTCCATTTCAAACTTGTGAACGCTGTTGATTTCGGTGTCCCGCAAAACCGTGAGCGCGTATTCATCGTTGGCTTCAGGTCAGACATTGGCGCGACATGGAACTGGCCCAAGGGCATGTCAACTCAGATGACCGTTGCCCAGGCGCTTCACGGGCTGGCAGACCCACGCGCCAAGGGAGTTCCGGAAGACCACGTGTTCATACCGGGCGCGAAAACCTATCCTGGACACACGGGAAGCGACTATGACAAGCCAAGCAAGACAATCAAGGCTGGGGCGCATGGCGTTCCCGGCGGTGAGAACATGATCCGTTTCCCCAATGGCGAAGTGCGCTATATGACAGTCCACGAAGCCAAGATAATTCAGTCCTTCCCCCCCACGTACAAGATATGCGGGAGTTGGGGGGAGGCATTGCGGCAAATCGGGAATGCCGTTCCCGTGCGTTTGGCTTCAACAATTGGAAAGCAAGTGTTCATGGCGCTGAAAAACGCAAAAACCATTGGCGATGACTATGGGCAATACCGGGCAGACAATTTCGGCAACCTGATGTTCCTCGAAAACGGCGAAAGCGCCCCTAAAGGCAGGGCAAGGTCTTCAGAAATCCCGAAAACCGTCTCATATTCACAACTTGCCACAAAAGGGAAAAGGAAAAGCAGGCCAAAGTCAAAAAGGCCTTCGCACCCAATTGCGGGAATGTGATAGAATATAGTGGCGTTTCGTAGCCATAATCGATAATCGTTTTAACAACTTCGCGATACCTCTACAAACATGCGCTCTCTCCATATCCTCGCCGCCGCAGCACTGCTCTGCGCCACCGCAACCGCCGCGCTGAAGCCCACCCTAGCGCCTTACTCCAAGAACGCGCCAGTCGATGTCCAGGCCGACTCCTTCCAGTCGCTCGGCAACGGCTGGGTTTCTGCCGAGGGCAACGTCATCGTCCGCCAGAATGACGCCCAGGTGACCGCCGATCGCGTCCGCATCAACCGCGAGTCCGGCGAGGTCGTCGCCGAGGGCAACGTCATACTCGTCCGCGAAGGCCAGATCGCCACGCGCTCCGACCGCATCTCCTACAACTTCAAGACCGGCGAGGGCCTCACGCCGGGCCTCGACGTCGTGAGCGACACCTTCCACGTCATGGCCGGCCCCTCGCAGCGCGACGCCTACGGCTTCTTCCACCTCTCCGATGCCATCATCACCACCTGCACCAACGCCCCTTCCTGCCTCCACTACGCCGTCACCGCCAAGCAGGGCGAGTTCAAGCCCGGTGAATACGTGCAGCTCCATGGCGCGACCGTCCGCTTCTTCGACGTGCCGATTTTCTACTACCCCCGCTTCCGCCGCAGCCTGGTTGACCACTTCGGCTGGCGCTTCGAGCCCGGCTACGAGAGCGACTGGGGCGCATACCTGCTCGCCACATACAAGATGCAGCTCTTCGACCTCGGCGGCGTAACACACGACTCCATCGACTCCCACTCCCACTTCGACTACCGCACCGAGCGCGGCTTCGCGTTCGGGGAAGACATCTCATGGCGCTTCGGCACCCTCTACGAGCGCGGCTCCCAGGGCTTCGTCTCAGGCTACTACCTCAATGACGACAATCCCATGGACGAGGACTACGACCGCTACCCCAACCGCGACATCGCCGAGGACTCCCGCTATCGCGTCAAGCTGCGCCACGACACCTACTTCTCCCCCTCTGATTACTTGACCGTCCGCACCACCTACTACTCCGACAGCTATGTCATGCAGGACTTCTTCGAGGACGAGTTCAAGGAATATCTCAAGCCTGAATCCTACGCCTCCTACACCCACAACGGCCAATACCTCTCCTTCGGCGGCACCGCCAACCACCGCATGAACAAGTTCTACCAGAACGTCAACCGCCTCCCGGAGCTTTGGCTGGACACCACCCTCCTCGAACTTGGCGAGTCTGGCATCTACTATGAGAGCGCCACGTCCGGCGGCTTCCTCGAATTCGAATATGCCGACTACGGCCTCACCAACGCCGTCCCCGACTCCTACGACTCCCTGCGCATCGACTCGCGCCACCAGCTCTCCATGCCCTTCAAAATTGACTTCGTCTCGCTCGTCCCGCGGGTCTCCTGGCGCGGCACCTACTACTCCGAGACTCGCGAGCGCTATGAGGAGGAGTTCCTCGACGGCACCAACACCGCCACCCGCACCGCCTTCCGCGACGCCGGCGGCGGGATGCGCAGCCTCTTTGAGATCGGCGCCGAGGCCTCCTTCAAGGCATACGGCTTCTACGACGGCAACGACGGCGACATCTTCCGCCACGTCGTAGAGCCCTACGTGGACTGGTCGCTCATCCCCGAGCCATCTCTCCGTCCCTGGGAGCTATACCAGTTCGACTCAATCGACACTCTCGACAAGGCCCACACGGTCAGGATGGGCGTCCGCCAGCTCGTCGAGCGCAAGGCCGCCGAGGGCGACATCGACAAGCTCTTCGACCTGGACCTCTACGCCATCTACTGCTTTGAGGACGCCAACGACGAAAGCGGCATGCAATACTACGGCGCCGACTGCGTCTGGAACATTTCCGACAACATCAAGCTCGACGCCGACGCGCTCTACGACGCCTTCAGGGACGACTTCGACCACATAGACCTCTGGATGTCGCTCTGGCAGGGCGACCGCTGGGAGGTCGCTGGCGAGTGCTACTTCATCCCCGACGACACCACCCTCTTCCGCGGCGACATCCGCTGCAACCTCACCGACAAGTGGGCAGTCGGTTTCTACACCCGCTACGACTCCGAGGTCTCCCGCTGCGAGCAGATTTCCGGCTACCTCCAATACAGCCTCGACTGCATCTCCTTCCGCCTCCGCACCGCCTACGAGCCATCCTACACCCGCGACGACGGCACCGAGCGCGAGGCCAAGTTGAAGATATCCTTCAACGCCTGGCTCCGCGCCTTCACTCCGGCGCGCTACGAGCGCCGCCTCCGCAACGGCTACTGGGACGACTAGCGCGCCCGCATTTTTCATCATGAAAAAAATCACAAAGACATATTTCTGGCCTTTCCACTGCTACGAGAGGCGCGTGCAGGAGTCGCATCTGCGGCAGTTCGCCGAAGTCGGCGCGGAGGGCGTCTGCTTCAATCCGCCTGAAATGGCGGCGATGATGGGCGACCCCGGCGAGATTCTCCGCTGGAAGAAGATGATCGCCGGAAGCGGCGTCAGGTTCATCGACGGGCACGCCCCGTACGGCCCGCTCAACGACCTCAGCGGCCCGGTGCCGGAGCTCTTCCCGCACATGGTGGCCATGCACAAGCGCTGTCTGGAACTGTGCGCGGAATTCGGAGTGGAGTCCTGCACGATCCACGTCGGGAGGCCGACCGAGTACTGCAAGGATACGACCGTGCTGCACGAAAACCTGCTCCGCGCCCTTGAGCAGTTGCTGCCGACGGCCGAGCAGACCCGCTGCGTCATTTGCATTGAGAACATCTGGGATCCGAACAACACGGCGGGGATGCTGCTTGACGCGATCGAGCGCTTCAAGTCACCGTGGCTGGGCGTATGCTGGGACAGCGGGCACGCGCAGTTGTCGCGCTCGGACACGCCGGACGTTCCCGAACAGGCCGGCCGCACCTCTTGGAAAAACAACGGCTGGCCCGAAGGCCCGGCCGAGTGGAGCGACACCGGCGACTACCTGCGCCGCCTTCTCCCGCACATCGTCACTTGCCACTTGCACACGAACGACCGCATCCGCGACCGCCACTGGCTGCCGAACGACCCGCGTGGCAAGACGGACTGGGCCGCCGAGATGCCGCTGCTGCTATCGGCGCCGCGCCTGAAGCAGTTGCAGAACGAGGCCAGCGTCAGGGAGGAGAACCCCTTCACGATTAAGGAGCACGTCGCCTCGCTTGATGCCCTGCTGAACCTGTAGCAGGGTTCCCGCTTTGGGCAAGAGGCAATATCGCCTCTCGTGCGAATTCCATTGAGCATGTTGGAAATACTTGAAATCTTTGAAGTGTTTCTCATCCTCGCCTTGGAATGCCTGGGAGTGGTGCTGTGCGCCATCCTGGCCTTTATTTGGATGCGACGCGTGGCGAAGGTCTTCGGAGCAAGGATCGCCGTGGCTTGGCGCTCGCTTGCGCCGCTAAATCGCATCGTGGCGCTTTGCGTCCTCGCCGCCTTCACCATATACGGTGGCGGCAAAGGCGAATTGAGAATTGAGAATGGGGAATTG
>JAGCUY010000224.1 GCA_017962605.1 Kiritimatiellia bacterium | reverse complement strand
GATGCCTTTCTGTTCCGGAATGTTCACCGGCATGGCCTTTGACTCGGGCGGGGTGGCTTCGGGGCCGCTGACGACGACGCTGGTGCTTTCCTTCACGCTTGGCGTGGGGGAGGGGTGCGGTCGCGGTGGCGACGCCTTCGGGGTGATCGCGCTGGTGGCGATGATGCCGCTGATCGCGATTCAGGCGATGGGGCTCGTGATTGATGCGCGCCGCAGGGGCGGGAGATACGCGGGGCAGAGCCCGCGAATCAGGACAGAGGGGACAGCAAGCGGACAACAGCAAGAAGGGGAACGGGGAATTTGAGATTTATGATTTGAAATTTCAGATTTAAGATTTGAAATTTGAGATTAGGAGATTTGAAATTTGGGATTAGGGATTTCAGGGAAACAACGAAACGGGGAACGGGGAATAGGGGAACGGGCAAACGGATAAGCGATTCAACGGTTAAGCGGAAGGAGATGGCAAATGGGTGAGTGGAGGATGTTGACGACGATTGTGCCGCGCGGGGCGGGCGAGAAGGTTGCGCGGGCGGCGGTGGCCGCCGGCGCGGGCGGTGGCACAGTGATGCTCGGCCGCGGCACCGCCCCCGGCGCCATCATGCAGTTTCTGGGCCTTGGCGAGAGGGCGAAGGACATCGTCCTTAATTTGGTCGAGGCGGCGAAGGCCGAGGCGGTGGGCGTGGCTGTGCGCATGGCCGCAGCAAAGGCGCGGGCGCGCGGGATCGCCTTCTCAACGGAGGTCGAGGCGTTCGCCCGCAGCGGCAACAGTGGCAAAACGGAATGGAGGGAAGCGAAGATGAGTGGCGAATGTGCAAATGGCGGCGAGGGCCGCATGGCCATAATGGCAATCGTGAACAAGGACTATGCCGACGACGCCCTGGCGGCGGCGCGCAAGGCCGGCGCGGGCGGGGGGACTGTCCTCCAGGCGCGCGGCACGGCCAGCGAGGACGACGCGGCTTTCTTCGGCGTGAAGCTCGTGCCGGAGAAGGACGTCCTGGTGATCGTGGCGGACGGCGACAAGGCCGCCGGCATCGTGGAGGCCATCAGAGCCGAGCCCTGCTTCGCCGAGAAGGGGAGCGGGATTGTCTTCGCCTTCAGGGCGGAGGCTTTCACGGCGCTCGGGAGCTAGCCGATGCCGGGGATTCTCGACAACCTGAACGATGAGCAGCGCGAGGCCGTAGAGGCCACCGAGGGCTTTGTGCGCGTGATCGCAGGCGCAGGCACGGGCAAGACCCGCGCCCTGGCGCACCGCTTCGCCTATCTGGTCGAGGCGATGGGCGTGCTGCCCTCGCACATCCTGTGCGTGACTTTCACGAACAAGTCGGCGGCGGAGATGCGGCAGCGCATCCACCGCCTCGTGGGCGACAACGACACCGCCTACGTGAACACCTTCCACGGCTTCTGCGTGTCGGTGCTGCAGGAGGACGGCCATGTGGTGCAATACCCGAAGAGCTTCCTGGTGCTGGACAACTCCGACATCGACGCGATGCTGAAGGGCATCTACGAGGAGCGCGGGCTGTCGCTGCGCGACATGACATTCGCCAAGGCGCGTGACATGTTCGAGATGCGCAAGACCGTGAGCGAGACGGGCTACTACAAGGACCTGGTGTCGCTGTCGGCGGCGGAGCTGAAGGCCAAATACGACGCTGCCGAGGCGACGTCGGACATCCTCTTCTACGGCTACCTGTGGCAGGAGAAGAAGTGCTTCGGGCTGGACTACAACGACCTGATCGTGCTGACTCTGCACATCTTCAGGCAGAGCGAGGAGGCGCGGAAGAAGTGGCAGCGGCGGCTGGAATACATAATGATCGACGAGTTCCAGGACATCGACCCGCTGCAATACAAGCTGATGGAGGTGCTGTGCGACTACCACAAGAACCTTTTCGTGGTGGGCGACCCCGACCAGACGATCTACACTTGGCGCGGGGCCGACGTGCGCTTCCTGCTTGACTTCGACTCGAAGTTCGCGCCCTGCCAGACGGTGAAGATGCTGAAGAACTACCGCTCCACCCCCGAGATCCTGGCTTCCGTGAACTCCCTGATCGCCAAGAACGACGAGCGCATACCGAAGGAGCTTGACGCGGTGCGCGGCGGCAGCGGGGAGCGTCCAATCTACTACCTGGGCACGGACAGCGCCGACGAGGCGAAGTGGATCGCCGAGAACATCAAGGCGATGGCGGGGCGTGGAACGCCGCTGGACGCCATTACGATCCTCTACCGGGCGCACTATGTGACGCGCGCCATCGAGGACGCGCTGCGCCGCGCGGAGATCCCATACGTGATTTACAGCGGGGTGCAGTTCTTCGACCGCGCCGAGATAAAGGACGCGCTGTCGTACATGAGGCTGGTCGCCTTCCGCGACGACCTTTCTTTCCTGCGCGTGGCGAACGTGCCGAAGCGCAACCTGGGCGAGCGGCGTATGGCCTTCCTGAAGAACTACGCCGAGCAGAACGGCTGCCTGCTCTACGAGGCGCTCGAGCGCAATGTGGACGGCGAGCTTTTCCGCTCGACGAAGGCCGGCGAGCTGCTGTCGCTGGTGCGGCGCACGGCCGAGACTTTCCAGTCGAGGAATGTCACGGAGACTCTCCAGTTCATGATGGAGGAGAGCGGCTACGAGCGGATGCTGCGCACGGAGGGAAGCCAGCAGCGGCTGGACAACCTAGCCGAGCTGAGGCAGTCGATCTACGACTACGAGGAGAACTGCGGAGAGGAGTGCACGCTTGAGCACTACCTCTCGCATGTGGCGCTGTTCACATCGCAGGATGCCGCGCAGGGGCCGAAGGGCAGCGTGAAGCTGATGACCGTCCACGCCGCGAAGGGGCTGGAGTTCAAGAACGTCTTCATCGCCGGGATGAACGAGGGGATTTTCCCATCGAAGAAGACGGAGACGAAGAAGGGGATGGAGGAGGAGAGGCGGCTTGCCTTCGTGGCGATGACGCGCGCCGAGGACAGGCTGTTCGTGTCGTCGTCGATGGGGCGCGGCTTCGACGGCTCCTTCCGCTATCCGTCGCGGTTCGTCTTTGACATCGACGAGCGGACGATGGAGTTCGTGAAGCCGATGGACGAGGCCGTGAAGGCCGCAGTTGAGGAGAAATGCAAAACCGACAGCGGGAAGTGGAAAGACGGCGATGGCGGTGCGGCGCGGAAGGCGCAGTTCAAGGCGGGAGACGCCGTGGTGCACCCGATCTTGGGGAAGGGGATTGTGCTAGGCGTGGACGAGGAGCTTGAGGCGTACGAGGTGAAGTTCGAGCGCGTCGCCACGCCGAGAAGCGTGGCGTTCAGGACTGCGCTGCGCGGCGCCTAGGGGCGCCGCGCTGGCGCAAGCGCCAGCGCACACTGGCAGGCCATAAAGGCCTGCCAGCAAGTTGGCACTGGTTGCTGGGGCAAGCCCCAGACCCCGGGATACGCGGAACGGAGCCCGCGAATCAGGACGGGGGGCGTTAACGCCTAGACATGCCAGATGTCGCGGGCGTATTCGGCGATGGTGCGGTCGGAGGAGAAGTAGCCCGAGCGCGCCACGTTGAGGATGGCGCGGCGGGTCCAGCCGTCGGGATCCTTGGCGTAGAGGCGCGAAACCTTGTCCTGCGCGTCAATGTAGGGGCGGAGGTCGGCCAGGAGCATGTAGTGGTCGCCGTAGTCGAGTAGCGACTTCAGGATCGGGGCGAAGAGGCCCGGCTCCATGAGCGAGAATACATTCTGGCGGATGCGGTCGATTGCCAGGCGGATCTCGGGGTCGGCGGCCGCGACTTCCTCGGAGTTGTATTCGGGGCGGCGGGCGGCGACCTCCTCCGCGGTCATGCCGAAGATGAAGATGTTGTCGCGGCCGACTTGCTCGGCGATCTCGACATTGGCGCCGTCGAGGGTGCCGATCGTGATGGCGCCGTTGAGCATGAGCTTCATGTTGCCGGTGCCGGATGCCTCCATGCCGGCGAGGGATATCTGCTCGCTGAGGTCGGCTGCGGGGATGATGCGCTCCGCGAGGGAGACGCGGTAGTCGGGCATGAAGACGACCTTGATGAGCTTGCCGGCGACGGGGTGGTCGTTGACGACGGCTGCGATGGCGTGGATGAACTGGATGATGAGCTTGGCCATCGCGTAGCCGGGGGCGGCCTTCGCGCCGAAGATGAAGGTGCGTGGGGTCATGTCGGCGCCGTTGCCCGCGAGGATGCGGTTGTAGAGGACGATGATGTAGAGGGCGAGCAGGAGCTGGCGCTTGTATTCGTGGAGGCGCTTGACCTGGACGTCGAAGAGCGAGTCGGGGTTGACATCGATGCCGAGGCGCTCGCCGATGTAGTTGGCGAGGGCCTGCTTGTTGCGGCGCTTGGCGTCGCGGAAGGCGCTGACGAAGGAGGGGTCGGTGGCGAGGTTCTCAATGCGGCGGAGCTGCGGGAGGTCGCGGATCCAGCCGTTGCCGATGGCGCTGGTGATGAGCGCGGCGAGGCGCGGGTTGGCCTTGAGGAGCCAGCGGCGCTGGGTGACGCCGTTCGTCTTGTTGGAGAACTTGGACGGCCACATCTCGGCGTAGTCGGGGAAGATGCGCTCGCGGAGCAGCTGCGTGTGGAGGGCCGCGACGCCGTTCACCGCCGAGGAGCCGATGATGGCGAGGTTGGCCATGCGGACCTGCTTGCCGCCCTCCTCGTCGATGATGCTCATGCGCTGGAGACGCGCGACGTCGCCGGGGTAGATGGCGGAGACGGAGCGCAGGAAGCGGGCGTTGATCTCGAAGATGATCTGGATGTGGCGCGGGAGGAGGCGCGACATCATCGGGACGCTCCAGCGCTCCAGGGCCTCCGGGAGGATGGTGTGGTTGGTGTAGCCGATGCAGGAGGTGGTGACCTTCCAGGCGTCGTCCCAGCCGAGGTGCTCGCAGTCCATGAGGATGCGCATCAGCTCCGGGATGGCGAGGGTGGGGTGGGTGTCGTTGAGCTGGAAGAACACGCGCTCGGGGAGGCGCTGGAACGGCAGGCCAGTCTCGCGGAAGCGGCGGAGGGAGTCCTGGACTGAGCAGGAGACGAAGAAGTACTGCTGGCGGAGGCGGAGCTCCTTGCCCTGGAGGGTGTTGTCGTTGGGGTAGAGGACCTTCGTGAGGTTCTCGGCGAGGACCTTGCTCTCTACGGCCTCGACATACGAGCCGCGGTTGAAGTCCTGGAGGTCGAACTCGTCGGTGGCCTGGGCGCGCCAGAGGCGGAGGGTGTTGACGACCTCGCCGCCGAAGCCGACGACCGGGACGTCGTAGGGAACGCCCTTGACGGTGCGGGCGTCGAGCCAGCGCCACTCCTCGTGGCCACCGACGAGGGAAGTCTCGACGCGGCCCTCGAACTGGACTTCGCAGGAGTATTCGGGGCGGGCGATTTCCCAGGCGTAGCCCTGGTCAAGCCAGCGGTCCGGCTCCTCGACCTGGGCGCCGTCGCGGATGGTCTGCTTGAAGATGCCGTAGTCGTAGCGGAGGCCGTAGCCGATGGCGGCGATGCCCATGGTGGCCATGGAGTCGAGGAAGCAGGCGGCGAGGCGGCCGAGGCCGCCGTTGCCGAGGCCGGCGTCGGCCTCGAGGTCGCGGAGGCGGTTCCAGTCGATGCCGAGGTCGGCGAGCGCCTTTGCGCAGACGTCCTCCAGTCCGAGGCTGATGACGTTGTTGCCGAGCAGGCGGCCCATGAGGAACTCTAGGGAGAGGTAGGCGATGCGCTTGACGCCCTTGCGGCTGTATTCGCCCTGGGTGACGATCCAGCGCTCGACGAGGCGGTCGCGGACGGAGAGGGCTAGGGCGGTGTAGCAGTCGAGCTCGGTGGCGTGGGCGCGGTCCTTGGCGAGGGTGTAGCGGAGGTGCCAGTCAAAGTCCTCGCGGAGGGATTCGGGCGTCATCAGGACGCGCTGGTCTTTGTTCTTCATTACTTAATTAATTATGGGTTCAGCCTGGTGATGGCGAAAAAGTAGGGTATCTATTTTATCATAAAGAGGGGGAACGGGGAATAGGGGCTAGGGGCTAGGGGCTAGGGAATGGGGGCGGCTCCCGAATCCCGGCTTCCGGCCTCCGACATTTCCCGTGTTCCGGCGGGGTAGCGCCTGGGTGGGGAACGGGGAAATGAAAAATTTTTTTGCGGAAGAAAAAAAACTTGACAAAAAAAAGAAAATATGAGAGAATAATAGCAACGAAATTGGAACTCTCCTGCGTGGGCGAGTTTGTAATTATCTATTTCACTTCAACAAAACGGATCAAAATAATGAAACGTTCAACTATCGCCACAACGGCTCTGGCTCTGGCCGCCAGCGTGTTTGCAGGCTCATCGATGGCAGTGACTGTCACGAATGTCTTTGAAAACTTCGACGGGAAAACTGGTGCCGCGCTTAACTTTACCCGCACCAATCTTACATGGTATGCGGATGGCACGGACAACCTCTCTGGAATTTCCAACATCAACGAAAATGCCAAGCTTTACCTTGACACGGGCAGCGATGGCCTAGTCTCCGCCACTCTTACTACGAATGATGTCAATGTAGCGCTTGCTGCCAATGAAACGGCAACTTTCTCCGCGAGGGTTTCCTTCTACCCATCTTCAGATGATGTCACGCCGACGGGAAGCGACCTTAGGTTCGCCCTCTATGCCAAAGCATCTGGTTCGCAGACCAACCTCATAGCCTATGCGAAGGACGACGGAACCACTACCCAAATCAACACGGACATCATCATTCCAGATACTGGGGAAAAGCTTGTTGCAGTGAGAATTGTTGGCACCAGCTTCTATGTTGCTGTTGATGGCGGGCAAGAAGCGGGGCCGTATGGCTTCATCACCACTGACTCTGGCATCAACAAGGTCGAGTTCCAGGGCAATGGCTCGGTTGACGATGTCACCATCGCCTACACATCTACTCTTGCCAAGGATACATCCATTGACATTGGCAACACTGGGTCGCCATCACATACGCTTACCGATAATGAGGCTGATTACCTCAACAACCTCGTCGCGAAGGAAGGCAAGGCCGCAGTTGCTGATAAGTTAGCCGCGATTAGCGAGGAAACCTTTGAGAAGGCATCTCTCCTCAATCAGGACATCACGAAAGATAGTGCTGCCTCGGCAACCTTCTCGATTACCGACATCAAGCGCAGCGGCAGCGACGTGACAGTCAAAGTCAAGCTCGTCCGTAACGGGACAATTCTCGGCGGCGTCAACGGCACTGTCGCCCTCTACACCTGCGCGACCCCGAATGGCACTTACGAGAAGGTCGATACTTTTGGCACAGTGCTCACCACGAATGCTAGTGAAGCAGAAGCCACCAAGACCTTCACTGGTGTGACGGCTCCATTCTTCCTGGTGAAGATTGAGGACTAAGCCCCAATAGGCAAAACCATCGAAAGATGGTGGAAAAAAGAGGGCCATCCGCAAGGATGGCCCTTCTTTTTTTGCCCTATGTCGAGGGGAACGAACAGGGCACAAAAAAAAAGGCCCGGCTCGAATGAGCCGGGCCTTTTTGCCTTTACTACATCTCGGCGAGTTTCTTCAGGAGCGCGTAGTTCTCCTTGAAGCCTTCCTCAGCCTTGTGCAGCATTGCCTTGGCGCCTTCTTCGCCGGCGATATTCACGAGCTGGCGGAAGCGGTTCTCGCCAAGCTCCTTCGAGAGCGCGGCGTCGGCGAAGCTGACCTTGTCGCTCTTGTCCGCCGAGTCGATCTGGAGCTTCTTCTCGGCGAGCGTCGGGTTGTAGCGCCAGAGCGGGAAGTGGACGCTGTCCACGGCCGCCTGCTGGTGCGCCGGGCCGGTCTTG
>JAGCUY010000223.1 GCA_017962605.1 Kiritimatiellia bacterium | reverse complement strand
TGACTTCCCCGGCCCCGAACAGCCACTCGCGCTTGGCTGGAAAGCGAAAGTTGGAACGCGAGTGGTGAAGGGGGCGGCGGAAGTGGAAAACGCTTCTGATGGCAATCGAGTGCAATCGAATGCAATCGACAACAATGTATCCATCTCCCAATCCGGCACCATGCTAATAGCCACTCCCCGCACCGCAGGCGGCTTCGCCGAGAGCGGCGTCCACCAGGCCGGCCCACTGAAATTTGAAATAACTGCCTCCTCTGTTAGCCGAAGTTTCGATTCATCGAAACCTGTTGCGGCGACTCCAGTCGCCGCAACAGTCTGGGCTTCGTCGCTAGACGGCGAGCCACTTGCCTCTTCTCTCCACATCCTCGTTACGCACCTCACCGATGTGCAGAACAGCCGCATGGAATATGCCGACGCCGACCTCAAGACGCTCATCAACTGGGGCGGCCTTCCGCACATCATGCGCCGTGGAGCCGCTGAAATCTCGCTCACTCTTGAGGCCGACTCGGCGTGTGTAAACAGCGGCGTTGCCGCCACCGTCTATCGCCTCTCCTCATCTGGCAAGCGCCTTGGCGAAGTGCCCGCCACATGGGATCCTGCCACTGGCGGCCTTTCCTTCACCGCCCGTACCGACTGGGACCCTGCCGCCGCAACATACCTCTACGAAATCGTGCGGTAGGTTTTTTTGTATAATACATATACAATTAGGAGAAAAGGAAGCAATGCAAAAGAAGTACTTTGACCTTGTAGTGGTTGGTGGCGGACAGGCCGGCTGCGCCGCGGCGCTTGCCGGAGCGCGCGGGGGGCTGTCAGTCCTTTTGATCGAGGCTGCCGGCGCCCTCGGCGGCTCGGCCGTGAACTGCCTGGTCACGCCCTTCATGCCTTTCAGCACCAAGGTTACGGAGAACGGCGAGGAGAAGACGCTTGCCCTGAGCCAGGGGATATTTTCAGAACTGCACGCGGCCTACAAGGAGGACGGCTTCTACGGCGAGGCCAGCGACACGTGCAACATCAACGAGGAGAGCATGAAGCTCATCCTCGACCGCAAGATGAGGGAGGCGGGCGTCACCGTCCTTTTCCACGCTACCCTTTGCGGAGTCGCCAAGGATGGGCGACGCGTGAAGTCCGTCTCCGTCGCGACCGTCGGCGGCGTCCTGGAGTTTGAAGCCGACACCTTCATCGATGCGACTGGCGACGCCACGCTGGCGGCCTACTCCGGCGTCGCCTTCCGCCTGGGTCGTCCTGCGGATTCCCTCTGCCAGCCGATGACTCTCTGCTTCCGTCTCTGCAACCTCGACACGGAGGCCGTATGGAAGGCCCACGGCGAGATACAGAAGCTATACAAGAAGTTCCAGGACGAGGGCAAGATCAAGAACCCCCGCGAAAACGTGCTGATATTCAACACGAGGATTCCTGGCATCCTGCATTTCAACACGACTCGCATCGTGAAACACAATCCCACCGACGCTTTTTCGGTTTCAGAGGCGGAGGCGATGGCGCGCGAGCAGGTCCTGGAGATGTATCGTTTCCTGAAGGACAACTTCGATGGCTGCCGGAACGCAAAGCTGATGATGTCTGCGGCCTCGATTGGCGTCCGCGAGAGCCGCATGATTGAGGCGCGCCATGTGCTGACGCAAGAGGAGCTTGTTGCCGGGACGCACTTCCCGGACGGCATTGCGGCGGGGAACTACGACATCGACATCCACTCTCCCGATGGCGGCGGAACGAGCCACTACTATTTCCCGCCTGGGGTTTACTACACGATTCCCTACCGTTGCCTACTGCCGCGCGAGTTCGACAACCTGCTCGTCGCGGGGCGCTCCGTTGGCGCCACGCACGAGGCACAGGCCTCCATCCGCATCATGCCGATTTGCGTGTGCATGGGCGAGGCGGCAGGCACTGCGGCGGCAATGGCCAAGGAGGCGGGCGTTGCGGCGTCGGATGTTGACACCGACGCCCTCCGCGCGAAACTGAGCGCCAATGGCGCGTTCGTCGGCTGATGAAAGAACCCAACATTCTAGTCGCCATGTGGATGGATGGCGTTTTCGGACAGGAGGTGCTCGATGGCATACATGAGGAACTGGCAGTCCGGCGACTCTCCTGGCGAATCCGTTTCGTCGATTCGTCCGACTCGTTCATAACGACAACTCGCTGGATGCATCGCCTGCGGCTTCTGGAGGGCGTCATAACCTTTTTCCATGAAAGTCCGGTGATGAAGGCCATCGCCAGAGCGCACATACCGAATGTCCGCCTCTGTCGTGACTGGTTTTTCGACTGGAAACCCACGCGCCGTGTCGGAACCGCGTTCGTGATGCCAGACAGGGCGGAAATTGCGCAAAAGGCAGTTGGCCATCTACTTTCCCGCGCAACCTTCCGCTCCGCCGGATATGTTGAGAGCTACTGGGATCGTGGCTGGTCGCGTCAGCGAGGCGATGCCGTCATGGCCGAGTTCGAGCGGTGCGGAATGCAGCCTGAGCGTTTCCTCCATCGTGGCGTCACTTCGCCAGACCACTCCGCCGCCGGACCTGACTTCGCGGCTCTTGCCAAGTGGCTGCGCGCGCTTGAGAAGCCGGCCGCCCTTGTCGCCGCCAACGACGCCACCGCCGCTGATGTCGTGCAGGTCTGCGAGACGACGGGGCTGGCCGTTCCGCGCGATGTCGCCGTCCTAGGCATGGACGACAACCCCATCATCTGCCAGCATTGCGAACCCAACTTGTCGAGCGTCCACTTCGACGGCTACCGCGCGGGGCGCCTCTGCGCCGGGGCGCTGGCCGACTTGCTGGCCGGAGCCGAGCCGCCGCCCGCGCCTCTCCT
>JAGCUY010000222.1 GCA_017962605.1 Kiritimatiellia bacterium | reverse complement strand
GGCGAATGGGGGGCCGTCGTAGAAGACGAATGGGACGCGCCCCTTGTTCTTCTCGAGGCTCTTCTTGAAGGTGTCGTTCGCTTCCCAGGCGGAGAGGATCTCGCGCTCCATTTTCGGGAAGTCGGTTTTGTTTGAGACGGGCTTGTACATGAGAAGGTTGAAAGGTTGAAAAGTTGAAAAGTTGGGAAGCTGGGAAGCTGGAAAGCTGGAAAGTTGGGAAGTTAAATGTCGAATGTCGAATGTCGGTGGGTTGGAAGTTAGGCTAGGCGTGGGCTGCGACGAAGTCGGCCACTGCTGCGGGGTCGGCGGGGAGGCGGGTCACGCGAGTCTCTGCGCCGCGCAGGGCGTCGAGGGTTGGGTGGTGGGCGAGGTCTTCGCCCGTGGCCTTGATGATCGCCGCGCCGAACTTGGCCGGATGCGCCGTGGAGAGGCAGACCATTGGCGGCTCTCCGGCCGCCATGGCCTTGTGCGCCGCCGCCACGCCCACTGCGGTGTGCGGGTCGATGAGGTAGTGGTGGTCGCGCCAGGTGGCGCGGATCGCCTCAAGCGTTTCCGTCGTGTCGGCGCGGCCGGAGGTGAGCCAGCGGTCGTGGATCGGGCCGTCGGCAATGCGCAGCGAGCCTGTGGCCTTGAACGAGGCCATCGCGGCGGCCGTCTTGGCCGGGTCTTCGCCGAGGTGGTAGTGGAGCCAGCGCTCGAAGTTGCTCGCCACCTGGATGTCCATAGATGGCGAGAGCGTCGGCTGGACGCCGCCCAGCGCGTAGGTGCCGGTCTTGAAGCAGCGGTCGAGGATGTCGTTCTCGTTGGTGGCGAGCATGAGGCGGCGTATCGGCAGCCCCATCTTAGCGGCGATGTAGCCGGCGAAGACGTCGCCGAAGTTGCCGGTCGGAACGGTGAAATCGACTTCCTTCGCACCGGTGCGCTCCATTGCGCGGAATGCGCCGAAGAAGTAATAGACGACCTGCGCCAGGACTCGCGCCCAGTTGATGGAGTTCATCGAGCCGAGGGCGTGCTTGTCCTTGAAGGGGAGGTCGGAGAAGAGGGTCTTGACGATACCCTGGCAGTCGTCGAAGGTGCCGGCGATTGCGAGGTTGTGGACGTTGGCGTCGAGCACCGAGGTCATCTGGAGGGCCTGGACTGGGCTGACGCGGCCGTCGGGGTGGAGGACGAAGATGGAGACGCCCTTCCTGCCGCGGACGCCGTGGATGGCGGCCGAGCCGGTGTCGCCGCTGGTTGCGGCCACGACGTTGAGCCGGCCGCCCGTCTGGCCGAGTATGTATTCGAAGAGGTTGCCGAGGAACTGGAGCGCCAGGTCCTTGAAGGCGAAGGTCGGGCCGTGGAAGAGTTCGAGTATGAAGATGTCGCCCACCTGGACGAGCGGCGTTACCTCCTTTGCGCGGAAGGTGGCGTAGCTCTTTTCTATAAGGGCGCGGAGGTCGTCGGCGGGAATGTCGTCGGCGAAGAGGCGCATGACCTCGAAGGCGAGGTCCTGGTAGCGGAGCGTGGATAGGCGCCCGAGGTCGGCAGAGACGTCGGGGATGGCGTCGGGGAGTATTAGACCGCCGTCGCGCGCGAGTCCAGTAAGGACGGTATCGCGGAAGTGGAGACCGTGGTCGCCACCGCGTGTAGATGAGTAAAGCATGGTATATATTCTACTCTTTTCGCGTCAGAGTCGCAATTCCCCGCCATGCCGAAAATACACGAAAGGCGAGAATGGAGTCTTACTCTCCTATCCTTTGGCGGCATGGGTGCGCCGCGCTTTGTCAAAAGTATTCTTTTACAGCGAATTCGGCCTGCTCGATGAAAATTCTCTTGAAAGCCGAAATGTTGTTTTGTTCGTAAAAGAGCAGCAGAGCCGCACGGTAGTCGCTGGCCTCCGCGCTGCGGAACGACAGCGGACAATAGCCGTGAGCGATGAGCAAGGCATTAGACACAAGGCGGCTTGTCCGCTTGTTCCCGTCCATGAAAGGCTGGATGTAGGCAATCAACAGCAACGCGAGCAAAGCCTTTTCGTATGGATCGGACTTGCCGTTGACGAGTGCGCACATGTCGTCGATGGCTTCGCGAATCTGCGTCTCGACCTCAAGCGGACGGTAAAGCGTGCCTGAAATGCCAACTCGCCGATGCCTAAGGTTCCGCTCGACTCCGAGTTCTTCTATGAGTATCGAATGGATGTCCTCTATCCGCGCCAGGGAAAGGGCCTTGAAATAGTAGGGGCGTTCCACGATGGCCTTAAGCGCTTCCTTGTGGTTGAGGAGCATTATAGCCTCCTCGCGTCTCTTTCCCTTCGCCTCTATCTTGTCCTTGAGAAGATTGACCGTCTCAAGTAGCGTGTAGGTGTTCCCCTCGATTTCCGATGACTTCCAGCTGAGGTCGATGCCAAGCCGCTCCATTTCCTTGTTGTAGCCTGTCTGGGACAAATCAGCCATGTGGGCTGCGAACATTTCCCGACACTTTTCAAGGCGGGCTTTTTCCTCCTCGGAGAAAATGTCAATTGCCGGAAGCGTTTCGCGGATCAACTGGAAGTTGAACCCAGTCTGCACTTGGCGCTTGTCAAAGTCCTGGGCGTAGTAGGAATCCAAATCGACCGTGCGCAGCAAATGGGCTTTCGGGGTGATTGAATAAACTGAAGCCTTGCCCGTGCCGCGTCTGTCAATGTAGCCATCGGCAATGGCAGAGGCGATTGCTCGCTTAACAGTTGCGGGACTTGCCTTCATGGCAATCCCGTCCTCGATTAGATGACGGGGCGAAGACGGGTGGTAGTGCAGATATTCAAGAATGGCATCAAGAATTAACATTGGGACTTTCCTTTCGGCTCAAACCACTCTTATTATACCACAAATACGGATCATCGTGAGCCGCATTTGCGGAAATTGCAGGCGCATTTGACCCGGAAGCACAATACACTCACCTAGCCTTTGGCAGCATGGACGCGCCTGTTTCTTCGTCAAATCGCCTAACGAAATCGCGTCAAATCGCCTAATGAAACTGCGTCAAATCGCCTAATGAAACTGCGTCAAATCGCCTAATGAAACTGCGTCAAATCGCCTAATGAAACCACGTCAAATCGCCTAACGGCGTTCGCAAGACCTATAAAATTACGAACCGTGGTCTTGTGACTTCTCCACACCTTTTCCACAAAAGATTTACCGCTCTCACTTTTTGCGAAATGAGAGATCAAGCCAAAAGGATTTGTTGATGCGCAACTAGTGCTTTTGCAGAGATTTCAAAAGCCTGTCTGCTTCGCGGTAAATTATCCGTTCCTCATCAGTCTCGCCCTTGTCTGGAAGCGCTGGAAACTTCTCCTGCAGCGCCCTTTCAACGGCTTCAATGCGCTTGTCGTTGCCCTGTTGCAGTTCGTGCTGACGGACGAGCTCGCGCATGATGACGAACTCCTTGCGCAAGGGTTCTGCGTCAACGGTTTCGGGTGACTTTTCTGAGATTTCCGCGCCGTGGTCTTGCGGAGTCTCCGCACCTTCCTTCCCGCCGGAGCACCCGGCGAGAAGGAGAAGCGTAAAGAGCGCACACGCCGTGCCAATGTTTCGCATGGCTACTCCCCGCTGATGACCTTGAAGAACTTGGCCTTGCCGGTCGCCGGGGCATGGATGCCGACGGAACCGTCCGCGCCAATGTCAAGGTCTTTAGTAGTCACGGAGACTGGCTTCCAGTCCGGGTGGGCGAGGTCGCTTGTCTCCATGAGCTTCACGCCGATGCGGGCCCTACCCGTTGCGGGATTGACATCGAAGAGGACGTTGCCAAGTTCCATCGCATAAATCTGGTCGCGGGTGTAGAAGCCGCCCTGCGCGGCCTTCTCCGCCGCCAATTGCTCGGCCGCAGATTCGGGGATGAAGGTCGCCGTGACGTTCTTGGCCGTGTCCATTGTCACATTGACTTCGTTTGTCACGCCAACCATGTCGCCGCTCCAGTGCGAGAACACATATCCATTCGCGGGTGTGGCGGCAAGCGATGCCACGGCTCCCTGGTCATAGTCCCCGCCACCCGAAACCGTGCCGCTACCGACGGTTTCAGTTACGAGAGGCAACGTCGTCGTCTGCGTGATCGTGTACTCCTTGCCGGAAATGATGATGCGGCCCGTTCGGGTCTTCCCCGATGTATTTGCGGACACCGTGTAGGTCAGCGTCCCGTTGCCAACGCCGTTCCGGCTTCCAATAATCGTGATCCAGTCGGAATCGATCAGCGCCTCCCAAACGGCGTCGATTGGCGCGGCAACGCCAATCGTCCCCGCGCCGGAATTGCTCCCGATTCGTGCCACCTGCGGGTCGATGCTCAAGTCGTATCCGCGCTGCGTGACATACACCACCTTGTCCGCCACGAGCAGCGCCGCCGTGCGCGACTGCGTCGTCAGCGTGAATGGGTCGGCGACGAACATCACCGCGCCGTCACCAAGACCCTCGTTACCTGAAATGATCGTGATCCACGAGGCGTCTGTCGTCGCAGTCCAGTAGGCGTTGCCCTCGGTTGTGACATCGACATACCCTACGCCGCCATCAACACCAAGGTAGGTGCCATCATACGAAACGGAACTGGCAAGCCCTGACTGGCGGATGGTGACGGGAAGCCCGGCGATGGTCAGACGTGCGACGCGCGATGTCACGGAAAGGTTCTGCCCAACATCGAACGCGACCGTTCCGCTCCCCGTCCGCTCCGTGTCGGAAGTGTAGGAGACCCAATCCGCGCCATCCTTCGCGGCCGTCCATGCAACATTTTGCGCGACAGTCGCCGTCACCGCGCCGCTCCCGCCGCCGGCCGGGAACGAAAACTCGTTCGTGGAGATCGATGGGCTGATCGCCCCTTGCGTGACCGTATGGATGACTTCAAGTGGCTTTTCAAGGTCATACAGTTCGCGGACTTGCGCAGAGGTGAGGCACGTGTTGAACGTTTCGATTTCGTCAAACCAGACATCGCCATTTCCGCCGATGACACGCCACTGGTCAGGGTAGAAATATGGATAGTCGGTTCCAAGTATGTGATTTCCTTTTTCCTCCCCATCAACATAGAGCGTTAACGTCCGCGACTTGTCGTATGAATATGTGAGCGTGATCATGTGCCATTCACCTACTGTAAGCGCATCAGAGGCATAAGGACCAAAAGTTGATGTTCCCTCCGTTATGCTGAGGCCGTTTGGGGTATTTCTTATGCAATAGTTGGATGGCTGACCAATCCTGCTTGAGTTCGACGAGTAATCCTGTGCCCTTGACATTTGAACTAAAATTTGGCTGGATGTTGCTGCGGTTGCAAGCTTGCCCCAAATGTTCATGGAAATGTTTTTTTCGGGTCGAAGTCTCCATCTATAATATCCCCCCGAATCTCCAATCGATTTAGTGTACCATGAACTTGAAGTGGCAGTATAAGAAGAGGCATTGTATTCGATTGGACTTGGGAAAATATCCCCCGTCATGGCGTTTTGGTTCAACCCATGCCGGTCTCGGCCCTGTGCACCGCCGCTGGCAAGTCCGCCAGTATTCGTTAAGCGTGTTTTGAGGTGGGTATAACTCACCACGCTTGCATATAGGGAGGTGGCAGGCGGATGTCTTGAATACGATGTATGCGCCGTCAATTCCTGCTCGCTAAGCGGCCGGTTCCACCAGTAGTAGTTGGATGTCGCATTTCCATACGTCAAAGTGCCTGAAGAGGGGAGTGTAGTGGAGCCGGTCGTTGACAAAGTCAATTCGCCCGTAACTTCAATCAGCATCGCATACGAGTTGGAATCCTTGCCGCCCCCATATATTTTGGTCGTGCCTCCGTCGTAAATTAGAAACAGCCCGTAGTCCGTGTTGATGCTGACACCAAAGTCCAGCACATTGATTTGGTCTCCCTCTTGAAACACAAGCTTGTTGTCGATGTTGACGTAGAGCGCGGCGTTTCCGCTCTTGAATCCGAAGAGGCGGTGGATTGTCCCACTCTGTGTGACTCTGAACCACAGACCGTGCGTCCAGCCCGCGACCTCGGCATCCCGTGCGGTTCCATAGTCAACTCCAAACCAGATTTTCAGCCCCCTTGCGATATCAATGTCGGGATAGGGCGTCCTAGCCGTCACTTTCATCTGCGCCGTGCGGGGTTCAAGCGTCGGGTTGGCAGACACGACATAGCCGACATTGCCGTTGCCCTCGCCGCTTTCGCCTTCGGAGACAATCAGCCACGGCGTCAGGCTCTGCGCAATCCACGGCATGTCTGGCGTGGCTAGGACGGCGACATTGCCGAACGCGCCCGTCGGCGAGGCCGTGGCCGTCTTCGGGAGAATGTCAAGGGCGTATGCGCTGTTTCCGGCCTGGACGACCTCGAAGGTCTTTGTCCCGACAAGAACCGTCGCCGTGCGCGTCACGCTGCTCGGGTTAGAGGCGAGGGCGAGCATGATCGTTGAATCGCCGAAGCCGTTTCCGGCGTCGAGAATAGAAATCCACGACGCATCGGTGGACACGGCCCAGCGCGTCGTGGCGAGGGCGGTGACGGAGAACTGGACGATATTGGCGCCGGACCCCTGCTCGCTTTTCGCCGGCGTGAGAATCACATCGGTGCCCGTCTGCGTGACCATGAAGGTCTTCGACGCGACAGTGAGTGAGCCGCTGCGCGACACGACGCCGGAATACGGCGCAACCGTGTAGCCGACAGTTCCCGGTCCACGACCGGAGAGCGTATCAAGGGAAATCCAGTCCACGTTCGATGCGGCCGTCCACGAAATGCCCGCATCGACCGTAACGGCGATGCTGCCAATGCCGCCCTCCTGCGCCACCTCGCATGATGTTGGCGCAATCGAGGCGGCGTATCCCGTCTGCGTGACGGTATGGGTGCTTCCTTCGATGGTGATGACGCCCGTTCGTGTGTCCGCCGTGAAGTTGGCGTTCACGATATAGACGCACGATGCGCCCGCGTCGCCGCTGGAGTTGTGAAGCGTGATCCAATCGACATTGACCGATGCGCTCCATGTTCCGGAGCCGCTTGTCAGAATCGACCCGGCGCTGCCCTCCTTGGCGAACGTCCGCGATGCGGGAGTGATGGTGACGGATGCCGAGGCGATTGTCGCGCAAAGCGCAAACGCCATTGCCGTTGCTGTTGCTGTTGTCTTCATTGTGTCTCCTTGTTAGGATTGTTAAAAAGCTTCCGTAGTTTTGTTTGCCTAGCGAAAATCGTGCAAATCCTCAAGGTTTTCAGATTCAAAATTCATTCGATCAATTCCTCTAATCAAAGATCCACTATGCGAGACCGTGACATCTCGACAGAGTCCTGGGAATAGAGTGGCTTCCACATCGTTTTCATGATAACCATGCGGGATATGACCAACAACTATGAAATCAGCCATTGAGTTTCTCTGAATCCAATTAATGTTAAGAATGATTGTATTATCCTTTTCTCTCAATCCAAGAGGAATGTCAAATCGCGTTCTGTCATTGTTCAGGGTATTGAAGCCGACAATGTTGAATCCCTTGATTTTGATGCATGGCTTATAATGTGAATGAAAATTGTCTTTCCCTACGCCGGAAAACAGCCCCGTAGCGATGGATAGTTTCAATACCATTACATTGGTTAAGGTCTTACCGTCCTTTTTAAAAGAAAAACTGCCGCCAAGTAGTTTTTTCGATAATTCCATGTGTCTGTCTAAGGTAATGCTCAGTTTTGCATGAGGTTTTACGTGCCTCGCTATTACAAATGAGATAAGGCCACTTGCAATTACACTTATGAAATTGAGAAGAACTGCCATTTATGTCTCCGTTTCTTATAGATTCACACATGAAAAGAACAACACGCCAGCGTCAGCAACTCGGTCTTGTCGTCATCGACAATCCGCAGGATGTCGGCGACAACCTCAGTCAAATTGTGGCATGCACGCCCCATGTTTGTTTTCTTCTCCTGTTCTTTATTCCCGATTTTTCGCCCGAATCTTACGGCACAGGAGAAAAACAAAAACGCCTTCATCTTGTGCCTCACCGCAGGCTCTCTGGATTTTGCCTTGTAGGAAACACGCAGAAGAAGGCGCACATGGCGCACTTTTCAACTTTGTGTCGTCCTACAAAAATTTTCCAGAGATTCGCGGTGACGACTCTTGCAGAATTGCAAGAAATCAAATTGTCAGTTAGTCAGTTCCGGGTTGTTCGGTTCTCCGTGGGTGGTTTTATCATGCGTTCCGCATGGAAAGCAAGTCAAAATACAACAAGCGAGTTGCAAGCGATACTGATTCACCCTTCTTCCCGCCTGTGTAAAGGAACTCCTGTTCCTCCGTCGAAAAAAGGGGAACAAGCGGCGAGAATCTCGTCCGTCAATTCGCAAAATATGCAGTTTTGAGAGAGAAACGCCATGTCCGTTCAAGGTGCAGCTATTTCTGCTTGCCACCACTGTTTAAAATCGCCAAGGCCATTAGGCAATAGGGATGCGACTTCCTATTGTCCGCAGCTTCCTGGCTGGTGCGCTCCACGGCGTCGGCGCGTTTTAAAAACAGACGCGCCTCCTGCCCTTTCAACGTCGGTATTGCCTTGATTGCAGTTGCCATGATTCACCATCCTTCCTAAATTCAGCCACAATGATTCTAACAAAAATCCAAACTTCTTGCAAAAGATGCGAAAGTCAAATTTCCAGTCCGTCAGTTCCGGGTTGTTCGGTTCTCCGTTGGTTATGGCGCGGCGCACTCGCTCCGAGTTGACAATTATCGAAAATAGTCTAGCAAATGGTGGGGTGGGTGTCAAAGGGGGAATTCTTTTTGCAGGGATTCGAGGTTGCGTTCCAAATCTGCGAAATCTGCAATTACCGTCTCATAAAGCACCATCGGGTTTATCCGGAAATATTCATGGACAATAATGTTCCGCACCCCTATCATTTCATTCCATGGTATCTCAGGATGCGCATTGCGTAGCGATTCGGCGGTTCGCGCAGCGGCTTCCCCCAAATGCAACATGTTGAGTTCAAGCAACTCCTGCTTGTCCCGCGATGCCCTATATGCCGCATCGTCAATGCCGTCGATAATTTCCCGGCTTCGCCTGACGAAATCAAGCATGTGGTCTATTCTCTGGGCATCGCGCATCATACGGCAACCCTCTCCTTCAAGACCTCGCGCGAAAAACGCGGCTCCCTTTCCAAAACAGCCACATCGACTATGTCCGTTGGCCGTTTCAGAAATTCCCCTATCGCATCTTGTAGGCGAATGTAGTCAAATGCAGTCGTATGGGGCGCGAACTGAACAAGCAAATCGACATCGCTGTCAGCCCCTTCCTCCTTGCGGGCGCACGAACCGAAGACCCAAAGCCTTTCAGCCTTGTGTTTTCGGGCGATGGCGTAGATCTCATCCCTCTTCGCGTGTATTTCGTCAAGCATGCACATGGGCAAGCCACAAGTTTTTTCGGATGTTTATGAGGTTGGGATGTCTAGTTGTTCCCGGCGCACCCGCGCCTAGAGGAGAATACATGAATAGAATAGCACAAGGGAGGGCGAGTGTCAAAGGGGATTGGCGGCAAGCGTTCCAACCCCTATTCAGGGATGGAGTCGTCGGCGCCGGGACCGTCGTCGCGGTCGGAGAACTGCGTGTATTGGGCCTCGAAATTGAGGCGGACTTCGCCGACGGGGCCGTTGCGGTGCTTGGCGACATCGACGATTGCAAGGCGCTCGTCGTTGCGGTCGCTCTCGTTGTCGGTGCCAGGCATCTTGCAGGGGCGGCGCAACATCAGGACGACGTCGGCATCCTGCTCGATGGCGCCTGAGTCGCGTAGGTCGGAGAGTCGCGGCTTGTCGAACTTGCCCGAGCGCTGCTCCGGGCCGCGTGTCAGCTGCGACAGGACGATGACCGGGAGGTTCAGTTCCTTGGCCATCGCCTTGAGGTTGGCGGAAATTGCGGCGACTTCCAGCTGGCGGCCCTGCTTTGAGTATTCGCGGCAGTTGAGGAGCTGGAGATAGTCGATCATGATTAGGCCGATGCCGTGCTGGCGCTTCATGCGGCGGGCGCGGGAGCGCAGCTCCATGACGTCGATGCCGCCAGTGTCATCGACGAACAGCAGGCACTTCTGGAGTTCGTCGCAGGCGTCCTGGAATCTTTTGCGGGCCTTTGCGGCGTTGAGGTTGCCGCTTTCAAGGAACGATGCGGAAATCTGCGCCTTCGCGCAGACCATGCGCATGGCCAGCGCGTATTGCGACATTTCCAGGGAGAATATCGCAACCGGGACCTTGCCTCCGTATTCCTTGAAGCCGCCGCGCAGGGGCTGCCCCGCCACGCTGCGGCCGGAGGCCAGGCACTCGCAGATGTTCATCGCGAGCGAGGTCTTGCCCATGGATGGGCGGGCGGCCAGGACGATCATCTCGCCGTTGCGGAGGCCGCGCATCTTGGAGTCGAGGTTGGCGAAGCCGGTCGATACGCCCGACACGCCGCCCTGGAGGAGTTTGTCAATTGTTCCGTAGGTTTCGCGCAGGGCCTCCTTCCAGCCAACGACGCCCTTGCGGCGGTCGCCGGCGACCTGCATGAACCTCTGCTCCGCCGTGGCCACCAGCTCGTCGGCGCTCATGTCCGAGGACTCGGCGTAGCAGTCGCGCTCGATCTCGTGGGCGCAGTCGAGGGCGCGGCGGAGAAGGGCCTTCTGCCGCACGATCTCCACATAGTATTCGGCGTGTGCGGCGGATGGCGTGGCGTCCAGGATTTTCTCAAGGCCCGCAGGGCCGCCGGCCATCTCCAGTTCGCCGGTGCCCTTGAGGTAGTCCGCCACCGTCACCGCGTCGATTGCGAGGCCAGTGCCGAACATGTGCTGGATGGCCTTGAATATGACGCGGTGGGCGGGGACGAAGAAAGCGTCGGGACTTGCCACTTCGTGATCGTAGCAAGTCTCGATGACGCGCGGGGCATCCAGGAGCAGTGAGCCCAGGATGCCCCGTTCCGCCCCGGCGCTATATGGCGGAAGCCGCGCCGGGGCGTCGTTCTCTACGGATGTGGGCTGAGACATGGGGGGTGGGTTAGACTACGCCTCCACGACCCAGACCTTTACGGTCACCGTGACGTCGGCGTGCAGCTTGACCGGCACGTCGAACTGGCCCACGGCCTTGATGTCGTCGTCGAGGACGACCTGCGACTTGTCGATGTCGATGCCCTGAGCGGCGATCGCATCGGCGACGTCGGCGGCGCGGACGGAGCCGTAGAGGGCGGAGCCGTCGGTCGTCTTGGCGCGGATGGTCACCTGGACGTTCTTCATCTTGTCGGCCTTGGCCTTGGCTTCGGCGAGCTGGAGGCGCGCGAGTTCCTCGCGTTCCTTGCGCAGCTTTTCGAGGCGCTTCATCGTGGCCTGGGTGACGGGGCCGGCGAGCTTGCGGGGGATGAGGTAGTTGCGGGCGTAGCCGTCGGCGACGTGGACTTCCTCCCCGGCCTTGCCGAGGTTGGGGACGTCGTTGAGGAGAATGACTTGAACTGACATTTCTTATTCTCCTTTCAGCTAGGCCAGAAGCCCCATGTTGCGGGCGCGGCAGATGCCGCGGCGGATTTGCCGCTGCTGCTCGGCGGTGACGCCTGTGGAGCGGGCCGGGAGGATCTTCCCGAACTCCGTCACGAAGCGCTTGAGGAATTCGACGTCGTCAAGATCGACCACGTCGTTGGGCTCGAGGAGGCGGACGCGCTTCCTGCTGCCCATAGCGTCATTGGTGCGCGGACGGCGCACGGGACGCTTGCCTTTTTTCAGTGGTGCCTTGTTTTGTTTTGTCTCCTGGCCGCAGTGGCGCGCCATTGCGCCCTGCGGCATCCGTAAGTTGTCTGCCCGCACGGCGGGATCGCCGCGCGGATCCATTAGTTAGAACGGTAGATTCTCCTCGTCATCGTTGGCGGGAGGGGGCGGGGCCACGGGG
>JAGCUY010000029.1 GCA_017962605.1 Kiritimatiellia bacterium | reverse complement strand
GGCGGCTGCGGCCAGAGCGGCCTGGATGGCGGTGCGCGTGGTTGTCGAGTTCATGTTTGGCTCCTGCTTTGCTGGTGGTTTTCGTCGCAGCCGGAGGGTGCGTCGCGCCCCCTTCCGCAACGGGACGCCATCAATGATAGCACCGCGTCCCTTGCGGTAGGTTTACTTTTACGAAAAAAAACTTTTCGGTGCCCGGACGCTACTTCCTGCCGTTGCGGAAATGCAGCGGCGACATGCCCGTCCGACTGCGGAAAACCTTCCAGAAGTCGAGCCTGGTGTTGAACCCGCAGAAGTGCGCGATGGCGGTGACCGGCATGTCGGTGTGGGCCAGTAGCTCCATGGCCTTGTCAAGCCGGACATTGATAATCTCGTCGAGCGCCGTGTGGCCGGCCGCCTCGCGGAAGCGTATCTCGAAGAGGCGGCGCGTCCCCGGGAAGCGCTGCGCCAGCTTCGCGACGGTCAGCCCATCGCACGCCTCGCGACGGATCATCTCCATCGCCTCCAGGATGCGCGGCTCCCGCCGCCCGTAGCCACGCGTGGATTTCCGGCGGTCAACCATGAGTGGCGGGAAGATGGAGGCAGACGGCGAGGCCGCCGTCATTCCGCGCTTCGCGCGCTCCGCCAGGAGCTGCGCGGCGCGGAATCCCGCAAGTTCAAAGTCGAGACGGACGGAGGAAATCGTTTCCGCCAATTTCTCGAACCAGGGCGGTTGCCAGACGCCGTCGGCGCCCACGAGCGTCATGGTGCGCGGAAAGGAGCGGCCCGCCAAGGCTATCGCCTTCGCGACGGCGATGGCGCACTGGTCGTTGACGGCGAAGACCGCGCAGCGGAGAGGAAGCGCCGACACCCACGGGACCATGCGCTCCACGCAGTCATCGAACTCCGCGTCGCACTTGTACGGGAAATACGACACGGCGCAGTCGGCGCCGACATTGCGGCAGCAGTCGCGGAAGGCGTCGATCCGCTCGCGCACCCAGCGATCCGTCTTCCAGTGCGACACCACGGCGTAGGCCGGGGGGCTGGTCGAAGACAGTTCCCTGAACGCCATTTTCGCGACGGCGGCTTCGTCGCAGGAGACGGCGCGGGCACCGCGCCACGCCGGACGGTCCGGCGGATCGAAATAAACCACCGGGACGCCCCCGAAAAGCGAGGGCCGCAGAAGAGTGTCGGGGTAGCAGCACTCCGCCGCACAGCCTATTGGCCTGTATTTTGCCAGCGCCTCGCGCAGCGCCGCCGGAGAGCAGTCCTTGTGCTCCAGCGTCTCCACACGCCACTTCCGCGCGGCCGCATAGCGGCGCAGCCCGTCCATTCGCTTCCTGTCGATGCCCGAGACGAAATTGCAATCGACGTAGAGAATCACTGGCGTCCGAGCGCCATGTCCAATCGAACCGTGGCCGCCGGTTGCATGTCCAGTTTTCCCGTCAACGCCTTTCATCGCCTAGATGTTGTCGCATCGCCCACAAAAGCGCAATGCGGAACGATTATATCAAAAAGCCACGAGCTGCCAGAACCCTTTTGGCATCTTTTTTTTCCTAAAAGTAATCCTCCGTCACCTGGCGATGTGGTAAAATTATCGATGCGCCGGAGAATTGTTTTCCGAATTCGCCCTTCAAAATGCCACAACGGATGACACGCCATGGAAATTCCATCCTTCAAGTTCGCCAGCCTCGGTTTTCTTTTGAGTGCCGGTCTGTTCTTTTCTGCTCTCCCCTGCTCTGCCGCATACGTGCGCGGGGAGCTTGTCTGGAAATGCGACTTCACGCCTGACGAGGCCGCCCAATACGGCGTGGCCGGGTGCCGTCCCGACGAGGCTGGGCGCGGCGCGTCTTACGAAGCGAACGGCGGCGCCGGCGGCGATGGGGCTCTTTGCTTCCTCTCCCCGGCGCAGGACTATGAAATCAAGATATCTGTCAAGCCGGACGTGCCGCTTGCGGGGCTGCTTCTCGTAGAGGCCGACGTGCGGGGCGTGGGCATCGGCGACGGCGTCCGCCCCTGGAATGGCGCCAAGGTGATGATGCCCTTCACGCCGCCTGGCAAGGACACGCAGTATCCGCAGACTCCGAATGAGACAGGCTCGTTTGACTGGAAGACATGGTCGATGGTGCGCGACTTCGGCCAGCCCGAAAAAGGGCCGACGCTGGTGCTTGGTCTTGAATTCGCAGCAGGCGAGTTCATGGTCGATGCCGTCCGCATCTACCGCGTCCGCGAAATCCCCGACGACGAAGTCGTTCCGCCAGCCGTCAACGAAGCGGCCGCGCTGATTCCGCGCGGCGCCTTCGCCGGACGGCACAACCCGGCGGCGCGGCGCGGCACCATGGTCGGCTACCGCATGGAGGAGGACGACGTGGCGACCCTCGCCTCGTGGGGCGCGAATCTGGCGAGGCTCCAGATCGGCGGCACTGAGATGATCAAGGCGAAAACCCAAGAGGCGTGGTTCGCGGCGCTATCAAACAGGCTGGACTGGTGCGAGGCCGTCATGGACCGCTGCGCAAGGCACGGGATAAAAGTCGTCCTCGACCTCCACGTGGGGCCGGCATGCGTCGTGTCCAAAAACGCCGCGAACATTCTCCCGCGCGACTATCTCGGCCACGAATACGACCCCTCCGACCTCGTGCGGGCCTGGGAGATCATCGCCGCGCGCTTCCGCGACCATCCCGCCACTTACGGATACGACATCCTGAACGAGCCGTCAGTTGAGCTGGAAACATGGCGGGGCATCTGCCGCAAGGTCATTGCCGCAGTGCGGCCGATTGACCCGGCGACGCCCTTCGTCGTAGAGATTCCGAGCGTGACGGACAAGGCCCGCTACCGGCTTGAGGAGAAGAACGTCATCTATTCGCCGCACTTCTACTCGCCTCAGGAGCTGACGCACTGCGGCGTGGGCACGGCGAACAACATCCGCTGGAGCTACCCGGGCTACATCAACGGCGTATGGTGGGACAAGGAGCAGATACGGGTCGCCCTCAAGCCATGGATCGACTTCCAGCTGGCGCATCCCGACGCGCCCATTATGGTTGGCGAGTTCAGCTGCATCCTTTGGTCGAAAGGCGCGGACAAGTGGATACGCGACTGCATAGAGATATTTGAGGAATACGGCTGGAGCTGGTGCTACCACGCCTACCGCGAATGGCAGGCATGGGACGTCGAATACACGAACGATCCGGACTGGGCCATAGACAAGTGGATTAAGGCGAACGCCGACACCGCCCGCAAGCGCGAACTCCTGAAGGGGCTATCCCATAACAAAAGCGCAGATTGAGGGAACAGGGAACGGGGAACGGGGAACAGGGAAGATGAAAATGTGAAAATGTGGAAACAGCCAATACCAATGTTGCCATTAATCATTGTTGCTGCTCGAATTGGGTATTGGGTTTTGGTATTGGCAACATTTTCACATTGGCACATTTCTTTCCGTGTCTCGGCGCGATAGCGCCTCTTGCGGGATGCTTCTGTTCCCCGTTCCCCGTTCCCCATTCCCTGTTCCCCGTTCCCGGGTGCAACCAAAATTTGTCAGGCGCAGATTAGCAGATGCGACCTCAAGGC
>JAGCUY010000221.1 GCA_017962605.1 Kiritimatiellia bacterium | reverse complement strand
GCCGCGATCTTGTACAGCTCGAAGAACTGCGCCTTCGTGCCCTGCCACTGGCAGCTCATGCGGCGGTTCTCGTCAAGCTCTGCATCGGGTTCGTTCCAGATTTCCCAGTATTCGATGCCCCAGCGATGGCCATCGCACCAGCCCTCGTTGCAGTGGAGGATGACGTGTTCGCAGACGCGCGCCCACTTCGCGAAGTCCTTCGGCGGGAAGACATGGTATTTCTTGATGCCGTTTTCAATCGTCTGGCCCAGGCGGAAGAATGGCTTCGTGCCGGCGGCGATGATCGTCTCCAGAAACTTGTCCGTGTAGGCGAAGTCGTAGCTGGCGGGATCGTTTTCGTCCGCCTCGAAGTCGGGGAACACGGCGGAGATATCGACCGTGTGCCCGTTCGACGTCGCCTGGTTGATGGAGTCGTGCGTCCGCGCGTAGGGAACGCGCAGCGCCCGGAAGTCGGCGAAGTTTCCCCGGCTCTGGGTGGAACGCGCGCCGACTGGGCCGTTGTTCACGGCGTTCATCGGTTTTATCGCCCTGACTTCGTTCGCGACATCAACCGTCACGAGCGCCGTCGCCGCAGGCTCCGCGCCGCACGGAACTTTCTGGTCTTTCCCGGTGGTCTTCATCTTGGGTGGTCTTTCAGTCATTTTCGGAGGCGTCGAAAAGCGCCGTCCGCGACGGGTCGAGTCCATAGACGATGCAGGGCGAGCCGTCGAGGACGACATCCGCCCAGCCGTCCTCCGTTGCGACCGGGCGGCGGCGGCCAATGCTGTCCACGCGGACGACATGGCAGTCCGGCGCCGCCGGCAGGCGGACGGCCTTCTTCGTGGGCCAGCGGTCGATCCAGGGTTCGCGGTGGCGGACGACGCCGTCCGCGTCCTGGGTGGTCAGGAAGAGGCCGTCCCACCGCGCCCACATCACCGCCGCCGGGCCGCGCGGCGTGTCGAAGAGAAGGCCGTGGGTCTTCGGGTCGTCGAGCTTCATCCATCCCCTGAAGACCGCGCCCTCCAGCGCCTCCGCCGCCGTCGCGTAGCCCATGGCGCAGGGCTTGAGCGACGTGTCGCGGCTCAGGAGGCCGAAGGTGTATTCGCGGTTTCCGGGCTTCACGCCGTAGGGATCGGAAACGATTCCGGCGTTCATCACCCAGAACATCGCGACCCGGACGCGCTCCGCCGCCGCGAGGGCGTATTCGAGGAGAACCGTGTCCGCGCCGTCGCGCAGGGAGCCGTTCCACGGGTGGTTCGGCTCGCATCCGGCATACATCTCCGTGACCCACAGCGGCATGTCCGGCGCGTATTTGTCGAGGAAGTCCCGCGCGGCGCGGAGCGAGCCGAGGAAGTTCCAGTGGCTGTTCAGCGTCTGGTAGTCGCCAGGATGCGGGCCGGGCGAGCGCTCGGGCGGCGGGCATCCCACCGCGCCGTAGGGGAAGTCCGGCACGTATTGGCTTCCTGCCGGATGCAGGCAGAATCCGTCCAGGAGGGGCAGGACGCCCTCCTCGCGCATCCGCGTGGCGAAGGGCTGGTCGAACCCGGCCATGCCCATGCCGAGAAGCTCGTATTTGCCGCTGTAGCCCTGCTCGTCCATCACCCGGCGGAAACTCTTCACCCAGCTGATGTATTCGCCCGCGAACTGGCACTTGCCGATGCCGTCGCCGGCCGCCGCCACGGCGTTGATGAGGTTGACCTCGTTCCCCCACTCGAAGCGCGTTCCGCCGCGCTCGGAGAGGTAGGCGAACTGGGCACGGACGAATCCGTCGCGTTCCGTCTCGGGCCACATGCTGCCGCGCCAGGTGATGCCGTTGTGATAGTTGACGCTTCGCCCGGGATGCTGCACTCGTCCGTCGCCGGTGCGCAGCCACCGGACGCCCAGCCGATCCATGAGGCGCTGCATCGCCTCGTGGCCCCAGAAGTTGTCCGCGCAGTGGGAAAGACCGAAGATCGAGTGCTCCGCGTCCTGCGTGAACTCGTGCGGCGGAAGCCGCGCCAGCGTCGTGCGGGAAAAGGCGAGTTCGCGGCCCGTCGCGGCGTCGAGCGCCGACGCCTCTACGAAATAAAGCCCCCTCGGTTCGGAAGGGTTGAACTCCACCCGCCCGCGAAAGTCCGCGCCCGCCGCCACGTCCGCTTCAGCGTCCCGCTCGGCGACGAGATTCCCGTCCCAGTCCCAAACGCGGCACAAGGCCCTGACCTTGCGGGTGGCGGCGGTCCGGTTGCGGAAAACGGCGTTGAACGCCATCGGCTCAACTGGATCGGAGTAGAGGTGGAAGGGCCTGTCGCAACGAATCGTGACCTTGAAGTCGTTCGTCACGGAGGAGGCCGGGACCTCGTAGGGGACGCCGCCTTCGGGACGCCGCACCCACACCGCCTTTTCGTCGTCGAAGTCGGCCAGCGCAATCGATGTCGAGATGATCTCAGCCGAGACCGGCTTGATGGAAAGCCTTGTCACGCTATGGTCGGTCTGCGGCGGGCGCCGCACGAGCGCCCGCGCCCTTCCCCCTGAGAGCCGCACGACGTTCGTCGCGGGATCGAGGAAGGCGCCGCCCTCCGTGTTGCCCTTCCACGCGAGCGCCACCTCCGCCTCGACGAGGGGGCAGAGATTCCCGGCGCCATCTCGCGCGGTGATGTCGATCACGCTCGTGCCGTCGCCCTGGTACATCTCGATTGCGTCGATATGCGGCATGGGGGCGAAGGCGGGGAGAGGGGGAAGTTCCTTCGCCGCAGCGGCGGCTGCAAGCGCCGCCGCGACGGACAGGGCCGAAGCTGTCTTCATTTCCGGTTCCTTATCGAAAGGAAATGACTGTGGCGTTTGTTTTGGGAAGCTGGTGCCGGACGATGACCACGCCGGGGCCGCCCGCACCGCCGGAGTCGCCGCCGCCCCCGTAGGAGCCGCTGCCGCCGCCGGCGATTCTATAGAATGTGTTCCAGGCACGGCCGCTGCCGCCGCCGGCGTAGGCGACATCGGATCCCGTGATGGAGCAGACGTAGGCCGCGCCGGGGTGAGACCGATGGGTTCCATTGTTATTAGGTGTCGCCGCGCCGGCCGGGCCGCCCGCGCCGCCGCCCGCACCGGAGCATTCGGCGGCATAAGGGGCGGGGCTACCGGCATAACCCAAATTGCAATAAGGCGCATTGGTGTAGGCGGGGTTCGCTTCCGCGCCATTTGTGTTCGCAGTTACGGTAGACGCCCAATCTTGATGACCCGCGCCGCCGCCGCCGGAAGCGCCAGACGCGGCATTTGCGCCGCCACCGGTCGCGCCATGGCCGCCGCCCCAGGCCGTCATGCCGAACGCCGTCGTCGTTCCGCCGTTTGCGCCGACTGCGCCACCGGAGCCAATGACGATGTCATAGACGCCGTTCGTAATGAACAACTCGCTTTTGTAAACGACGCCGCCCGCGCCGCCACCGCCGCCATAGCGAGGCCAGGAACCGCTGCCGCCGCCACCGCCGCCACCGACGACGAGAACCTCAACATGGCCGTGGTGGGGAATGGAGAACTGCCCGGACTGGGCAAAGGTGTGGACTTGATACTTCATGCCATCGACACGGCATGTCGTCACTGTGCCGCCGATCGCGTCGTCGAAGGCCATCTCCGCCTTGACATTCCGCGTGAACCGCACGATCACGACGCCTGGGCCGCCTGCGTTGTTCATGTTGCCGCCGCCGCCAAACGAGTTCTTTCCGCCGCCAACCCCGGTTATCACGTTCCAGGCATAGCCGCCACCGCCTCCGGCGTATGCGACATCTGCCCCCGTGATGGAGCAACGATACGCAGCTCCGGGCTTATCCCATGTGGCCGCGCCGCCAGCCCCGCCGCCATGCCCCGACAAACACGCCTCATTTGCCGCGCTGGATCCGGCATTGCCAAGGTTGAAATAGTCGTTGACATATTCCGACTTCGCCGGTGCGCCCTTGTATCCGGTGCGGCCGTCGTTTTGGTCGTTGAAGTAATACCTGGCTCCGCCGCCGCCCGACGCCCCAGACAGGGCGTCGTAGAGTCCGGCACCCTTTGCGCCGCGCCCGCCGCCCCAGGCAGTCATGCCGAACGCCGTCGTCTTTCCACCGTTTGCGCCGACAGCGCCACCGGCACCGATGGTCACATCCCATTCCCCCGCCGTGACTTGGAACGCGGTCTTGTGAATCACACCGCCCGCGCCGCCGCCGCCGCCGTAATACGTCTTGCTGCTCTCCACATAATTTGCCCCGCCGCCGCCACCGCCGCCGACGAGGAGGATTTCGATTTCGCCTGGTTCGGTGACCGTGAGCGTCCCGCTCTGCGTCATCTTGATGACGGTGTTGCTGGGCGAGATCGTCGTCTCCGCGTTCGCGTCGCCGACCACGTTGACGGCCCTGGCCGGAATGGCGGCCAAGGCCGCGATGCTGGCTGCGCAGCCAATTGTGCGCAATGAATGGATTGGATATTTCATGGTGCGTTCCCTTCTTTTACCATAGGCGTCCCCCGCCCCACGCAGGGCGGCCGATGCCAATTTGTATGTAATGAGTGTAAATGATTCCGTAAAGTTTGTCAAGTGCCTTTTTTGTTTTTTTGCTAGAATTTTTCACATGGTTGTTCGAGGTAAAAATAGGGTGAAGAAAATGCCGGCGATGCCGTTCAAGGTTGACCACGCGCTTTGGGGCAACATCGAGACGCAGGTCACGGACGGCATCCGCATGGCCATCCTCTCCGGCTACTACAAGCCAGGGGACATCCTCCCTTCCCTCGTCGCCTTCGCCCGCGGCCTCGGAGTCTCGACCCGCGCGCCGCAGACTGCCCTTCGCGTCCTCACGCAGGAAGGGCTGGTCAGCCCCCGGACGCGGCGCGGAACAATGGTGCTCGGTCCGCGCCTCGGCGCATTCCGCGGCCGCGTCGTCATCGTCCAGCGCGACAGCCTCCCCATCTACTACAACTCAATGATCGAGTCCCGCCTCTGCGACAGGCTCACTGGGGCCGGCTATCTCGTCACGCGAATATCGGTGCGGCTTGTCAGCGGCCGACAAGAGGACGCCACGCTTGAGCGTTATGATGTACGCCAACTGATTGCCACCCTCCGCCAAAGCACACTGCTCGCCATCGTCATTGGCTCATCAACGCACCTTGAGGCGACCCTTTCCGAGTCCGGCACGCCCTATGTCTCAGTCGGCCTCACCCGTCCGACTGCGACAGGCTGCGCTGGCTTCGCTCTGCAAACCATGTCTGGCGCCATTCCCGGCCTACTAGCACGCCTTCGCGAGAGGGGCATGCGCCGCCTTGTCCAGGTGGCGCTAAGGCCATCGGAGTGCATCGACCCGGCCATCTTCCAAGACTTCTGCGAATCGGTTGACGGGATTTCCATCTGGCCCGGAACGGAGGAGGTTGTCCCCCAGGACCAGCTCGTGCGGCTGGCGTTTGACACCTTTGCCAATCGCTATCACACGAAAGCCGACCTGCCAGACGCCTTTGTCTTCACAAACGACTACCTCGCGCGCGGCGCGCTCACCGCCCTCTTGGCTGCGGGCATCCGCACGGGCCGGGACGTCCTCGTGGCGACGCTGGCGAACAGCGGCATCATGCCGGTCCACCCCGACCCAATCGACCTGATGTGGCGCGACCCCTCTCGCGACGCCGACGTCGTTTCCGACGCCGTCCTCTCCTACCTCGACACGGGTGCCTTTCCGCAAGACCTCACCCTTGCGACGGAGTTCATCCCCGCGAAGCAGTAACCCTGCGGATCCCCTGCCCCGCTATTCCCTGCGGATGCTGCGCCTAATTTCTTTTCCTATGGCCGGAAAAGGTCATCAAGGGTCACTTCAGATTGTGCGATGGAACTGTATTTGTTCCGGCGGAGTCCATATGTCGTCACGAATGTCAAATGACAGTTTGCGCGCGTTCCCGTCTCGCGTTTGAACGCCCCGACTTTTTCCCGCAGCGAAGCGGCATATCCGGCATCTATGGAAAACTGCTCTGAGCAGAACTTCATCTCGCACAGATTGACGACCCTATCGGCGCGCTCAATTACGAGGTCTATTTGGGCACCTTTCACATCAGGGTCGCGGGACGAACAGCGCCAGGCCGATTCCTTCGTCTCAATTCCAGAAATGCCGAGTGCGGCCTTGATCTGGGCGGAGTGGCGCAGACAAACGCGCTCAAAGGCCAGGCCCTCCCAGGCTGTGCGACGGCTGTCATGCAACATGTGCGACCAGAATGCGGAATCCCTTCCCGAGCGCCCCTGGACGAACTGGAAAAAGAAGAGCGTGTAATTGTCAATGAGCTGAAAGACGCTTCCTTTGCGGGAGTTCCCCGTTTCAACGTAGCGCCGGACAAAGCCACTTGTCTCAAGATTGCGAAGCGTTTCCGTCAATGTCCCGTCGTTTGCGGCCCCCGGTATGGCTGCGGCAAGCTCTTCGCGTGTCATGCCCGCCTTTTTTCGCCCTAGCGCGGAGACGGCGGCAATGTATGGTTCCGGCGAGGCGAAAACCGATTTGTAAAGCCGGCCGAATTCGTCCGCCAACTCCGCTCCTTCGCTGAAAAAGAGCCGGTCGATGTTCTGCGACAGGCTCTCGCCTCGGTCAAGGAGGCTCCAGTAATAGGGCGCACCGCCAAAGACCATGTATGCCGCGACAAGGTCCTTGCGATCCATAACGAGTCCTTCGGCAAGAGCGAACGCCTCGCACTCGGCCAAGGTGAAGGGTTCAAGCCGAATCGTCCGGTTTGCGCGATTGAAGAGTCCACCCCTATTGTGGAGAATCTTCTTCGACATCCATGCCGCCGCGCTCCCGCAGACAACCATCATGACATCCTTTCGTGCGCTGGCCCACCCGTTCCAGAACGCCTCGATGGCCTTTACAAAGCCGGAATTCCGCGTGTCCATCCACGGCAACTCGTCAAGGAAAATTGTCTTGCGCGCATCGCCACTTACTTCAATGGCATCCTTCAGAGACTCGAATGCCTCCATCCAGTTGCGCGGCACGGGGGAGTCAACATGGCATTGCCGTCGAAGCGAACTCCAGAAGGCTGACAGTTGCTCCCGAAGCGATCCATTTTCAAGCCCTGTGTGGGTGAATGTGAAATGATAGTCAAACGCCTCCCTCACGAGAAAGGTCTTGCCCACACGCCGCCGGCCATAGACGACCACAAGCCTCGACCTGTCTGCCGCAATGCAGTCCGCGAGTACTGCCAACTCTTTCTTTCTGCCAATCATTTTAAAACTCCTTGTCCTTATTCAAACTCTCTAAATCATACCAAATTTTCACGATTTAGGGATGATGGCGTGTTCATTTTCCCTAAATCGCGATAATTTTTCGCGATTTAGGGAAAATGCGGCCACATGCAAGACCCTCGCGGGCCTTGATGGTTACCATGTAGAAGAATGGCCGCGAGTAGTCAAATCCAGGGAGCCGCCCCATGAAAGGCCTCCTTGCCCCCTGCCCCGCTATTCCCTGCGGATGCTGCGCCTGGCGTCGGCAAGGTCGGTGAAGATTCCCGCTGCCAGCATCTGAACGATGAGGTTGCCTACGGCCGTGCCTTCTACCGGTCCGGTGATGACCTCAAGCCCCGTGGCTTTCGCGGTGAGTTCGTTCAGGAAGCCGTCGCGGCTGCCGCCGCCGACGATGTTCACCGAGGTGTAACGCTTGCCTGTGATGGACTCCAGCCCCGCAATCGTGCTGCGGTAGCATTCGGCCAGGCTCCTGTAAACGCAGAGGATCAGTTCGCCAACGGTCGCCGGCTTTTTGCCGCCGCTCTCGGCGCATGCCGCCATTACCTCCGCCACCATGCTCTCCGGCGCCATGAAGCGCTGCTCGTTGACGTTGATTACCACGTCGAACTCCGAAGCGCGCGCCAGCGCCTCAAGGTCTGCGAAGGAGTATTTGCGCCCGGCCTCGTAGTCGCGCAGGGCGGCGAGCGCGGCCGCGCCGGCTTCGCCAGTCCCGCGCCCCTGCACGTAGGCCGTGCCGTTGAGCTCGCGGCGGATCGACTGCACCATCCACAGCCCCATGATGTTCTTGAGGTAGCGGTAGCGGTGGTCGTAGCCACCTTCGTTGGTGAAGCTCGCCTCGCGGCTGGCCTCGGTGGTGATCGGCTCCTTGTTCTCAACGCCCAGCAGCGACCATGTCCCGCTTGAAATGTAAACGGCATTGTCGTCGCGCGCGGGAACGGCCAGATATGCGCTTGCGGTGTCGTGCGAGGCGGCGAGGATGACCTTCGTCTGGTAGCCCACCTCCTGCGCGATCTTCTCCGAGAGCATCCCGACCTCCGTTCCAGGCATGGAGAGCGGGCCGAAGATCCGCTTCGGCAGGCCGAGGCGCTCGATAATCGTCCAGTCCCAGTCGCACCCGGCCGCGTTCACGAGGTTGGTCGTGGTGGCGTTGGTGTAGTCGTTGACGATCTTCCCAGTAAGCCTGAAGTTCAGGTATTCGGGCATCATCAGAAAATGGGCCGCCCGCGCCAGGGAGTCCGGATCCTCGCGCTTCAGCGCCGCCAGCTGGTAGATGGTGTTGAAGGACATCTTCTGGATGCCGGTCCGCCCGTAGAGCTCGGTGTCGGGAACGACCTCCGCGACAGCCTCGATCATCCCCTCGGTGCGCTTGTCGCGGTAGGCGACGGCGTCGCTGCACTCCTTCAGAGCCTCGTCGAGAAGGACGTAATCCACGCCCCAGGTGTCGATGGCGACCGACTCGGGGACGACGCCCTTCGCGGCGCATGCCTTCATGCCGGCGACGACGCTGGCGAAGAGGGACTCGATGTCCCAGCAGGCGTGGCCGCCGCGCTCCACCTGGGTGTTGTCGAACCTGAAGACCTCCTCAAGCGAGAGGCGCCCGTCGTCGTCGCGCCGCCCCAAGATG
>JAGCUY010000220.1 GCA_017962605.1 Kiritimatiellia bacterium | reverse complement strand
CTGCCCCGGCGACGCCCTCGGCGGCGACCGTGGCGGAAATCTCGAAGGCCCGCCCGTCATAGCCCGAAAGGTCGATGTCCGCCTCGGCCCAGCCGTCGCCGGCCTCGGGAAGCGAGACCTCCAGGACGCCGCCCTCGATCCGGGCGGCGCCGCAGGCCCGCCACGCCAGCCCCGGGACGCGCTCCCAGACGAAGGACGGCGGCAGGGCCGTGCTTTCGCCAGCGGCGGCGGGGCTTGTCCCCGTCCCTGCCTCAAACACCGTCCGGGCGGAGCCGGGAAGGCTCGTGGCCAATGTCGCGCAGAGGACGGCGCAGAGGAGCGTGCTGTTCTTCATGACTTGTTTCTTTTTGCTTTTAGGCGCATCTGGCGGCTGGACGATGCAGCCCCCGCTGCACAGCCAGGGCCGGCGCGGCCTGGGGTGGAGAATAAACGACGCTTAATATTATCCCAAAACCCCAGCGGTGAAACAAGGCTAAAATATTATGTTTTTCAGGAAAAAATATTTGTTTTTTAGTAGCATTCTAGTTCGCGTGAGTCTTGCGCCACTGGCTCATCGTCATGCCGAAGCGGGCCTTGAAGAGCGTCTTGAGGTAGAACTCGTTCCCGAACCCGCACATCCGGCCGATGTCGCCGATCGGGACGCGGGTCTTCACAAGCAACTTCTGGACTTCGCGCAGCCGCGCCTCCTGGATGCCACGGCAGACGGTGCGGCCGTATGCCTCGCGGTAGGCGCGGCGGATGCGGACGCCGTCGCGCCCGACGGCGCGCACGGCGGTCTCCGGCGTCATCTCCGCCCTAGCATGCTGGCGGATGTAGGCCTCGAGCGCGGACGACGAGGAGACCTCCGCCGAGGAAATCGCCGTGGAGTCGCGCTCGACGATGCCGGTCACGCCGTAGCGGAGGTGGACCTCCTTCCGGGTCTTGCCGCGCATGATGGAGTCCAGAAGCTCGGCCGCCATGTATCCGCCGGCATCAAACGCCGGACGGACGCTGGAGAGCGTGGGGGACGTGAAGTTGCAGACCATCTCCTCGTCGTCCACGCCGAGGATGGCGATTTCCTGCGGGACGCGAATGCCGGAGACGCGGCAGATGTCGGCCGCGACCTTGGCGATGCGGTCATTGGCGGCGAAAAGGGCGCAGGGCCTGGGCAGGCGCCTGAGCCATTTGGCGAAATCAGGGGATCCCGCCGACAGGTTCGTGAACGTGGAGCATCCCGGACTGACGGCGGCGGCGAAGGCGTCAAGCCGTTCGACAGAGAAGGCTTCGGGCAGTGGGGCCTCGGCGAAAGCGAAGTTCCGGAACTTGCGGGAGAGGAAGAAGTCGGCCGCCGCGCGCGCGACGGCGACGTTGTCGCACAGCACGGAGGAGACGCCGGAGTCTGCGGCGCAGTCGCTGATGACGACGCACGCGCGCCGGTTCCGCGGCCGGAGCGACTCCAGCGGGACTTCGTCGAGGCCGTTGGCGATGACGCCGCTGGCGCGGCTGGCCGGAAGCACGTCCCCGTAGGAGTAGTCCGCCAGCGGGTTGAAGAGCCATAGCCTCCAGTCCTGCCGGCCCGAGGCGTAGCGCAGGATTCCCGCGAGATAGTCCGCATTGGCCTTGTGGACGGTCGAGGAGACCGCCAGCACGTCGTATGTTTTGCTTCGAGGCCTGTTCGTCATGGCGCGCTCCGTGTCGTTCACGGCTTCAATTTTACCAAAAGCCCTGCCGGAGCGCAATCACGGGCACGGACCAGGCTTATCTTTCCATTCACGCGCGTGTTAATTGTAAAGTTTGCTCTAATGCGGAAAGGTTGCGGCCTAGTTTACACATGGAAGTCTGAGAGACTACGCGCCGGACTCCGCAAAGGACAGGAATGAGGGATGGCTGTTGTTCCCGGCGTCTGCCTTTCCAAGAATCAAATGGTCGAGCAGCGGAACGCCAAGCAGTTCTGCCGCCTCGCGGAGTTTCGCAGTCGCGGCGATGTCGGCCTTGCTTGGGGCGAGATTGCCCGATGGGTGGTTGTGCGCGACGATGATTTCCTCCGCCCCGGCCTTCAGCGCCTCGCGGAAGATGATGCCAGCCTCGATCTGCGCCGTTCCGTCTTTGTGACCAACCGAGACGAGAATCGGCTCGGCGAGAACCTTGCCGTTTCCGTCCAGTGGTAGCACGAACACCCGCTCTTCCCTTTGCTCGGCAGGAAGCGCGGCAAAGAAAAGGGCGGCGGCAGAAGATGGGGTGGAGATCGTTTTTACTATCATTCTGCCTTCCAATCCGAGTTGAACCATTGGCGTTGCGATTTCCAATATTGCGAGGCGTTCAACGCATGGTCTGCAAACTTCTTGAAATCCACATGAATCGGATAAATGCGTTCGCCAGTGCACTTGTCGTTGAACACATACATTCCATGCCAGCCGTTGATGGTATACTCCGAAGTCCCTCCTCCTACCATCGCCTTGAACTTCGGCAATTTCAGGAAATCTCCATCTAGGACAATTGCCACGCTCCAGAAAAAAGAGCGCATTGCTGTCATAGACGGCTCTCGGTCGCGTGTGACGCGGTCGCGAATACTCGTCTTGCTTTGAATGCACCCGAAGCAGTAGCGTTTCCCATTTTCAACATAAGTGGCGTAAAGGTCGAAAGCGCTGGCCTTAATCTGCTCCTTGATCCAACTTATGTCGCGTGGTTCGTTAGCAAGTTCCCCTGCCTTGACGATAGTGTTCAAATCTCGTTGAAGAAGAATCTCGACATTAGTTTCACTCAAAGCTGCGTTGGCAAGCAGTTTCGCCATCTCCTCGAAGGCATGACCACTGGACTTCTTCCAGCTCTGGTCAGCCTTAATGACCTTTTCAATCGTGGAAGCATCGGAGATTCCACTTTTCCTATGGATGTGAATCTCGTAGATACCACGCCATATCGCAGCTGGATCAACATTTGGAAAATTCTCCATTGTCTTGAGGATCGCAGCTTTTATTGCTTCTTTTTGAGCAAAGCGTTCTGCGACATCTTTCTTCACTCTTTTCTGGGAGTTTAAGTAACCATTGTATTCAGCCGTAAACACGGCATCGTATGTGGTCTTCGCGAAAGATTTTACTTGCGCGTTAGTGTTCATCTTTATCCTCCAAAAGCATTCTCAAAATGTTCTTCCCCCAAGCGTAGGCAAGCAGAGGTGGAACAGCATCTCCTATTTGTTCGTATTTGTCCTGAACTTCGCGATTGATGTGCGGAACAATATAGGGGCCACCTTTGAAATCGTACGAATCTGGGAATGACTGTAGTCGAGCGCATTCGCGCACAGTCAACGCGCGGTTCTCCGTGGGATGCACAAACTCATCTAGGCAATGCGACGTGACGGTTGGTGACGGCGAAGTGCTTTGCAAGCGATAGTTTCTTTTGATGAAAATCTTGTTTGGTATCACATGACGCGCTTGAAGAGCCTTTAATTCATCGCCGCAAAATCTTGAGAATAGGTCCTTTAGACTTTCACCTTCTCTTAGCATTGAGAAGCGCTCTAACGTTGCAGGTCGATGTTTCATTGGCATATGATAGGACACTTCTTCTGTCAATCCCTTACCTATGCGCCAAAAACTTTCATTGCGCATCAGTTGCACATATTGACCCGACGATGGAACATATGCGCGTCCTTCCTGCCAAGAATTCGGAACGACTTCAGGCAGTCCTTCCAATGCGTCACCCACGGAGAATACACGGCCTAACCGCGAAGAGGGCTTGCGCAACGTTTTGCCCTTCAAACGTGTCGCTAGAATGAAATATCGTTTTCGGTTTTGTGGAACGCCGAACTTTTTTGCGTCAAGAACAACCTCGATGAAATTGTCATATCCGGCAGCAATGATTTCCTCTTTCAAAATGTCAATGATAAGTTTCTTCCCGCCTTTTGCGGCGGTTTTAGATGTTATTCCAGGAACATTTTCGAAGAGAAGAAATTTAGCATTTGTAATTTGTGCAATCCGTATTCCCTCACGAAACAAGAATTGCCTGTCGTCATAAAAACTGCGTGAAGTATTTCCTGCAGTAGAGAAAGTCTCGCAAGGCATCCCTGATGTAACCAAATCAACTCCTTCCTGTGGACAATATGGCAGAATATCCGATGCTGTCACTTTTGTTATGTCATTGTTTACGACATGGACTTCAGGATGGTTTGCGAGATAAGTTTCAACGCAGGAAGCGACTTTTTCAATTGCGACTTTAGTAGTAAAGCCAGCCGCGTGAAGTCCTGTGCAAAAACCGCCAACACCACTAAAGCAATCGACATGGGTAAATTCTGAAGTAATCTTTGGTGCATCAGCGATGAGTTCGGCAAGGAGGTTGCACCCTGCATTCTGCTTGAATTTTGGGAACAGCGGTCTATGCAAAAAAAGAGGATTCTCTTCTTCCGTGAATGCAAAAGCCAATTGTGTCCATGTCTCGCAAACGCGCAATCTTTCTGGTGGCAACTTTGTGACGATGCTTGGAAGGAGCTTGGCTAAATCAGGGTCGCTGCGGTCGGAGGATTCAAGGTAGGCCTTGAGTTGTTTGCGGACTTTGGGCGAAGTGGCGAAGTCCCTGGTACGGACGATGACGGCCTCCGCCTCTTCCTGAGGCGCGTTTTTGTGGCGATACAGGAATTCGGTCTTGAAGAGCACGTATTTGTCGCCGTGCGCCTTGCCCTTGGCCGGATAGCCGTAGTCGCGGATCAGCTCCTCGCGCGTCTTGACGCCGACGAACTCGGCTTTGTAGTTTCTCTGCTCCGCAGTGCCCTTGAAGAGCCAAAGTTCGGTTACACGGGAAAGCCCCTGCGGCTCATTGGAACAGCGCGCACCACCGTCTGGCGCGTGAGAACTCGCACTCTTCCTCTGTGTCTCTGTGTCTTTGTGAGAGACATCCTTTGCGTTCTTTGCGGCTGAAAAATCGGCGTCCGCAAGTGGCCAGCAATACCAGCCACGCCACTTCTCCAGCTGGTCGCCCTTGTATGTGCCGACAAGAACGACGCGGGGCTTCGCCGTGTTTTGCGGGGAAGCCAACGATTGAGATTTTAGAGCGGTTTTCACAATATCAATTATACCCGAATCTCCCCCTTATGTCATCTTCCGCGCGGCTAGTTGGCTTGAGGTTGTCTCGCCCTGTTTACACGCCGCGCGGCGGAAGGTTACGAAGATTTGCCGAACTTCAGCCCCGGGGCGATGGCCGTCAGCAAATCCTCCATGCCGTACTTCGCGGCAAGGTCGTCGCCGTACACCTCGAGCTCCTCCGCGAGCGAATCCGTGGCGGCGCCGCCCTGCGCGAGCGCCAGGTTCATGAGGAGATTCTGCTTGATCTTCGTCATCAGTTCCGAATCGTTCGGCTTGAGAATCTCTGCGGCTCTTCCTGCGGCCCGACGCCGACTTCACCGTTGGCCACGCCGCCGACCTGCTGGTTGCCGGCGACATTGATGCCGTCATCCACCTGCGGGTTGGGCTGAAGATGCAATGTCGTGTAGCCGCTGATCGTGTTGAAGTTCGCGTGTCCGCTCATGGCTGTTCCTCCTGTTGAAGTTTGGCGCTTGCGCGCCTTGGAAGTTGAGAGGTTGAGAAGTTGAAAAGTTGGTGCTAGTTCCTGTCGGCTTGCTTACACGTTAAGGGTATGAAAGGTTACGCATGAAACTCTATTTTACCAGATTTCCCTCTCCCGCGCCCTTCTGTCAAGCGGTTCTCTTCCACTTGTTCGCCGACGCGCCGATTCATCGGCGCGTATCTTTAGATGCGCGGCTCGGTCAATGCCCGATGGCCTTTCGCTCGGCGGGGGTGATTGCGCCCGATTCGACCTGCTTGTCGAGGTAGCTCTGGAGCGCGGCCTCCGACTTCTCGCAGAAGTCCTCGCTTTCCTCCTTCGAGCAAAGCCCTTTCTCCGCGCGCTTGCGAGAACGCGCCATCGACTTCTCCGCCCCTTCGACCGCCCGCTTCACCGCATCAGGCACGCGCAGAAGGCCAACCTTCCCGCCGCCTCCACCGTCGCGCCCTGCGCTTTGGCGGACAGGTTGGCCAAGGACGAAGTCGGCCGCGATCCGCCGCTGCTCCGGCTCGGGGAAGATAGACAGCGGCAGCTTCACCGTCTCCATTGCGTTGGAGATCGTAGCCGTGCGCACGTCAAGCGCAATGACGGCTCCGGAAACCACGTTCCCAGCATGGTTCGTGTAGGAAGGAGTTGAAAGGTTGGGAAGTTGAGAGTTGAAAAGTTGAGGGGTGGAGGTTGAGGCGTTATCCGCTCTCCCCAAAATAGCAAAGAGCATCAAGCAGAAAACCATTACCCTACTCTTCACTTCAAAATCCTCCAAACCTCTAAACCTCCAAGGCGCGTCAGCGCCAAACTTCCAAGGCGCGTCAGCGCCAAACCTCTCAACCTCTCAACTTTTCAACTTTTCAACTTCTAAACGCTCATGAAGCCGGGGCCGTTTCCGCCGAACCTTTCTCTCCCGATTGACAGCTTTCAGATGGTCTCTACTATGCGCCTTGCGGTGGCAGGCCGTCCAGATTGGCGCGTAAAATCTGCCGCTCCTCCATCTCCAGCGTGTATTCCTTGATGGTGTCGAGGATCGCATTCACGCTTTTCGTCGAGACAGGCGTTTTCTTGTCGATATTCCACGGCACATCGTCAATATCGACGCCGAGCGATTCGTTGAGCGCGATATACATCTCGCCGATGAACGTGAACTGAAACGAGTCGGCTCTGTCCGAAATGGCCATGCGGGTCTGCGGGTCCACGTTGGCGCCGGGCGGGAACTTGCCGTTGCCCATATCGACCATCACGGACACCAGATTCGTGGTATTCTGGGAGTGCATCGCGCTCTTGATCCCGTTGGCCGTGTCCTCGTCGCAGTGTGCGAAGACGAGTCCCATGACCAGTCCTTTCACGTTGGTGGTTTCGGCCCCACCCACCTCGCCGATGGTCTTCAGGATTTCGGTCTCGTCGAATATCTTCGCGATCAGGCGGTCCAGCCGGCACATGGCATCCATAATCTTTTCCGGCGAGGACGCGGCGGAAAGGTTGCGGAACGCTCCGAGATCTTCCTTGGCGATCATCTCGCACATCTTCGTGAGGAGTCCGCTCTTGAGCGGCGCTCCGCCGAACTTCGCGATACGCTTGAGTCCGACGTCGAAAATGCGCTGGTTGCCGTTCGCCGCCGCGCGCAGTTCGTCCAGATTCTCCTTCAGTCCCGCGACCGTCTTGGCGATCTTCTCCGGGGAACGGATTCGTTGGGCTGCATTGAGCAACACGCCCTCGGCCATTTTATTCGTCTGAAGAAGAGTGAGCATGTCCCGGTCGGCGCCCACTCCGGAAAATATTGCGTTAACCGCCTTGTCGATTTCTTTGGCCGTTATGGCTTCTTGCGCCTGGTCGTAGTCTGGCTTTTCGCGATATGACGCCAACGTGGACTCTTTCAGCTTGTCGGCGGCTTCGGTCGTTTCGCGCTTCAACGTCGCCAGCGCCGTCGCGTCGGTGAATCGGATTGGCGTGGTGGTGACGTTGCCGCTGATGTCCACGGTGGCGGTCCACTCGAACTTGAATGGCAGGGCCTCGGGGCTGGTGTACTTGATGGTGATGTCGCCGGTCTCGTCGTTCTTGGTAATCGTGTAGTCCACGGGGGCGTGCTCGTTCGAGGTGACGCCGATCTGCGGCAGGCCGCCGCGCAGGTTGCTGAGGCCGGACTGGGAGAGCATCGTCATCACGGCGTTCGACTGCGCGACATGCACGCTGCCGCACATCGCGACAACCTTGTCGGCGACGCGCGTGATGTTCGCCTTGCCCTGCTCGGAGGCGTTCGTGAAGAACTTCCCCTCGTCCGGGAACTTGAAACCGAAACCGGGCTGTTGCGGCCCCGGAGCCAGAAGCGGCTTTTCAAGGTTGGACTTGAAGTGGTAGCAGAAGTCGGGGCGGTTGAGGTCGCCGCCGATGAGATCGCGCCCGCCGTTCACGGTGCCGTCGAAATCCTTGAGCCTCATCGAGCCGGTCGAAAGGAATTTCGGGACGGGCGGCATCTGGCCCTGGCGCAGCATCTGGACGGTCTCCTCGAAGGTGCAGCCGGAGTTCTGCATCGCGAGCACGACGGAGTCGCTGACATCGGTGTACTTGCCCCCTTCATCTTCGTCGAGGGCGAGCTGGGCGTCGATGCCGTCGAAGTAGTTGTTGAGCGTCTTGTAGTCGTAGTCACCCTTTTCGGGAATTTCGCTGAAGAACTCCTTGATGATGTTCTTCGCCGTGAGCTTGCCGGCGTTGAACATCGCCTCGGCCTTGTCGAAGTTCTTGACGAGTCGCGCGATGACGACCGGGGCGTGGTTGCTGTTGAGCTTGGTGTACGACCTGTTGCCCATGTTCTTGTTGTGGGCCTCCTGAGCGTTCTTGGCGGGGACGGTGAAGGCGTTGAGGGCGGTGTAGATGATGGCCCGCTTCTCCTTGGGGACGTTCGCGATTGTCGAGTAGAAGGAGTTGCCGTAGCCGGTGCCTATGAAGGCCATCGCCTTGTTGTCCTTGAATCCGAAGAGCTTCTCCATGTCGGTCTCGGCAAGGTTCGCCTTCGGGTTTGCGGCCAGCTCCTCGAAGGCGAACTTCTCGAAGCCCTGCAGATAATCCATGTCGATGAAGTTGCTGTCGATGTTGAGCTTGGTGAAGGTGTCGGCGGGCGAGAAGTCGCGGACATTGCGCTCCTGCTTGTGGACTGGCTTCATGGTGTCGAAGATGTTCGTGTACCAGTCCTTGAAGCTGTCCATAAGGCGGAGGCCGTTCGCGAAGCTCGTGGCGCTGTCCATGAAGCGGCCGCCGTAGTTCATGAGGCGGTTCGCCTTGGAGCCGGGCGTCGAGAGCTGCTCGATGGCGGTGAACTCGTCCACGCCGGTCGCATCGGAGAGGAAGCGCGCGGCGCGGGCTATCTGCGGCAGCTCCTCCTTGTTCCAGCCCTTGTTGAGCGCGACCGTCGCGGCGTCGGCGGAGCGGAAGGTGTTGAGCTTCACGGAGCCGTCCTTGTCGATGGCGGCCTTGACGGCCATGATGCGGCGGGCGGTGAGCGGCTTGCCCTTGCCGTAGTCCTTGAGCAGCATCGCGTCCTTCACGCTGTCCGGGATGCGGCTTTCGCCGCCGAACATGTCGATGATGGCGTTGCGGAAAGCGGTGCGGATCTCGTTGTTCAGATCCTTCTGGGTCTGGTTGCGGAACTTGCCGACCTTGTCGAACTGCGGGTTGGCGGCGACGATCAGCCGCCCGCCGAGCGGCGCGCCACCGACCTCGAAGCGCGCGACCGCCGTCTTGTCGTTGGTGACGAAACTATTCTGCGCGAACTTGACGAAGGCGTTGAAGTCCGTGTTGTATCCGTTGATGTCCAGAGCCATGATATCACTCCGTTGAAAGGTTGAAAAGTTGAAAGGTTGAAAAGTTGAAGGGTTGAAGGGTTGGCTAGGCGGCCGGGGCGTCGAAGTGAAGGTTGTAGGAGGCGTTGACGGTCGCTTCGAGGCGGAATTGCTCCGGGATGGCCGACAGCTGCGCGTCGGCGTCTTTGCCGGCGGCGTTGACCGCCCCCTCGTCGAACGTCGACCAGTCCTGGTCGGCGAGGGTGGAGAGGTTGCCGGCGGGGATGGTGATGTCGAGGGTGGTTTCTTCGTAGCTGGTGGTGTCGTCCACTTTCGTTTGGCCCTGGGCGGTGAAGAGGAAGCCGATGCCTTCGGTGATGGTCACCGAAGCCTTGATCGAGCCGTCCTCCGCCTTGCCGAGCGTCCAGGT
>JAGCUY010000219.1 GCA_017962605.1 Kiritimatiellia bacterium | reverse complement strand
GCGAACGTTGCGGCGTTCGGGGTCGGCGTCCTTCGGCGGCTTGCGCCAGCAATCCTCGAATACGTTGCCACGCACCTCGACGCCACACGCGGAGGCGATGAACACCCCCGCCGCACCGCAGTCCCGGAAGGTGTTCCCCACGACGCGGATGTCGCGGTGGACGCCGGGCGGGCAGTCCTGGATCCCGTCGCCGTGGCTGGTCTTCACAGTGATTGCGCCGAGGTTCGCAGGAGCGCCGTTCATGCCGCACTTCTCAAAGGTGCATCCGGAAATCTCAGCGTCCTCCACCGGCCCGGCCTCGAACCAGCCCGCCATGTCGGGCGACAGGATGAGTCCCGGCAGCGAAAGGCACCGGAAGGCACAGTCCCGCACGCGGATGTGGCGCGTCTGGAGCAGGAAGCCGCGCGCCCGCGTCCGCTCCACCGAGCAGCCCTCGATTTCCACCGACGGCATGTCGCGCAGGTTCGCCACGTAGTCGCCGACGGCTGGAAGAGGTAGGTCGCTCCCTCCGGGTGGGCCGTTTTCTCCAACCGAAACCACAACGGCGTCGCCGCCGCCGTCAAAGCGCCTGACGACAAGCCGCCCCTTTTCGAGAAACGTTTTCGGGTCGAAAACGGCAAGAGTGTCGCCCTCGGCCATCCAATGACCGGGAAGCGCGACCTCCTGCTTGCGCGTGTTGCGGCAGATCACCTTGAGCGCCCCCGTTTGCGAATCGAACGACGCGATTTCGCCGGACTTGCAGTGGATGTTGAGGGCGTCGTCGCCGAGGCCAATGAAGTGGCAGTCGCGCATGGTGAACGATCCGGCGAGGCCTAGGACGTGGACGCCGTCGGCGTTGGCGCAGTAGAGCGCACGGTCCCCTTCCGGCGCGCGCATGTTGAAGCGCTCCAAAGTGAAATCGCGGGACGGTGGCGCGACAGACACGCCCATGCTGGGACAGCGCTCGATTTCGATGTCTCGTAGCGCGACGCCCTGTGACGCCTTGATGTTGAAGACCTCGTGCCCATAGACGGTGTAGCGGTAGAGGACGCGCTGGCCGATGCGCAGGCTCCCCAGCGCGGCGGCGGAAGCCTTCACGCGGATGCGCTGCGGGCCGACGACCTCGTAGGCGAGGCCTATGGTCTTTTTGCGCTCGCCACCCTTGCCGTCGGGCAGCGTCTCGGTGCGGATGTTCCAGTAGTCATATGTCGCGAGCGCGTAGTCGGGCGTCCCGTCGTCGTCGAAACTGTCCGATGCGTAGATGTGCTCCCAGCCGGTGATCGGGAACTGCGGGTCAATCTCGGCCTCGTAGGCGCCGCCCCCCGCGTCAATGGCGGCGATTCTCCCCGTGGCGTTCACGGGGTTGTCGGTCGTGACGCGGAAGTTCGCGAAAGTGACGCCTGAGCAGTCCCTCACGAAGAAGCGCGGGGAAACCGTCCAGACAGGCTCGTCCCACGGGGAGTAGTGCAGGACGACAACAGTTCCCGTCCCGCCACGCACGGTTACGTTCGTGCGGCCGACAATCTCGACGTTGCCAGGCATGAGCACTTCCCCGTCCGGCAACTGCGCCACTCCGCCGTCGGGCGTCGCGGCAATCAGCGCCGCGATGTCCGGCGAAGGCGTCGCGCCGGCGATGCTTCCGGCGAAAAGGGCGCAGAGGAGGACGCAAAGGTTAAGTTTGAGTCCGGGTAGCCACGAGATCGCGGAGGCCAATGCAGCCATGCAGAGCATGAGTGGTTTTTCCATTCTTTGATTATACGCGAAAAGAGCCCCGAAACGCAAGCGATCTTCACATTTAGGTTTATCCCCCTGTTTTTCATTACTGGTCGCGTTGCGACCGACGATGATGGACGATTTCCTGCGCGTCGGCGTGGGGGCGTCCGTCATTTCGCCAGCCGGATTGCCGCTTCGCGGCGCCGGCAAAATGCACGGACGCGACTCCCCCGCTCCAACGCGCCTTCGTCTCGTGACGCACTCCCCGTGCGGGAGCGAAGGCGGCGGAAGGAAGAGGGCTTGCGCCAGGCGGGCGTCGCGAAGCGACGATCCGGCCCGACTGGCGAAGAACGCTTCCGCTGCCTTCGCGCATAAGATCGCCCCCAATCGTCGCGGCGCAAGCCGCAGTAAAAAGTCTCTGTAAGACAGACAACCATGCAAATGCCGCCTCTCCCGCATCAACTCTGGCCAGAACCGACAAGGGCATCTCTTATTCAAGTGAAAATGGGGGATAAGCCTGTTTCCTCCTTTCCTTTGCGTCGCATGGGGGCTTTTGCTAGAATTGTCTGCAAGCAGGTCGAGAGCGCGCCATGCAAAACACCCCCGCAGATCAGAAAGCCGCCGCCTGCCAGTTCGTCGAGTTCTGGCAGGACAAGGGCTACGAGAAAGGCCAGACGCAGCCTTTCTGGCTTTCGCTGCTCCGCGTCCTCGGCGTCGAGCGCCCTGAAACGGCAATCGAGTTCGAGGACAAGGCGCACATCGACGCCGCCCACGGCTTCATCGACGGCTACATCCCCGAAACGCACGTCCTCGTCGAGCAGAAGTCGCTCGGCAAGAATCTCCGCGCCGCAATCCCGCAATCCGACGGCTCCCTCCTCACCCCATTCCAGCAGGCCAAGCGCTACGCCGTCGATCTCCCCTATTCGCGCCGCCCGCGCTGGGTCGTCACCTGCAACTTCGCCGAGTTTTTGATCTACGACATGGAGCGTCCGAACGCCGAACCCGAATCGCTCCTCCTCGAAAACCTCCCCGACGAACTCCACCGCCTCCGCTTCCTCGTCTATACTGCTTCCGACACCATCCGCCACGAGGAGGAAATCTCAAAGCGGGCCGGCGACGTGGTGGGCCAAATCTACGACGCCCTTCTTAAGCAATACCGCGACCCGTCAAATCCCGAAAGCCTAAAAAGCCTCAACGAGCTTTGCGTCCGCATCGTGTTCCTCCTCTACGCCGAGGATGCCGACGTTTTCAGGCATCTTCAATTCCACGATTATCTGGCGAAGCATCGTTCCAGCGCCCGCTCTGCGCTCATCGACCTTTTCCGCGTTCTCGACACGCCGCCGGAAAAGCGCGATCCCTATCTCGATGCCGATCTCGCAGCGTTTCCCTATGTGAACGGAGGCTTATTCGCCAATGAACACGTCGAAATCCCGCAGTTCACCGAAGAGATAATCGACCTCATCCTTCACAATGGCAGCGAGAATTTTGATTGGAAGGATATTTCGCCCACCATCTTCGGTGCGGTTTTCGAATCGACGCTCAACCCGGAAACACGCCGCTCCGGCGGGATGCACTACACCTCCGTCGCCAACATCCACAAGGTAATCGACCCGCTCTTCCTCGACGGCTTGCGAGCGGAGCTCGCCGCCATCGAGGAAAATGTAAAATGTAAAATTGAAAATGTAAAATTGTCACAGGCGAAGCTTCTTGCGCTCCAAGAAAAACTGGCCTCGCTCACATTTCTCGATCCCGCCTGTGGTTCCGGCAACTTCCTTACGGAAACCTACATTTCGCTGCGCCGCCTGGAGAACCGCATTCTCGCCGCACTCGTCGGCCCGCAGGGCGTTCTGGATTTCGACTCTTCAATTTTACATTCTACATTTTCAACTTTACATTCGCGGCTCGTCCGCGTCTC
>JAGCUY010000028.1 GCA_017962605.1 Kiritimatiellia bacterium | reverse complement strand
GAGGAAGGCGATAGCGACTGTGCTCAAATTCAAGTTCGTGTTGGCAATGGTTACAACATGTACTATTACATCTCTGACGCTTGGGACGCCGATGACAAGCCTCTCAACCGTGATGCTTGGTCGCCTGATGGCTATGAGTGCCTTCCAACCGATGTCATCAGTGCAGGCGCATCTTTCTGGGTCAAGAGCAACGATTCAGGAAGTGGTTCGATCACCTTCTCTCTCTAACAACTTTTTAGGAGTAAAACAACCATGAAGAAGTTAATTGTATTCGCGAGCGTTTTCGCCGCAGTCGCTGCGCAGGCCGCGACAGTCAATTGGAGCGTCACAAAGCAGACCTCAATTGCTAACTACAACTACGCTGTCGTTGATTCGGCAATCATTACGGCGCTGATGGGCGGTGCGTCGCCCTACGCTGATGAGGCATCCATGAATGCTGCCATTACTGCGGGCCAGGCCTACAGCGCGGAAAGCCTCGCAAGTGCTCTGACAGCGGGTGGCTCGGTTAATGCCAAAGGAACTGTCTCGTCAAAGTCTATTAATGATGTTGGTGACTCTTTCACGGTTCTTTTCTGGAATGGGACGCCTGCGAATGGCGGAACATTCTACTATGGAACTTTCAGCACGGCGGGGCACACTTATTCAGGTGCTGAGCCGAACCCTGGCGATGTCGCCGTCACCTCCGCAGCCCTTACGCAAGGCACCTTCACGGCTGCAACCTTCACGCAGTCCGGCGGCCAGGATCCGATTCCGGAGCCCACGACGGTTGCCCTGCTCGCCCTCGGCCTCGCCGCTGTCGGCCTGAAGCGCAAGATCGCCTAATTCGCAAGCGGGAGGGTCGCACCAATAGCGAACGCAGTTACGGATGGGCCAAGGCCCATCCCTCCCCAAAAAGGCCGCGCGGGTGCGCGGCCTTTTTCTTTTTCTATTCCGCACCGTTGTCTATTTCAACAGATACATCGGTAATTCACAAGACCACAGTGCGGAATGATGCGGAAATCTTGTGGAGGTTATGGCAACCTCCTATGCCCAATCCTCAATATCCAGCCCTGAAACACGGGAGAAGTGTGCGGTGTTATGCGTCACCAAGACGCATCTGGCCGCCAATGCCGAGGCGGCAATCATCGTGTCGGCATTTCCAATAGGCGTTCCTGTCTCTTCAAGCGCAACTCGAATTTCCGCATAGCGGTTCGCCGCATCGCCATCCCATGGAACTGTTGGGAGAAGAGAAAGCAAAAAGGAAACGGACTCCGATATCCTGCGCGATCCCCTTTTGAGCGCACCATAGCGCAACTCCCCAGCCGTAACGGCAGACACGCACAGCGAACCCGCATTCCGAGCAATCAAATCACGCAGCCTCGCACTTCCCCCTCGAATTGCGAAACTGCAAGTATCGGTATCAAGCATGAAAGAGCGTGTCATGCAAAGGGCGTCCTTTCCGACGGCCGTTGCGACTCTGACCTGTCAAGCTCAAAGTCAGGACATGTGTGGCCTTTGAAGAACTCGTCCCATGATGGCGTCGGCAACGGAGAGAGGATAAGCGCTGTTCCCTTGCGGCAAATTGCCACTCTGTCTCCATCGAATCTAAATCTCTTGGGGATGCACACCGCCTGTGATCTTCCCGACATGAAAACCCTTGCTGTCCCATCCATGATGACTACCTCCTAAAAGAACATATCAATGATACATATTTCTTCGCATTTTGTCAAGCCATGAAAAAAAGGAAAAGGCCGCGCACCCGCGCGGCCTTTTCCTTTTTTAATTTGCGGCAAAAAATAATCGCCACAAGATTTCCGCACTGTAGTCTTGCAATGTCTTCCGCGCCGTAGTCTATTAGCACTTTCCTCGCCATAGTCCATCGAATTATACCTTACTATGGGCCATGATAGTATTCCGAGCCGTGGTCTTATTGCATTTTCCGCACAGTGATCTATTGGATGTTCCGCACCGTAGTCTTGTGAATTGCCGGTGTATCTGTTGAAATAGACCACGGTGCGGAATGAATATTGTTAGAAATGTCAACTATCTTTAGACCTTGGCAGAAAAAAGTCGTGCCAGGCTTGCACTTTCAGGTGGAATGTGCTAGAATTCATGTGCTTGAACGTTATGAGGAGAACACATGAGCATCACTTTGTCAATACCTCCAGCCATTGAGCATGATGCCCGCATATATGCGGAATCGCATGGCACTTCCCTCAACGCCATGGTGACGGACTTCCTGTCCGCCATTGTCGACAGGGATGCCAGAAGAGCGGACGCCGCCCGCCAGTTCCGGGATGCCGTGGCCGAAGCCGCCCCTTCGCTCCGCTGTTTGGAACCATACCGTTTTTCACGGGCCGACGCATACGACAGGGAGTAATGCCAGATGGTGTTCCTTGATACCAAAGTCCTGGTCTAAGCCGTTGACCCACGTGATTCCCAAAAGCACAACATCGCCTCGCGCATAGTCGAGGAAGCAATCGAAAGAGGCGGATACCACCTCTCCGCGCAAGTGCTTTTTGAGTTTTCAAACGCCTGTCAGAAGAAATTGGAGTATGGCGCGGAAACCGTGCAGAAGCTCCTTGCGTCACTGAAGTATGTTCCAACCCTTGACAAGAACTCCGCACTTGTAACTCGCGCCGTGGAAATCAAGGCTCTCTATGGGATATCGCTTCAGGATGCGATGATAGTGGCGGCGGCGGAGAGGACTGGCTGCGCTGAACTGCTGACTGAAGACCTGAACGATGGCCAGATGTATGCCGGGGTAAGAGTCCGCAACCCCTTCAAGTAGCCAGTGCCTTTGCAAAAAAAGAAAAAGGCCGCGCACCCGCGCGGCCTTTTTGGGGAGGGATGGGCCTTGGCCCATCCGTAACTGCGTTCGCTGTATTCGCGACCCTCCCGCTTGCGAATTAGGCGACCTTGCGCTTCAGGCCGACAGCCGCGAGGCCGAGGGCGAGCAGGGCAACCGTCGTGGGCTCCGGAATCGGATCCTGGCCGCCGGACTGCGTGAAGGTTGCAGCCCTGAAGGTGCCTTCTGTAAGGGCAGCGGAGGTGATGGCGACATCGCCAGGATTAGGTTCAGCACCTGAATATGTGTGACCCGCTGTGCTGAAAGTTCCATAGAGGAACTTCCCGCCGTCCGCCGGCGTCGCGCTCTTGCTCCAGAAGATCATAGTGAAAGTGTCTCCGACATCATCAATACCACCAGAAGCAGTTCCCTTGCCGTTCGTGGCTCCGTCAGCCGCGAGAGCTGCGAGCCCATCTGCGCTATAGGCCTGCTTGGCTGCGATGGCCGAATTCATGGACGCTTCGTCGGCGTAGGGTGAGGCTCCGCCCTGCAATGCGGCGATAACTGACGAATCGACAATCGCGTAGTTGTAGTTGGCGATTGAGGATTGCTTATCTGCTTTCCAGTTAACGGATGCAGCCTGAGCGGCGATTGCGGCGAAAACGCTCGCAAATACAATGAGTTTCTTCATTTTTAGTTCCTTTTAGTTAGATTGTTAGAGAGAAAAAGTGATTGAACCGTTTCCGGCGTCATACGACTTGATCCAGAAAGACGCGCCTGCCTTGATGACATCGGTGGGCTCGCACTCGTAGCCGTCAAACGCCCAAGCGTCGTAACCGAGTTCATTGTCATCCGCATCCCAAGCGTCCGTGATGTAGTAGTACATACGATAAATGTTGCCAACACGAACCTGAATTTCAGCGGACTCGGAATCACCGTCTTCCTTGGCTGTCACACCTGTCGTTACGACATCAGCGAGGCAGACATCGGTAGGGAAGGGGTTGGCGATGATGCTATACTTCTGGTTGCCAGCAAAGGACACTGTCTTCACGACATTGGTCGTGACCTGACCCTTGGTGGTGATGGTGGCACCGGCTGCGGCCACGGGGGCTTTGAACCAGAAACCATCGCCCAGGGACTGGATGTCGACAGCTGTGCATTCGTAGCCATCAAAGGCCCAAGCGTCATGGCCGAGTTCCTTGTCATCCTCATCCCAAGCATCTGTGATGTAATAATACATGCGATAGATGTTACCAACACGAACCTGTATTTCAGGGCAATCGGAATCGCCATCATCGTATGCCTCGATGCCGTCAAGCTTGATGAGGTCGTCGAAGGTGATGGTGCCGGAGTTTGCCCCGACAGACTCAAATGGGACGCCGATCATATAGTATGTGCCTCCTGTGACATCGGTCGTGATAACGCCCACAGTATTGGCGCTTTCCACGGCCACTGCGCCGGCCGCCACGGCCGCCGCCGACATTGAAACTAACCACTTATTAGTTTTTTCTGGAAAAGTGGTGAAATCACCCCCGACACTTGCAAAAACCTTACCATTTCTGGTAATATATTTGCATGATTTTTGAGAGCATATATTCTCTGTCTACGGAAAACCACGGCATAGTGTTCTCCGCAGATGCAAAGAGGCTTGGCGCTCGCGACAAGGACCTATCCCGCTGGGTGAAAATCGGGCGCCTTATCAAAATCGGGCATGGAGTCTATCGAACCATGCACTACCCCTTTTCAAATGACGACTCCTACGCAATCGCAGTGGCATGCGCCGGCAAGAATGCCTACCTGTGCGGGGAATCAGTTCTCGGACTGCTTAACCTTGCGCCAACCAACCCGGGTGTCTTCCATGTGGCCGTTCCAAGAAAAATCCACCGGGAGCTGCCGGACAACTACAAAGTGGAAGTGCATCCCAGGGGCTACGTGCCTGTCGTGAGGGACGGCATCCCAATGCAGCGGCCAGAGGACGCGATTAGATCCTGCATTGGGCTGCTCATGCCTGAACGCCTGCTTCATGCCGCAGATGAGGCGCATAGGCAAGGCCTGATTACACGACAGGCAAAAGATTCATTGGAAAAGGAGATTCGCCAACATGAATAGGCCACCCGCAAACGAACATGAGCTGGAACTGGCAATCGTGCGGCGCGCCGGGCGCATGACCTCATCGACCTCCAGCTAATTGTCCAGCGAGAAAAACTCGACTTTGCGAAGATAAGGCGCATATGCGTCCGACTTTTCGCCGCACGCAAGCGTGCGCCATGGCCGCCCCCGAAGGTAAAAGGCGGCGACGACTGGCTGACACTTTATGAAAACCAAAAAGGCTCACTTCCCGTCCTGCCCACGGTTGCCGAGGCAATTGACTGGACAAACGCCTTGATAGCGCGAATCGACTCTGCCCAATAGCCGCTTCCGCCGTTGTTCCTTTTCAGCCGCGTTCGCAGCCGGGGCGTTTATGGGAGGGCAACGGATTGGCTATTGTGGAAGCATCTTGTGCGAGAGCTGACGCACAACATTTTGATAGAAAGCCCGCTCCCCGCCACAGGTGCGGGGCTTTCCCTCGCATCGCTGTCAAGTGTTTTTTTGCCATCCCCGAAAAAATCAAAAGGCCCCGCCACTCGGCGGGGCCTTTGGGTTTATGGCAGGGCGGCGGTGTCCGCCGCCTCTAAACCGCTTCTGTTAGGCGACCTTGCGCTTCAGACCAACAGCCGCTACGACGCTGCGGACTAGAACAAGGCGGCTATGCGACGCGGAGACGAGCCAAGAGCAAGCAACGCCCGGAGCAATGAATCAAAAGTCGAAGTCGCAGGTGTCTTTAGCATCCGCGACACATTCGCCTGGCCAGTTCCCATTCGCTTGGCGAGTTCCCTTTGCGAAATTCCCTGCTCCTCGCGAAGGCGGTCAACCTCCCGCGCCGCCGCAAGTCGCATCCCAACGAATGCGCGGTCTGCCTCGGAAAGATTAAAGGCGTCGCCGAAGTCCCCGACCGACCATCCAGCCTTCTTGAGTTTTTCGATTTTTCCCTTGTCCATGGCAATGTCTCCGTTACTTTATCGCATCGTATGCGGCAAGTCGCTTTTTGCAAAGTGAAATCTCACCTTGTGGCGTCTGCTCTGTCTTCTTCGCAAAAGAGTGAATCACTATGATTGCGTCGGAATCAACCCGGCACATGATTCGCCAAATCACATTCTCGTCAGTCACGCGCAGTTCAAGGCATCGTCTGCCTACTGATGGCATTGGGCGCGCCAGCGGCATCCCCAGAGACACCCCCTCTTGGAGGCGCCCTACAAGAAAGCCGGCCTCGCGTCTGGCCGCCTGACTCATTGGCGGAGTTTTAATGTCCTCCGTCATGAATACAACAGGCTTGCGAGCTGGCGCATTATTTTTCATGCAAACAATGATAGCAAATTCGCCATCAAAAGTCAAGCCTCGTAACACAAAAGGCCCCGCCACTCGGCGGGGTCTTTGGGTTTATGGCAGGGCAGCGGTGTCCGCCGCCTCTAAACCGTCTGACTTAGGCGACCTTGCGCATAAAGGGACAGACAATTTTACGCAGACCGGTAAAACCCTGGCGAATCGGATAATGACAGTCACTACCGGATCGGGGCGTTGGTGGGAGGGGCAACGTCCTCGTTGCCCGCCTTGTCCGCAATGTTCGTGGCGGAGTGGAACTTGTCCCAGATCGCCCGCTGCGCGTCGTTCGTGGGCGGCGGCGCCCAGCCTTCATTTAGGGCGGAGCGGTATGTCGTGCGCCGCATCTGCCCTATCCCCATGGCCTTCGCCCTCGCAAGCGCCGTCCCCATCACATGCGGGCCGAACTTGTCCCCGTCTATGCCTATCAGCCTTATCAGGGCGGACATGAGGCGCTTTTCCGTTTCACCCTCGTCGCCGCCGTTTACAACTACCGCCGACGCATCTTCAAAGAACACGGCTGACTTGCCTTCGTCAACAACGGTTATCGCGATGTCGCCCTCGGACGCCTCACCGACGCGGGCGGCCAGATGCATCTGCGAGATGATTCTCGTCGTGAACTTCTCCGGCGCGCCATCCTTTTTTGCGCGTTCGTCTATGACAACAATCGAGTGCGCATCCGGCGCGAGCGGCTGCACGACGAACCCCCCGACCGCCTCCACAACAGACTTCCTGCGTTTCCCGGTGGCTCCCGCCGCACCGCCTTCGTCCGGCGCTGGCGAGCTCTGGGCCAATGAAACGGCGGCCACGCCTATGGCGACAACCGCTGGCATAAATTCCCTTGTCCTGCTCGTAATGCTCATCCTGTTTTCTCCGTTCCTTGAAGTTCTAAGTAGCTTGAACGCTCCCCGCGACGCCACTACTGTAACGTCCCTTTTGGAAGCCCAAGCTCCTTCTCCCGCTTGCGCCTGAAGGGCAGCGGGATTCTCATCTCGTCCAGCCCCGCCGCCCTCAACGCGGCGTTCGCCTCCTCCAGATACGCCTCCGCTGCCTCGTAGCCATCCTCCCTGAGGATGCGCATCAGTTCCTGGCGAGACCCGTTCTTCAGCGCGGCCTCCTCGTTGGACACCCGCGTCATCTCGGCGACGAACTCGTCGTATGTCCCGCCGTTCTCGATGAACTTGAGCGCCTCCGCCTTCATCGCCGCCGTCCGCTCCTTCGCCGCGACTGTCTCCTCGTCGTCGTCGTCGTATATCTCCACCGGGCGCTTCAGGATTTCCAGCACCTCCTCGTCGGACAGCCTGTTCGGAAGCGACAGGGCAACCCCCTTGCCAGGTATCCCCAGCTTTTCAAGGCGGTTCTCGACGGGGTTGTCGAAATACTGCTTGGAGAGAACGCCGTAGGGCATGGGCTTCGGCCCCGACTCCCCCTGTTGGCCGGGCGTGCTACTCGCGTCAGATGCCTCGCCCGCGACGGAAAAGGCGTCCTCCCTGTCGCCCACGGACTTGCGGGACTCCTGTTCCTCCAATTGGGACCCGACTTCAGGAGGGGCGACGTCCACGTTGCCACCTGGGATAGGCACGCTTGTCGCGGCATCGGCGGGCGCGGGCGGCTCGCCCGGAACGGGCAACGAGGATGTTGCCCCTCCCATGAACCGCCACGCCAGCACCGCCGCCAGCAGAAGCGCAGCGCCAGCCCATGGCGCGGCGCGCCTCCAGCGTGCCGCG
>JAGCUY010000218.1 GCA_017962605.1 Kiritimatiellia bacterium | reverse complement strand
GACACTCGCGCCGGACTCGGCCGCCGTGAGGATGAGGCACAGCGCGTCGCGCCGGCCGAGGACGTCGAGGGCCTCGGAAAAGGCCCTCCTCTGATGCGATGAATATCTCATGGAACCAATGATAACAAAAAGGAAATTTAATTGCAAGACTACGGTGCGGAATGAAAGCAATGGTGTCATTTCTCACACCCGTAGCGCAAGGGTGTGACAAATCTTTGGTAGCCTCACAGTTTTCTTGATGCTTGGAGAATCCGACAATTGCAGCATGGTGATGTCAGGACTGCGTGGCCAAAACCATTGGCCCGCATTCCAACCGGCGGCGAAGGCATTCCGCAAGAGGCGCTACCGCGCTGTATTTGGGAAATTGCCGGGGATGCGCGTCGCGCATCCCGCGCCATGTCCGCCGCCACATTGAGGCAAGCCCCATGTGTCGCCGGCCCTTGTCGCACGGCCCATGGCCGTCCCCCGGCAGATTGGGAAGGCCGTTTCGCGGCATGGGAAAACCGGGAAAGTCGAAGGTCGAAAGTCGAAGGTCGGGAGGGACGCGCTTTGTAGCGTCCGCAGTGGCCCGGACGAAGCCGGGCCCTCCCCTCCAAGAACTTTCCAGTCCGCCCTAATCGGCATGACAATCTTTTGCCGCACCCTCCGCCGCTTGCGGGAAAGCGCGCGTTTCGCTAGAATGCTTTGTCGTTTGAAATGAGGTTTTGCCATCGCATGAAGACAATTGACTGCGACTATCTGGTTGTCGGGAGCGGCATCGCCGGGCTTATGAGCGCGATCCACCTCGCCGAAGGCGGGACCACGCGCATTTTGATCGTGACCAAGGCCGGCGTCGAGGATTCCAATTCCTCGAAGGCGCAGGGCGGCATCGCCTCCGTGATGGAGCCGACCGACTCCTTCGACGCCCATGTCGCCGACACCCTCGACGCCGGCGCCGGACTCTGCGACGAGGCCACGGTGCGGCGCATCGTCGAGGCCGGCCCCGCGCGAATCGCCGAGCTGGAGCGCTACGGCGTCGCCTTCGACAAGGGCGACTCCATCTCCGGCTACGACCTCGGGCGCGAGGGCGGCCACACCGCTCGCCGCATCCTCCACTCCGGCGACATCACCGGGCGCGAGGTGGAGGCGCGTCTCGTGGCGCACGTGCGCACCCTGCCCAACGTGACCATAATGGAGCACGCGCACCTCATCGACCTCGTCACCACGCGGCGCCTGGGCATCGCCGGCCGCAACCGGTGCGTCGGCGCATACGCCTTCGCCGAGGCCGACTCCTCCATCTTCGCCATCCGCGCGCCACGCACCATCCTGGCCACCGGCGGCTGCGGCAAGGTCTATCTCTACACCTGCAATCCCGACATCGCCACCGGCGACGGCATCGCGATTGGCTGGCGCGCCGGCGCCGACGTCGCGAACATGGAGTTCATCCGGTTCCACCCGACATGCCTCTTCCACCCGAAGGCCAAGAGCTTCCTCATCAGCGAGGCGGTGCGAGGCGAGGGCGCAGAACTGTGCGACCGCGAGGGCGTCCCCTTCATGCAGAAGTATGACCGTCGCGGTTCGCTCGCACCACGCGACATCGTCGCTCGCGCCATCGACACCGAACTCAAGCGCACGGCCGCCCCATACGCTTGCCTGGACATCCGCCACAAGAGCGTGGAGTTCCTCAAGCGCCGCTTCCCGAACATCTACGCCAAGTGCCTGGAATTCGGCATCGACATGGCCCGCGACCTCATCCCCGTCGTTCCGGCGGCCCACTACTGCTGCGGCGGCATCAAGGCCACCGTCGAGGGAGAGACCTCGCTTGACGGCCTCTACGCGGTCGGCGAAGTCGCATGCACCGGGCTCCATGGCGCAAACCGCCTCGCTTCGAACTCCCTGCTCGAAGCGCTCGTCTGCCCGTGCGAGATGGCCAGGAAGGTGCGTCAGGAGAAGGTGCCGTCAGTCGCCGGACTCAACATCCCCGACTGGGTTTCCGGCGACGCCGTCGCCAGCGACGAGGCCGTCATCCTAGCCCACAACTGGACGGAGCTCCGCACCTGCATGTGGGACTACGTAGGCATCGTGCGCTCGGCAAAGCGCCTACAGCGCGCCTATCACCGCATCCGCAACATCAGGAGCGAGCTGCGCCAATACTACTTCGACTACCTCGTCACGCCCGAAGTGCTTGAGGTGCGCAACCTCGCCGACGTCGCCGAGCTGATCGTGCGCTCCGCCCACAAGCGCCGCGAGTCGCGTGGCCTGCACAAGACCCTCGACTATCCGGAGCGCCTGCCTGTGGCGCGCGACACCATCCTCCACGGCCGCGTCACCAGGCCCTACGCCTCTACCTTCAGCCTCAAGGACGAGGGATAGCGTCCTCCCGCCCCGCCTCCTTCGTCGTTTTTTGTCGCTGCATTCCGGGCAACCCATGAACCCCGTCGTCCTTTTCCTCAATGACAGCGCCATAGACCCGACGAAGTGCCCGAAACTCGCCGGCGTGCGGCGCTACGCCGCCGCTGCCGGATGGAATGTGATGCCAATCCAGGATAGCCGCTCAGGCAGGAGAAGCATTCCCGGCCTCATCGCCAAATACCGCCCCATTGGCTGCATCTGCGACGAGGACTCCAAGCCGACGGGCGCAACTCCCGGGCTGTTCGGCGGCGTTCCGGTCGTCTTCGCCAACGGCTACGGGAGCCGCTACAATGGCCGGGCCGGCCGCATCTGCGTCGATAACGAAGCCGTCGCCAGAGCCGCCTTCCGCGAACTGGCGGCCAACAACCCCGCCGCCTTCGCCGTGGTGGGGGAGGCCTTTTCGTGTGAATGGTCGGAAGTCCGCGTCAATGCGTTCAGCGCCGAGGCCGCCAAGTCCGGCCTGCCCTGCCGCGAAATCCGCGAGAACAAGTGGAAGGTCAGGGAAGAGTTCGCCGCATTCATCCGCCCATGGCTCGCCGACCTGCCGCGCCACGCCGCCATCTACGCCGTCAACGACCCCATTGCCCGGCGCATTGCCGACGCCGCCATTGCCGCCGGACTGCGCATCCCGCAGGATCTCACGCTCCTTGGCACCGACAACAATCCCGGCATCTGCGAGGCCTCCCACCCAACACTGTCAAGCATCCAGCTGGACTTCGAGCGCATGGGCTACCTCGCCGCGAAGATGCTTGGAAAAATGCTGGCGCGCTCTGGGACAAATGAGACCTCTGGGACAACAGGGACAGCCTGCGCGTCCCATTCGTCGCAGTTGTCCCAGATGTCCCATTCCACCGTCGCCACCATCGGGCCGCTGCTGGCGATGCGCCGTGAATCTACGCGCGGCTACGGCCGCCGCGAGCCGCATGTCCTCGAGGCAGTCGAAATCATACGCCGCGAGGCCTGCGACGGGCTGACCGTCGCGGGATTGGCCAAACGCCTCCCCGGATCGCGCCGCCTTCTCGACTTGCGGTTCCGCGAGGCCATGGGGCATTCCGTCCATGACGAAATACAGCAAGTGCGGCTTGAGCGCGTATTTGACTTGCTACAGCGGCCGGACATGCCAATCGGCGCCATCGCCGATTTCAGCGGCTTTGCGCTGCACCAGCTCGACAGGGTCTTCCGCGCACGGTTCGGTTGCTCCCTCCGAGCGTGGCGGAAGCGCAACGCGCAACCTTAGGCGCCATAAAAGATTTTGCCTAAAAAGTCCACTTTTTGTTTGGCGTGATTGTAAAATAGTTGTCATCGGAAATTCCCATGCGCCCCGAAGTCCGGGTTTCGCTGTGGGAATGAAAATCAACCTGACACCCCTGCAAGACCATGAAAACTGCAATCAACAAGCTCATCGCCCCAGTCGCATTCATCGCTGCAATGGCTCTCGCCGCCACGCCCGCCGTGAGCCACGCCACGGACAACGAGACGGAGGTCGTTGCCGAAGCGGCGGCCTCGATGGTGGAATGGAAGCCTGACACCAATAACGGAAGAGTTCAGCTCCCGCTGAGCAAGCAGCGCGAGGCGATTCTGCGCTTTGACGTGAACGGCATGGCGAACGCCACCAACGTCAAGGCGCGGTTCTACTGCTCGGCGCACCTTGCCAGCGCGGCGACGCCGGTCGTTCTCCGCGTCATGCGGGACGTGGACTGGAATCCGTCAACCGCGACGCCGAACAACATGAAGCATGAGATTCCATCCTACCCGTCCACATGGATCGGGCGCGGCGACCCGTTGTTCGCCGGGTCATTCAATGTCTCAGCCGCCAACGCGTATTACGAGTCGGACGTCACAGCGGCAGCGCGCGAGGCAGCGCGCACGACGGGCAAGCTGGCGCTGCACGTCTATTCGGCCTGGTGGCACGAAGACTCCGCATGGTCTGTTCTTGAGGGTCCCGGCACATCAGATGAGGCGCAGCGCCCCCGGCTTGTCGCCAAATGGGCCGATTCCGCGCGTTCGCCGGCGATTCCCAGCCTGACTGAGACAATCGAACTGGAGCCTACGGACGACATGTACGCTGGTACTACTGGAACTAAAGATGTTACCAATAGCGGCAATCTCTATGTTCGCGCTTGGGGCACTGAGGCGTTTATGAAATTTGCGACCTCGGCGTTTGCAGGCCGTGTCGTCAGCGCCACGCTGAAGCTTTCCCTTTCGACAGACGCAAATGCGTCAAATCCATGGGAAATCACGCTACAGAATGGCGGAAACTGGTCGGAAACGGCGGCGACGCTCCCATCGGGGCTGAGCGTGATTAATAATTGGAATACCTCCGCGCCAGCGGACACTATACGCATTTCGTCGGGCCTCGCGGCCGAGAACACGGTTGACGTGACGAGTCTGGTGACGAAGGGCCAGGATTTCGCCTCGGGTTTCCTGACGTTCCGCCTGAACGCCAAGAACTGGACACCGCACGCCGCGTTTTACTCGAAAGAGGCGGCGGATGCGACGAAGAGGCCGAAACTGATTGTGGTCGTGCGACGCGGCGTCTCTGTCAGCCGTGTCAATGACGCGGTGACGGTCTCGTGGTCGTCTGTCAGTGGTGCCGATTCCTATCGCGTTGCGCGCGCCGAAGACCCGGATGGCTCGTTTGAGACGGTGGCGACTGTCACGGGCACCTCGGCGGTTGATCCGACTTGCCCGGGCAAGGCGACCTACTGGTATCGCGTTTCCTCCGTGTCTGGTGGCGTGGAAACAACGATTGATACGGTTCGGTTCAGCGAGAACACGACAACTGCGTCTCGCTCGGCGCTATATGACTGCGGCGTGAACAGCGCCAGCCAGTCCACGCCCGTTTACAATCAGGCGTCCTACCAAATCGGCTGCCAGCAGTGGGACAGCGTGACGAGGGCGATGTATATCTGCTTCGATCCGAGCGGACTCGAAGAGGCGCCATACGTCCGGCTGCGCGTGAAGACGGTCTGGGCGAATGGCCTTTCGGGGCAGAACAAGCCCGCGCGTCTTTTCGGCGCCGTGACGGACCGGTTTGATCCGACGAACGTCTGCTGGTCTAGCGCCGTATTCGGTTTGCCCGTGCGCGCGCCGATTGCAAGTGGCAGTACCTATGCCGACGACGCGGGGCGCATTGTCTTTGACGTGACCGCCACCGACTTCTCGCCGTTCCTGGAGTTTGACGTGACCGACATCGTGCGCGACGCCGCGCGGCAAGGCCGCCACGCATCGTTCCAGCTGTCGCTCGAGGCGGCAAACGCGAATTACGCCCGCTGGATCGCTGGTGTCGCCTCCGGCACGCCGCCTGTCCTGCTTTATCCCCCTGTCGAAGGGTTCTGTCGCCTCGCGGCGGAGGACGACCTTTCTGGCGAGAATCCGAAGGTCAACCTGACATGGGGCGCAGGGCCTGCGGGAACGACCTACAACGTTGAGCGGACGGTGGAGAACGAGGCCCACGACATTCTGGCGTCCAGGATTTCGGAAACAGTATATCTGGACAGGATGCCGTTCGCCGATGAGACCGTGTATAAGGTCACGGCCAATCTGCCGAATGGACAGACATCTGTTCAGGAGCTGACGCACACCGTCGATGCCGCTGTGAAGATTCGGGCTTCTGCGGACACTTATGTGTTTGGGGCCGAGAGCGGCAGGGACTCGACATACGGCACCGCGCGCTCGCTTCAGATCAAGTATGACAGCTGGGGGACGGTCAACCGCGAGGGCGTCCTGCGTTTCGATCTGAGCGCCGTGCCGGACAACTTCAAGAAGGCCTACCTGCGGTTGCGCATCATTCACTCGAATGCCCCGAACGCATACGACAAGGTGTGCTTCCGCACCGTTCCCGATTTCACATGGACGGATGCCACGGCGCCGAGTTGGAGCGACCTGCTCGGCAATCAAGTCGGTTCGACGCTGCCGTCGGCTTCCGGCGTCTTCGCCACCTTCTATCCCGGCGCGGTGTCGTTGTGGACGGACGGCGCCGAGGTCTCCGTTGACATGACGGCGACTGTCCGTGCAGCCAAGGCGGATGGGCAGCAGGCTGTCACGGTGCATTTCTATCCCCTGGAAGGCGTTTCGGATCTGATTCAGTTCTACTCGCGCGAAAGCGGCATGTCGGGCTACGCCCCGTATATCTCCGTCGAGCCGCGCAACTGGCATCCGAAAGGGTTTACGCTGATAATGCGATGACGGAACGGTGCGGTTCACCCTCGCGCCGAATGCGTTCATCTACATCGAGACGCACTTCGCCGAGGAGGATATGCCGGCAAACTCCAAAAGGCCAAATGGGGTCAACTAAATCCAAAAATCAAGTTTAGTTGACCCAAAAGTCGTGAAAATTGCGGAGTTTAGGGTCAACTAAACCGTAAAAATGAATTTAGTTGACCCAAAAGTCCCTTGCGTGGAAAACCAAAACATGATATCATGTTCCTAACTTTTTTGGAGAACGCATCATGTTTGTAGGACGTCAGGAACAACTTACAGCCCTATCCCAGTTGTGGAACAAGCGCACATCGTCATTGGTGACGTGCCGTGGCCGCAGACGCATTGGGAAAAGCACGCTCATCGAAGAGTTCGCACGGCGCACAGCAGATCACTTCACAAACATTGTCGGACTCCCCCCGCGCAAGGGCATGACGGATCTCGCCCAGCGGCGGAACTTCTGCGAAGAACTCGCCGACCAAACCGGATCCGTCATCGGAGCAGCGCGGAATTGGACAGCCGCATTTAGAAGTCTTGACGAGGCCATCCCCTCCCGTGGACGCACGGTCGTCCTGTTGGATGAGATTTCGTGGATGGGGGCGCACAATCCCGATTTCGCCGGATATCTCAAGACCGCATGGGACAAGAGGCTAAAGAAACACGACAATCTTGTCTTGGTTCTTTGCGGTTCCGTTTCATCCTGGATCGCCGAAAACATTCTTGACAGCACCGGTTTCGTTGGCAGGGACTCTCTCGACCTTGACGTCGGTGAATTGTCCCTTGCCGAAAGCATGTCAATGCTTGGCCTGGCAGGACGTCGTCTTTCGTCGCGGGAGGTGTTTGATCTTCTCTCAATTACAGGCGGCGTGCCGAAATATTTGGAGGAAATCCGCCCCGAGTGGTCGGTAGAGGAGAATGTCAGGCAACTCTGCTTCATGCCGCGAGGGACTCTGTTCCGGGAATTCGACGAAACTTTTAGCGTTGTTTTCGGGAGAAGGGCCTCGAGCAGGGGGTGTGCCTTGCAACATCTTTCTGAAAGTCCCCAGTCAGTTGCCGAAATCGCGAAGGCCATGCGCAAGACGCCCAACGGGAAATTGTCCAAGGCGTTGAAGGACTTGGAATATGCCGGGTTCGTCGCGAAGGATTCCGGATTGAACCCCCAGACCGGAGAGCCGCTGAGGATGGAGCGGTATCGAATCAAGGACAATTACACCCGCTTCTTCTTGCGCTATGTGGCACCGCGTCGTCAGGCCATTGCCAAGGGGCTTTTCAAGTTTTCGTCGCTGGAGCAGTTGCAGGGATGGAGCGCCATGCTTGGACTCCAGTTTGAGAATCTGATACTCAACCATGTTGAGGATCTTTTCCCGAGTCTTGGCCTGGAACGGTCTTTGGTGCTGTCCGCGTCACCTTACCGGCGGAATGCCGGCAAGGGCGTGAAGGGATGCCAGATTGATCTTCTCATACAGACGGAGCGCATGGCGCTTGTCGTCGAAATCAAAAGACGCAAGGAAATCGGGCATGGCATCATAGACGACGTGAAATCCAAAGTTGACGCGTTGGAGGTTTCCAAGGACCTGTCCGTCCGCACGGCGCTTGTCTATGACGGCAATCTTTCGCCATCGGTTGAGGCGGACAGATACTTCGATTTTATCGTCGATGCGAAAAACCTGTTGCAACGATAAGATGAATGGTCTTTCGCTGACAATGATGGTTTGGGAGCTGTAAATCATGAAAATAAAGTCTGGCAAGTCCATTTGTATCTTCGCGGCAAGTTTTGTCGTTGCCTTTGCGCTAGGGGCTTCCGGCGATGATGGCGTCGATGCGATGTCGCGCGTCGATGGCCGCAGCATGGTCTGGCACGATGAGTTCAACGGCAACGCGCTTGACTTGTCCAAGTGGCAGGTCTGGAGCACGATGTCCTCGTCGGACAACGTCTATGTCAACGACGAGCGCACCGTGCGCGTCGAAAAAGGCCTTTTGCGCCTGCGCGTCCTGCCTTCCGGCGTAACGAACAAGGTCGCCATGCTTCCGCGCGGGCTCGTCACCCGCGACCGCATGTCCTTCCGCTACGGCTACCTTGAGATGCGGGCACGCGTTCCCTTCCGGCGCGGCGCATGGCCGAGTTTCTGGCTGCAGTCGGTGCCGCCGCCCATGCGCAAGGCCGACTGGCTCTCCGAAATCGACGTCCTCGAGTCCTTCGCCTCCACAAGCGCCGTTGTCGCCAACCTCCACAAGTGGCGCGGCAAGAATCACGTCATGCTCCCCGGCGGCGAGGGGAGCCTCAAGCGCGCCTACACGTTCCGGCATCCGGAAACGCTGAACGGGGAGTTCCACATCTACGCGATGGACTGGACGCCGGAGTCGATTTCATTCTTCGTCGATGGGGATTGCTTCATGACGGTGCCGATCGACGAAGCGCACGACTTCGCGCCCGGCGAGATAAATGGCATGGAAGGCTTCCACGACCCGCACTATGTCATCTTCAACAACGAAGTCTTCACCCCGGGCCATGGCTGGTGTCCGGAAAGCAAGCGCCTAGACCCGTCCGGCCCGTTCCCCATCGAGTACGACATCGACTGGGTCCGCCTCTGGCAGCGCCCCGGAGAGGATCTTTTCATGCAATAATGGTCTGGCGGCGGGTGGCGCGGTGGCGCCTGTCATAAGGACTTGTTACGGACGGGCTTGGGCACCGTCAATGCGAAGGCGCTGTTGGCCAGGGCCATGCATGCCGCCGTGGCGAAGAGGGCGCCGGGGCCGAACCTGTCCCATATCCAGCCGCCGAGCAGCGCATAGAAGACAGTCACCACATGGTTCATGGAAATGCCGGAGGAGAGCGTCGCGGTAAGTTCCTCCTGGGAGTCGGAGAGGGTGCGCGCGTAGAGATTCGTCGCCATCGATGCGTTGCTCAACACGGCGTCGAGAATGTAGTTCACGCAAACCACCGCCACCGCCACGCGCGGCGGGAACCAGTCCTTCGCGAAACCATAGAGCAGACACACGAAGAAGAGCACCACGGTGTCCCAGATCATTACATTGCGGTAGCCCCAGCGGTCAACAATCCGCCCGATAAGGCGTCCGCCCCAAAGCGCGGTGAAGAGCGCGGCGATTGCGAAGAGCGTCGCGACGCGCTGCGTGTCCATGCCATAGACGCGGATCAGCACAAATGGCCCGAACGTGAAGAAGACCTGCTTGCGCGCCCCATAGAATAGTTCCAAGGCATAGAAGATCGAGTATTTGCGGCGGAAGTAGAACGATGGCCGCGCGCGTTTCGCGAGCCCGGGCTCTTTCACCGCCCCGGCGACGGCCAGGCTTGCGGCGAGGAGCAGCGCCACCAGCACCCAGACGGCATCGTAGAGCGCGCGGCGGGGCGCGTCGGCACAGAGGCGCGCGCCAATGTAAAAGATGGCCGCCACGAGAATGCTTCCCGCAACCGAGCCGGCGCTGATCGCGCCCGTGACGAAGCCGAGCGATTCGCCGCTCTTCCCTTCTTTGGCGATTGAGAGGGCGAGCGACTGGCGGACGGGCATCACGAGATGTTCGCCAAGGGCCCAGACAACGATAAAGGCGACTGCCCAGGCCCAGCGGACCGGCACCAGCAGCAGCGCCGCCGCGACGAGGGAGCATGCCGTCCCGATCCGCAGGATTTTCCAATCGGAAAAACGGTGCAATGCCGCGAAGATTGCCACAAGCAGCACGCCGGGCGTTTCTCGCAGGAATTCCAGCAGCCCACGGTCAAAGCCGCCGATGTCGTAAGTCTCCACGAGGAAGTTGTTGAACGCCGCGGCAAAGCACCCGATGCCGATGCCCCATACGAGAATACTCGCGAAGAACGCGCCCGCCCCGGATTTCGGACGGCATACGGCTTGATAGACGGAAAAGGGGTTTTTCATAGTAGAACATTCTATCATATCCATATCCATTTGCCAGAAGAGGGTCACCCCCCCTTGCCTTTTGCGAGAGGATAGTGTAGAATAGACGCTACTATGAACCGAAGAATCGTCATTACCGGATTGGGAACGGTCAACCCGGTTGGAATCGGCGTTGAGGAAACCTGGCGGGCCATCCGCGAGGGCAAGAGCGGCGTAGATTTCATCACGAGTTTTGACACTTCCGATTACGATGTCAAGATTGCGGCAGAGGTCAAGGGCTTCGATCCTAACTTATGGATGGATCCGAAGAACGCGCGCAAGATGGCGCGTTTCTCGCAGTTTGCCGTGGCGGCCGCCGTGCAGGCAGTCCGCGACGCCGGGCTGGAGGCCAACGACTACGCCCCGGAGCGCGCCGGCGTCTCCATCGGCAACGGCATTGGAGGCTTTGAGGTCGTCGACTCCTCGCTGCGCAAGCTCATCGAGCAGGGCCCGCGCCGCATCCCGCCGCTGACGGTTCCCGAACTGATCAACAACGAGGCCGCCGCCAACATCTCGAAGGAGCTTGGCTTCAAGGGCTTCGCCCTGACCTCCATGACGGCCTGCACCTCCGGCACCGACGCCATCGGCGCGGCGCTGGACATGATGCGCCTCGGCCGCTGCGACGTCTGCCTCGCCGGCGGCACGGAGGCCTGCATCGCCGCGCTGGCGATTGCCGGCTTCAGCATCATCCGCGCCCTTAGCACGCGCTGCGACGAGCCTCAGAAGGCTTCTCGCCCCTTCGACAAGGACCGCGACGGCTTCATCTTGGGCGAAGGCGCCGCGATGCTCGTCTTGGAAGATTACGAGCGCGCGAAGGCGCGCGGCGCGAAGATCTACGCCGAGTTGTCGGGCTACGGCCTCTCCTGCGACGCCTACCACCTAACGGCCCCAGACCCCTCAGGCGAACAGGGCATCCGCGCCATCAATCTCGCCCTCCAGGACGCCGGCATCAGGCCGGAGGAGGTGGACTACTACAACGCGCACGGCACCTCGACGCCGATGAACGACCCCATCGAGACCAAGATGCTCAAGGGGGCTTTCGGCGACCACGCCTACAAGATGAAGGTCTCCTCCACCAAGAGCATGACCGGCCACTTGATCGCCGCGTCGGGCGCCTTGGAGGCCCTTGTCTGCGCCCTCGCCATCCGCGACGGCTTCTTCCCGCCCACCATCAACCTCGACAACCCCGACCTCGACGCTGGCTGCGACCTCGACTATGTGCCGAACAAAGGCGTGGCCGGCGAGATCGGCGTGGCGCTGTCTGGCTCGCTTGGCTTCGGCGGCCACAACGGCGTGCTGGCCTTTAGGAAATGCCAATAGTCGTCCACAAGTCGCAGTTGAAGGCGGCGCAGCCGCAGGCCGCGCCGCCTCCGCCGAAAACACCGGAAGAGGAGGCGACTGCACGCCGCTTCTCCAAGGTGGTCATGAACAAGCCACTCCGGCGCGGCGAATACTTCGGCTTGGATGACCCCTCCTCCCGCTACGAAATCACCGAGATCCTAGGCGAAGGCGGCACCGGCCGCGTTGTCCGCGCCATCGACAAGATACTCGAGATGGAGGTGGCGATCAAGATACTTGCGCCGCGGCTTGTCCGCGACGCCTCGTCGCTTGCGGATCTGAAGAGGGAGGTCCGCATCACCCTGAGCCTCGTCCACCCACACATCCTGCGCATCTACAACCTTGAGAAGAGCGGGCTCAACTACATGATCATCATGGAGCTGCTCAAGGGCAATCCGCTCTCGCGGCTCCTGTCGCAGGCGCAGGGTGTCTTCGAGCCGGACTTCTCCATCCAAGTCGTCCAGGTGGCCGCGAGCGCGCTGGGCTACGCGCACCGCCACGGCGTCCTGCACCTCGACATCAACCCGGCAAACATCTTTCTCACCGACGACGGCGTGGTCAAGGTCATCGACTTCGGCATCGCCAAGCTGGCCGGCGGCGGGCCGTCGAAGAGCGACTACATAGTCGGAACGCCCGAATACATGAGCCCCGAGCAGGCGCGCGGGGACATGCTCGACGCCCGCAGCGACATCTATTCGCTTGGCGTGGTGGCGGCGCAGCTCCTCACGGGACACACGCTCCATGCGTCTGGCGTGGCGGTCGCGACCGTCGCGACTACGCCCCACCCGCCGGTGCAGGGCGTGACGCAGGAAGTGGCGGCCGTCCTTGAATGCGCCACCGCATTCAACAAGGAAGACCGCTTCGCCGATGTCGAGGAATTCGCGAACGCGCTCGCAGCGGCCGCCGCCACGCGGCAGGACGCATGACACCCTGAATCCCGATTTCCCAAAACAAAAAAGGAACAACAAAAATGGTCGAATCATTTCTCAAGAAGCACGGGCTTGACTTGGCGGCGCTTGACGCCGAGGCCCTCCTTGACTCATTCGCACGCGAGGCGGAGGCCGGACTCTCCGGCGCCGACAGCTCGCTGGCGATGATCCCCTCCTACATCGGCGTCGGCGCCGGCATCCCCGCCGGCAAGCCCGCGATAGTCGTCGATGCCGGCGGCACCAACCTGCGCGTCTGCACGGTGTCCTTCGCCGCCGACGGCACGCCGGAGATGTCCAACTTCTCAAAGTGCGCGATGCCGGGCGTCGAGCGCGAAGTCGGGGCGGAGGAGTTCTTCTCCTTCATCGCCTCGCGCGTCGAGCCGCTCGTCCCGCTGGCATCCGACATCGGCTTCTGCTTCTCCTACCCGGCGGAAATCACGCCCGACTGCGACGGCCTCCTCCTCCGCTGGTCAAAGCAGATCAAGGCCCCGGAGGTCGTTGGCAAGTTCGTCGGCGCTGAACTCAAGCGCCGCCTGGAGCCGATGGGCTTCAAGGGCCGCGTCGTGGTGCTGAACGACACCGTCGCCACGCTGCTGGCGGGCGTCTCCGAAGGCGCCAGCCGCAACTGCTCGTCATACGTGGGCATGATCCTCGGCACCGGCACCAACACGGCGACCGTCGTCGCCAACTCCGCCATCAAGAAGTGCCCCGGCCTGCCGCAGGACGCCTCCACCATCGTGAACTTCGAGTCAGGTGAGTTCGCGCCGGTGCCGCTCTCCGACTTCGACAAGCGCCTCCACGAGCTCACCCTCGACCCCGGCCACTCCAACTTCGAGAAGCAGATTTCCGGCGGCTACCTCGGGACGCTCGGCCTGGTCATCCTCAAGATGGCGGCCGAGGAAGGGCTCTTTTCCGCCAAGGCGGCCGAGGCGATCGTCGCGCTCCCCGCCCTTGAGAACCGCGACTTCGACGACTTCTGCGACAACCCCTTCTGCACGCGCGGCGCGCTTGCCTCGCTGGACATGGAGGACAACGACCGCCGCGTCATCCAGGCGCTGGGCGAGGCAGTCTATGCGCGCGCGGCGCTGCTCTCCTCGGTGAACATCGCCTTTGGCGCGATCCTCTCCGGCGCGGGCCGCGACCCGCTGGCGCCAATCGGCATCAACATCGACGGCTCCACCTACTACAAGACGAAGACGGCCGACTTCAAGTCGCGCACCGAGGAGGGCCTCCGCGCCATCCTCTCGCGGCGCGGCATCCACTTCCGCACGATATTCGTCCCCGACTCGCCGATTGTCGGCGCCGCCGTTGCAGCCCTTACACGCGGATAAACAAGCGAAGGCAGGTGCAGAGATGCTGACGATCTACAAATGGGTGCCACGCACCGGCCTCACGGATGGCGGGACCGAGCTCACGCCTGGCTGCTGGGTCAGCCTCACGGAACCGACCCCGGCCGAAATCGAAAAGGTGGGCGACGCCTACGACTTCCCGCAGGAGTTCCTCACCGACCCCCTCGACAAAGACGAACGCGCCCGCGTGGAAATCGACGAGGACTCCTCGGCGTCGCTCATCGTCATCCGCGTCCCATGCAAGTCCGACAGCGACGACTCCGTCCCATACACCACCACCCCGTTCGGCATCATCATCACCCCGAACGCAGTCATCACGGTGTGTGCGCGCCAGACGGCCCTCATCGACGAGTTCCGCCAGATGCGGCGCCTCTGCCCGCCATACGACCGCCACCGCTTCGCCTTCAACATCATGCTCCGCGCCGCCACCCTCTTCCTGCGCTACCTGCGCGAGATCGGCGACGACGCTGACAAGATCGAGCGCAACCTCCACCTCCACCAGGCCCTCAAGAACGACTCGCTCATCGACCTCCGCGACCTCCAGAAGGCCCTCGTCTATTTCACGACGTCGCTCACCTCGGATGAAATCGTAGTCAGCCGCCTCGGCCACATGCGCCAGCTCGGCATCAACGAGGACGATCTCGACTTCCTCGACGACGTGGCCATTGAATACCGCCAGGCCCTTGAAATGTCCTCCATCCAGACGAACATCCTCACCGGCACGATGGACTCGTTCGCCTCGGTCATCTCGAACAACCTCAACGTCGTGATGAAGTCGCTGACCTCGGTCACGATCATCTTCATGCTCCCGACGCTCATCTCGTCCATCTACGGGATGAACGTCCACCTCCCGCTCCAGTCGCTCTCGCCGCCGGAATCCCATTCGCTGCTGGCCTTCTTCGCCATCATGGGGGTTTCGGTCATCCTCGCCCTTGGCGCGGTGTTCTTCTTCATCAAGCGGAAACTCTTCTAATGGACTTCGCCGGCGACGACACTGCGGACTACCCCGAAATTGCGGACTACGGGGCGCTGGCCGCCGGCGAAGAGGTGTCGCCGTGGATTGACGCCGACGACCTGGAGGCGGAGGGCCGCTGCACCGAGCGCCATCTCCAGTGCATCTGGTATTCCGACGGGCTGCGGCCGGAGATCGTCACCGACACAGGCGAGCGCGTGGTGGTGGAGTCCTGCGGCCGCTGGAACCTTGAGTCCGGCCCCGACTTCATCGACGCCGTTCTTACGGTTGGCACCGGCGCCGACCGCCGCCGCGTGGCCGGCGACGTGGAGGTGCATGTGAGGCCGTCGGGCTGGACCTCGCACGGCCACGCGGGCGACCCGCGCTACGCCGGTGTCGCGCTGCACCTCACCGACCACCAGGG
>JAGCUY010000027.1 GCA_017962605.1 Kiritimatiellia bacterium | reverse complement strand
GCTTCAGGTGCCATGACGCGCCGCAGCCAGCTGACGGGCACAATGGGGCCTTGCCGGCGCAGCCACCCTGAACGTAAGGCGGGCTGTCCGCGATGCTTATTGGCTCCCAATGGCCCCACAAAAAAATGGGGGATAAGCCTGTTCCCCGTTCCCCGTTCCCTGTTCCCCTTTATATTTGCTATACTTAATAATTATTTTTGGAGAAAGACTATGCTAGTTAACATGAAGGAGATGCTTGCCGACGCTGCAAAGAACAACTATGCAGTCGGCGGATTCAACTGCTCCTCGCTTGAGTCAGGGATGGCGGCGGTGCGCGCATCCGAAGAGACGGGAATGCCGTTCGTGCTGCAGTTCGCCCCTGTCCACGAGCAGTATCTCGCGATGTCCGTCGCAGGGCCGCTGATGCTCCAGCTCGCGCGGGCGGCGAAGACGCCGGTCGCGGTGCACCTCGACCACGGCAGCTCTGTTGAGGTCTGCCTACGCGCCCTGGCCATGGGATTCACTTCGGTGATGTTCGACGGCTCCGCGCTCTCATACGAGGACAACAAGGCTGCGACGGCCGCAGTCGCCAAGACAGCCCACGCGCTTGGCGCCACCATCGAGGCGGAGCTTGGCTCCATGCCGCACAACTACAACGGCGAGCTTGGCAACTACGCGCCGGAAGACTTCTACACCAAGCCCGAAGATGCGGCGGAGTTCGCCGGCGACACCGGCGTGGACGCGCTTGCGATTTCCTTCGGCACGGTCCACGGCATCTACAAGACGACGCCAAAGCTCTCCTTCGATGTCATCAAGAAGGTCCGCGCCGCGACCAACGGGCTTCCCCTCGTGATGCACGGCGGCTCCGGCCTAACCGACGCCGACTACCGTGAGGCGGTCTCGTGCGGCATCCGCAAGGTCAACTACTACACCTACGGCGCCATCGCCGGCGGACGCGGTGTTTACGACCTCGTGAAGGAAAAGCCCGAAGGTCTGCAGTTCCACGATATCGCCGTCCGCGCCACTAAGGCAATCGCCGACGACGCCGCCCGCGTGATGCGAGTGTTGGCGGGGAAGATATAGGGAACTGGGAACTGGGAACGGGGAACTGGGAACTGGGAACAGGGAACGGGGAACTGGGAACGGGGAACGGGGAACTGGGAACGGGGAACTGGAACCGACGACTACACCTGGAAACTACAACTACACCTAGGAACTACACCTAAAAAAGGAACAAGCACCATGGAATTCGAAAAACTCATCACCGACTTTGCCACTCGCCACGGCGTTGATGGCCTTGTCGCCGAAGACAACGCGGCCGCCCTCGACATTGACGGCATTGTCGTCACGATTGTCGCCGTCGGCGACACCGTTTCCATTTCCGCCCCCATTGGCGAAACGCCAACCGAAGGCCACGCGGATTTCGCCGACATGCTCTTGGAGGCCAACCTCGAACTGGACCAAACCTTCGCCAAGAGCCGGGATACGGGCAAATACATTTTGTTGCGTCGCCTCGCGCTTGACTCTCTTGACGACAACACCTTCGACAGCGCGCTGGAGGCGCTCGTCAACCAGGCCGAGACTTGGAGCCGTCTGCTTGAAGACTTCCGCCCCGCCGCGGAGAAGGCCGCCGAGGAAGAGTCCCAGGCAGGACAGTTGAGCGCCGGCGGTTTCATGCAGGTCTAGCGCACCGCCTGACTTTTTTTTCAAGAACAACCTAACACCCTAACATAAGGAGGAACAAAACATGAAATTCACCAAACTCACTGCATGCATCCTGGCTATTGCCACCGCCACTGGCGCCATGTCGGCTCTTGGAGCGAACTCAGCCTTTAGCCTAGGCTTTGGTCTCCAGTATTGGGACGCGAAGGACGCTTCCAAATTTGACAAGGACGGTTTTGGCGGATGCAACATGGTCGCCCGCCTTCAAGCCGACAAATATCTCGGCATAGACTTCCGTCTAGGCGCTTCGGGCATCTGGGACGGCAAGACCTACCACGTTGACGGCCAAAAATACGAGTCGGATGTGACATTCACTTGTGTCCCCGTTGAGGCGGGTCTCGTCCTCATGGCCCCGATCAACAATTCCATCACGCTCTACGGCGGACCGGGCGTCGGCTACTACCACTACGACCTTGACGTTGAGGTTTCGCGCAAGCATGGCCACCACTACCATCGCGAGTGGGACCGTCACTACAGTCTTGACGACGACTTCGGCTGGTATGCCGTTGCCGGCCTCACCGTCAGGTTGACCACACATGTCTCCCTCTTCGGCGAAGCCCGCTACACCGACACCGAAACCAGCCTCAAGCATGACGATTCCGTTGAGTTTGACTGCAGCGGATTCGGCGGACAGATCGGCCTGATGTTCGACTTCTAGTCGATTGCCTTGGCCCAGTGAAAACAAAAGCGCGGCCCTGCGAACGCAAGGCCGCGCTTTTTCTTTTGTGCTGCGGCATTTCCTCTGCAGCTCAAGTCCACGGATTCGCTTCACGCCACGCGGTTGGTGCAAGTCCGGTTGCGGCGGAGAAAGTGCGCGAGAAGTAGCCTGGGGAGGAGAAGCCGGAGGCGCGTGCGATTTCGGCTAGCGGATGCGTCGTCTCCGAGAGCAGCCGCTTGGCGGTCGCGATTCGCGCCTCGGCGATCTTCTTCTGCACCGTCGTGCCCAGCTTTTCGCGGAAGACGCGCTCCACGAGCGTCCGCGAATAGCCGGCGCGTTCGAAGATGTCGCGGGCGGAGAGATTGCGGTCGGCGTGGTCCTCTATCCAGGCAAGGATCGTCGGGAGCCAGTCCGGGGCGCCGGGCCAGCAGTCGGTCGAGGCGCGCGACGC
>JAGCUY010000217.1 GCA_017962605.1 Kiritimatiellia bacterium | reverse complement strand
TGGTCGCTCCATCGGCGGCGCGGGTGTCCGTCCATGGGGCGTTGGGCGCGGCCGTCGGCGCGATGCTCCACTCGGCGGGCTTGCCGGCGGCGTCAATGGCCTCCGCCAGGCTTGGCTGGAAGGAGCGCAGCATCACTGCGCCTGCGATGGCGTCGGGGCGCGGAGAGCATTGTTGCGCCCGCGCGGCTAGAGAGGAAAGCAGAGCGTCCATCCCGTATTCGGGATAGACGTGGAGATGGGCGTCGAAAAAGGTCATGGCCAATTGGCCGAACGAGTTCGGCCCTTAGGGCTGCGCCGTCTCTGGCGCGGGCTGCTTTTCGGCAGCGGCCTTCTCGGCGGCAACGCGCTCGTTGTAGGCGGCGATGCGCTCGGCGATTGTCGCCTGGAGCTCGTTCTGGGTGGCGCTGGCGGCCACGGTGATTGCGTAGAAGATGGCGCGGCGCGTGGAGGCGCCATGCGTCACGACGGCGTTGCCGTCCACGCCCAGGAGGAATGCGCCGCCATACTGCTCGGGGTCCATCTTCTTCCGGAGCACCTTGAAGATGCCGGCCATGAAAAGAGCGCCGATCTTGCCCCAGAAGCTGTTGCCGATCTCGCCCTTGATCCAATGGCCTATGGCGCGGGCCACGCCCTCGGTGGTCTTGAGGATGACGTTGCCGACGAAGCCGTCGCAGACCGCGACATCGAACTTGCCGCCGAAAACATCATGGCCTTCCATGTTGCCGACGAAGTTCACGCCGCACTTCTGCAGATAGGTGTAGGCGGCGCGGGTGAACTCGTTGCCCTTGTGCTCCTCGGCGCCGATGCTGACGATGCCGACCCTGGGCTGAGGGCCTGCGCCGAGGACCTTCTCGGCGTAGGTGGAGCCCATGATCGCGAACTGCGGGAGCCACGACGGGTCGCAGTCCATGTTGGCGCCGGCATCGACGACGACGGTCGGCTTTGCGATGCGCGTGGGGAGGACGGCCGCGATCACGGGGCGGTGGACGCCCTTGACGCGGCCCAGGCTGAAGAGGGCGGCGGCGGCGAAAGCGCCGGAGTTCCCGGCGGACACTGCCGCCTGGGCCTCGCCCTTCTTCACCAGTTCCATGCAGACGGTGAGCGAGTTGTGCTTCTTGCGTCGGACGGCGGCGGCTGGCGCCTCGTCCATCGCGACCACTTCGTCGGCATTGACGAAAGCAAGCGCCGGGCCAAGCTTGCCCCGGCACTTCTTCAATTCGCGCATGACATCGGCCTCGCGGCCGACCATGATGATTTGCTCAAGGCCGGGAATCTCAGCCCGGCGCTTCGCGGCCATCACGCATCCGCGGACTATCTCGCGCGGCGCCTTGTCGCCGCCCATGACGTCAACAGCTATCCGCATGGAAACCTCCCTGAGGGGGAGGCGACGCTACTTCGCGTCGCCGGATTCCGTCTTCGCGTCCTTCTTCTCGGCGCGGGTGGTGAGAACCTTCTCGCCATCGTAGTAGCCGCACTCGGGGCACGCCCTGTGCGCGCGCTTAGCTGCGCCGCAATTCGGGCACTTGCTGGTCTGCGCCACCTCGGCCTTGATGTGGCCCTTGCGCTGGCGGACGCGCATCTTCGACTTTTTCCTTTTTGGAACTGCCATTTTGTACTACTCCATTTCCAACCCGTCCAGCGCGCCCCAGCGACCATCGCCGTCCTGCGCGCATTCGCAGGCTTCCTTGTTCAAATTTTTGCCGCAATGTTGACACAGCCCCTTGCAATCCTCGCGGCAAAGCGGATTGCTAGGGAAGGATAAAATAATACACTCGCGGAGCGAATCCGTCAAGTCTATGAAGGAATCGGCGGCGGCGTTCTCGATGGAAATCTCAACTTCGTCGTCGCATGCCGTCCATGGAAAGTCCTCCGCGCAGCGGACGCATGTGCACTCGAAATCCTCCTCTGCGCGACCTGAGGCGAAGAGGATGCCGTCGAGCAGGGTCACGCGCAATTTGTAGCGGAGGCCGGAGCGGGGGCGGAAGAGGAGGTCGTCGGGGTCGAGGTCAAGCTGGTCGATGGGGATTTCGCCATTGAAATCCTCGCCGCCTTCGTCGAGGCGCGCGACGTCGATGATGAGGCGACCTTGAGACGCAGCCTGAAGGGCTGCGCCAACAGGACGTGCGGACGCGACGCTTTCCAAATTCTTTTCGTAGTCTTCGCTCATCTTAAAAACGAATCAATAGATTCTACCAAAGTCTGCACCTTTCGGCAATATGGTATAATGGCCGCATGAAACTGAACTCGTCACCGAAAGTCTCCGTTATCATCCCGACATTCAACAGAGCCGAGATGGTATGCCGCTGCGTGGGAAGCGTCCTCGCCAGCAATTGGAAAGACCTTGAGGTGATTGTCGTCGACGACTGCTCCCCAGATGATACTGGCAAAAGGGTAGGGGAGATGTTCGGCGACGACGCGAGGGTGAGGTATTTCAGGAACGACGGCAATTCCTTCCAGGCAGTTTCCCGCAATCGCGGTGCCGCAGTCGCGATCGGTGACTTGCTGCTTTTTCTGGATGACGACAATGTCGTTGATTCCAATATGATTCCAGAACTCGTCGCCTGCTTTGGACGCCATTGCGAGGCTGGCCTGATTGCGCCAATGTCCATTCATCGGCGCCCAGGCAAGGATGGCCTCATCTGGACACTTGGTAGCGACTTCAACCGCTGGACATCACAGCCCAAAGACTTTCTCCCGAACATCCCTGTCGCCGAAGTGCCAGAAGACAAGGAAGACTTTACGACGACATACAGCCCCAATGCCTTTATGGTCAAGGCGGATGTGTTCAGTGCCATCGGTGGCTTTGAAGAGTCCTTCGTCCAGATATTCGAAGAGTCTGATTTTGGGTGGCGAATAATTGAGGCTGGCCATGAGTGCTGGATAACGACTAAGGCCACAACTGAACACCTTGGCTTTCTTGAGCCTGGCTGCGTTCCAGAACTGCGCCAGCTTGGGATAGAGAAGCCCTTCAGAACATATTGCTTCGCCCGCAACCGCCTGAGATTCGTGAGGCGGCACTTCAGCCTGCCGCAGATTCTCAGCGTCACGCTGCTGTTCGCCCCGCTTTCCGCCGTTTACTATGGCATGGTCGCCATGAAGAACCGAAGACCCGACATCGCCTGGGCTTACGCCAAGGGCACCTTGAGGGGGATCTTTGGATTGAAGTAAAATGAATGCTTTCGTAAAACGGCTTCGTGAAAAGAGCGGCGAACTGTGGTGGTGGTCGGCCATCATCTTCATTTCATGCAGGTTCGGCGACCTCATCAACGCCTTCATCGGCCTTTGGCTTGTTCCGAAGTATGTACCGCAGGAGGAACTGGGCGCGGCGCTGCCGCTGATCCAGGCCGGCGGCATTTTCGGACTACCGCTCGCGATTCTCGTCGTCCCATTCTCACGCTGGCTCACCATCTACGCCACGCGCGGGGAGCGGGGCAAGATAAAGCGGCTGCTGTCGATAGCCATCTATGGAGGCGTCGGCGCGTTCGTTCTGGCAGTGCTTTCCGCCCGCTTCATCCTCCCGCTTTTCTTCGAGCGGATGCGCGTGGCCGAAGGCTCCCTTGGCTTCCTCATCGTCTGCGCCGGGCTTGTGACGCCGGTATCCACGATTTTCAACAACGCCCTCCAGGGACTGAAGAAGTTCCGCACGACTTCGCTCATCAACATCTTCGGCGCTCCTGCGAGGCTGGTGGTGATGCTAATCGCGATGCCCATCCGCGCCCTGTCGGGATACGTCATGGGACAGATGGCCGCGCCTGTGCTCAACGCGACTGCGGGGTGGCTTTCCCTGCGCAGGGAGCTAGGGCGCGACGTGAAGAGCGTCCCGCTGGGCAAAGACGTCCACGACATGGCGCGCTACGTCCTGCCCTTCGCCGGATACATGGTCATAGGCACGATCCTCGGCACCTGGCAGGCGCTGCTCTTCCGCCAGAGGCTCCCCGACGTGGAATCGGCGGCCTACTACATGATTACGCGCCTGGCCGAAATCGCCGCATACGCGGGCATGTCAATCTCCTTCGTCATGTTCCCGCTCGCGGTGGAGTCGAACGAGAAGGGCGGAGACAACGGACGGCTTCTCACGAGGATGCTAGTCGGGACAATCGCACCGGGCCTATGCGTGACGGCCCTTCTGGCCGTGTTTGGAAAGATGATTCTCAACGCCGTCCCGCTATGGCGCGACTACACGCCATACTCGCTGCTGCTCACTGCGCTTGCTCTGCGCATGACGCTTTGCGTGGCCATTGGCTCGTTCTACTCATACGAGACGGCGGCGGGCCGTTTCCGCTTCATCAGGTACTGGCTGCCGATCATACTAATTGAGACTGGCGGACTGGTCGTCCTTACGGGGCATGGCGCTTTCGCCGGCATCCTGCCGCAGGGGGCTTTAAATTGGATGGCCTCCCTGAATGCAGGGAGGCTCTCCTTCTTCGTGTGGTGGCTGCTCGCATCCTGCGCCGCGCAGGCAGTGGCAATTGCCATTCACATAGCCGCGCGGCGCAAATAGCGCGAGCCGCTATGCCTTTTGCTGGCGCAGCTTGTAGATGCGCTCCATCTTCTCGCCGATGTCCTTGTAGGCGATGTCCGCGCCGTAAACCTCGCGGTAGATCTTGAATGCCTTCTCAAGGTCGCCGGCTTCCTCGGCCATTTCGCCCAGGTCGAACAGGACTGCCTTCTTGGTGTCGTCCATGACGTGCAGCTGCTCCAGAGCCGTTTCGAGCTGCATGACGGCCATGTCGCGCTGCCCCTTTGCGCGGAAGCACTTTGCCAGACCGTGCAGGGAGAGGGTGCGCTCCTTGGGGCTGCGCTGCGAAAGCTGGAACTGCTGGATGGCGTCATCGTAGGCGTCGTACATGAGGTACTGCTGGCCAAGTTCGAAGCGGAGGCGCAGGTCGTTCGGGTAGCGTTCGACGCGCTGCACGAGGTCGTCGAAGACGAACTGGTTGCGCGTTGCGCGCAGCTCGTCGGCCTCTTCGGGCTTGCCAGCCTGGACAAGGGCATCGATCTTGGAGTCGTAGGCCAAGATGGTGACGTTCGTGAGCATGCGGTCGAGTTCGGGGTCTGCTGAGTTGATCTCGCGGGCCTTCTTGAGGGTCTCGACGGCTTCGTCGTAGCGCTTGAGCTGCTGGTAGATGCGGGCGAGGCCGCGGGAGTAGTTGAGGTTGCGCGGATCCTTCTCGATCTTGGCCTTCTGGTCTGCGATCATGGCCTCGGCGTCGTCGCCCACGGCGACGGTGGCCTTGTTCTTCATGTCGAGCTTGCTGGCCTCTTCCGTGTTCTTGATGAGGTCGCGGAAGCCTTCCTTCTTGTTAGAGGAAACGACATACTCCCATCCGCCGGCCATGGTCATGCGCGCCTCGGTGTCCTTGAGGAGCGTGACGAGTCGGCCGTCCTGCGGGTGCTTGCCGAGGAGCGCCGAGTAGATTTCGCGCGCCTTGGACCACTGCTTTGCCTGGCAGTAGATTTCGGCGAGCTTCGTCATGATCGCCTCGTTGCCCAAGTCGGCCTGTAGGGCCGTCTCGAACAGCATCGCGGCAACGTCGGGCTGATTGGCCGCCATGGCGCACTTTGCGGCGATGGAGAGGTTCTTGACCGAAAGGGGCGACGCCTCAACGAGCTTCTCGGAGGCAACAAGCGCCTCGTTGATCTTGCCCGCCTTGAGAAGGCTCTCGCTCTTCATGGCCGCGCCGAGCGAGGCGATTTCCGAAAGCTTGATCTTCAGCGGAGATGGCTTTGTCTTCACATAGCGCTGGAGCGATGCCGCGCGGAGGAACTTCCGCGTCCTAAATGACGTGGGGTCGATTTCCAGGCTTCGCAGAAGCAATTCGACAGCCATGTCGAGGTTGCCTCGCTCAAAGGCCGCGAAGCCGTTGTTGAAGAAGTTGAGAGCCTTTTTCTGGAGTTGTGGATCGATAGTTTCCTGCGTGGCCATGTTAACAAAACCTTTCAAAGAAATTTCCTGTTAAGATACACTATTGCGCGAGGCAAGTCAAGTTAGGCGGCGCCGAGATCCGGGAATCGGGATTCCGGCACCGTCCTTTCAGATAAGCCCGCATGACTTCAGGAGGATGTCGTGGACGCGGAGATCGTGGTCGTAGAGGGCCGTTGGATTGGGCCGCTCGCCGCGCACGATGGCGGCAAGCTCCAGCAGCTGGCCGGCGTAGCGGTCGGTCTGGATGCCGAAGTCTAGCTCGTGGCGCCCTGCGGAATAGTAGCCTGCGCCCTTCCCGAGAATCATGGTCGCCTTTAGCGGCTGGCCGTCGAAGCGCTCTATTTGCTCCATCTCGAAAATGCCGTTTTGGCAGTCGGCGCGGAGATGGCGGCGGGTCTGGCCGCCGGGGACGCGGCTGCAGGCGTGGACGAATGCCGTCGCCCCGGGCCATTCCAGAAGCGAGGTGCAGCGGTTGCGGGAGTCTGGCGGGTCGCCTGGCGCTGCGCCGATCTGGGTTGTGACGCGGACGAGGTCGCCTTCCATCATCGGCGCGATGAAGTCGAGCAGGTGGCAGCAGAGGTTGTAGTGGATGCCTGCCTTGAAGGTCGATAGGTAGCGCTGGTATTCGTCGTTGCCGTAGTTGTGGTCCATCGTGGCCTGGATGTGAATGACCTTGCCCAATGTGCCGTCGAGGACGGAGCGCTGGAGGAACTTGACGGCGGGGTTGGCGCGGAACATGTAGCCAAGCTGAAGCGGAACGTTCTTCTCGCGGCAGATGGCGACCAGTTCGCGGAAAGGCTCGCGCGTTTCGCCAGTGGGCTTGTCGAGGTGCATCGCCACGCCGCGCTTCGCCCAGGGCATGGCGGAGGCGACGAGGTCGGCGTTGGCCGTCTCGACAAAGACGACGTCGATGTCGGGCATGGCCAGCGCCTCTTCTGCGGTGACGAGCTTCAGCCCTTCGCCGGTCGGCCAGGAGGCGTGCCAGGTTGGCGTCTTGCTGGAGATGTCATCGACGGCGGCGACGACTTCAAAGATGTCTTGGAGCTTGCGGACGCTTACCAGCTTGCCAACCCCGTGCTCGTGGTTGAGGCCGTGGAAAATTGTGCGGAGTTTCTTCATTCTTTACACCTTCAAAACGAGTTTGCCTCTGTTTTCGCCCGCCTGCATGATGCGGTGGGCCTCGGCGGCCTCGCGCATTGGCACGACGGCGTGGATGACGGGCGCGATGGCGCCGGACTCGAAGAGCGGCCAGGCGTCGCGGACAAGCCCCGCGAGTATCTGCGCCTTTTCAGCGCTGGTGCGCGAACGGAGGGTTGAGCCGATGACTCGAAGGTTCTTGCGCCAAAGCAGGTTCACGTCGAGGGTGGTCTCGGGGCCTGCCATTGATGCGAGGGAAATCCAGCGGCCGCGATAGGGCATGGTGGCGATGCACTTGCCCATGAGAGGCCCTCCAACGGGGTCGATGGCGACATTCGGCGGATTGGCTTCAAGAGTCTTCACGAGGTCGTCCTTGAAACGGTTGGAGACGACGTCCGCGCCGAGCGACTTGCAGAAGGCGCCGTTTTCGTCGGAGGCCACCTGGGCCACGACCTTTGCGCCAAAGCAGTGCTTGGCCAGCTGGATGCAGGCGACGCCCAGGCCGCCTTCGCCGCCGTTGATGAAGAAGGTCTCGCCGCGCTGGATTTCGCCGACGATGCGGAGGTTGAGATATGCCGTCGCATAGACCTCGGGGAGGGCCGTTGCCTGCTCGAAGGAGAAGCCTTTCGGGAGCGGCATGCACATTCCCTCTGGAACCGCGACGCGCTCGGCGTATCCGCCGCCACCGAGGAGGGCGCAGACGCTGTCGCCTTCCTTGAAGCGGCCGCCAGCCGGAGCCTTGAGGACGACGCCCGCGCACTCCAGCCCAGGCCATGTGGGCCATTCCGGCGGCGGCGCGTAGATGCCGGCGCGCTGCATGAGGTCGGCGCGGTTCACGGCTGCGGCCTTCACGTCGATGAGGACGTCGAAGTCGCCGCGCAGTTCGGGTTCGGGGACGTCGCTCCACAGGAGCGATCCGTCAGCTTGGATGCAGAGAGCTTTCATAGTGTGGAAATGTGGAAGTGTGGAAATGTGGAAATGTGGAAGTGATTAATACTGGCGCAACAACGCCGGTGTGGTGCGGTAGTCGTCGATTTTCAAGAATGGGAAGCCGGCAAGGAGAACCGATTCGTCGTTGCCGCCGGGGCCGTAGTCGTCGCCGACGTAGAGCACCTCTTCCTTGGCCAGCCCGCGCTTTTCGCAGAGGAGCGAAAGTGCGTATGCCTTGTCGTATGGGGCAGGGGCCATGTCAAAGGAGGACGAGCCGCCGATGAAGACCTTGTAGTCCGGGAATAGGGCGCAGACCTCGGCGTAGATGGCGCGGCGCTTGACGCGGTCGGGGTCGAAGGCCAGCTTGTCGGCCTGGACCGCCTTGGTGCCAAGGATGGCGAAGGTGACGACGCCTGAGTCGTGGAACTCGATGCTGTCGCCGGCGAAGTTCGTCAGGCCATGCTTCTCGCGGAATGCGCTGGCGCGTTTGAGAACGGACTCGCGGTCGCAGGGCAGTCGCTCGTCGAAGACGAATTTCAGGTCCTTGGCGGCTTCGTCGTATTCGGCGTACTGGAGGCCGTAGTTGCCGAGGATGTCGATGGGGTAGGCCCCCATTTGGTTGAAGATGCGGCGGCAGGCGCCTGCGCCGACCATCAGCAGCTGGCGCCCGGATGCGCGGAGCGCGTCGAGGGTGGAGCGCATTTCGTCGGAGAGCGGCGACTTGTGCTGGGTAAGCGTGCCGTCAAGGTCAAAGGCGATGAGTTTCGGATTCATTTTCAAGTGTGCAAGGCGGGCTACTTCGCGCGGAGGACTTCGAGGCGGGCGCGGGCTTCTTCGGCGCGCGGCGAGCGCGGATACTGGCGAAGGAACTCCTCGTAGGCGGCAATGGCCGATTCCCGCTTGTGGCGCTTGCCATCATAGAACTTGGCGATGGCGAAGGCGCGGGCGTCGCGGCGGTCAAGGAGGTCCTCTAGGTGCTCCACCAGTTTAGGACGCGCCGGGTCGTCTTTGGGGAGCGCGGCGGCGGCGGCGGTCGCCACTGTGATGGCGCGATTCTGGATGGCTTCGTCCTCTTTATATTTTAGAGAAAGTGCGTAGAGGGCCGCTGCATGGCGCTCCATTGCGGGAAGGGCGTATTCGCTGGAGGGATAGTCGGAGGCAACGGAGTCGAAGGCGTCGGCGGCGTCATACCACTCGCGCATGGCGAAATTGGCCTCGCCAAGGCGGAACAGCGCCTCAGCCGCGCGGTGCCATCCGGGTGCTGCGACGGCGATGGCGGCGAATGACTTGGCCGCAGCCTCGCGTTTGCGGCGGCCAAGTTGCCAGTTCGCGATGGCGAACATGTGCTCGAGGACCACGCCCGTCTTGCTGCTTTCGGGGTAATATGTGAGGAGATAGCGGTATTCGTCGAATGCGGCCTTGTATTTTTCGCGGCGCTCTAGGATGGCGCCCAAGTTGTATTGGGCGCGCGGCGCCTCGGGCGAATAGGGGCAGGAGCGCACGAGGCGGTCGTATGCGCGGCATGCGCCCTTGAGGTCGCCGGCGAGGTATTTCTTGCCCGCCTCCTCGAACTGGACGGCGGCGGGGCGCTTGTCGCGGTGGTGGAAGAAGAAGCCGGTTGCCTTGCGTTCAGGCTCCTTCTGCGCGGCGGAGAAGAGGTCGTCGTCGAAATTGCCAGGCTGGTGGGCGGTGGTATCGCGCAGCCGGGCGGCGTCTTGAGACGCCGCCGTGGCGGGTGTGGCGACTGCCGCGGCGAGCGCGGCAATGGCGGCGAAAAGGGCGATTCGCTTGATTTTCATGGCGTCAAAATGTAGAATAGATGTTCCAATTTTTAAGCGTCGCCGTGGGATTTCGGCGATGCGGTTCCCGGCGGAATCCGCCGTCGGGAATCAATGATACCAAATCCCGCGCGGTTAATAAAGCAATGAAAAAAGTCCTCATTCCCACCAAGCTTGACGGAATCGCCGCCAAGATCCTCACCGATAACGGTAACTACTCCGTGGTGCAGGATTCCACCACCCCCTTTGACGAGCTTGTCGCGGCCAACTCCGACTCTTATGCTCTAATCGTGCGCAGCGAGCAAGTGACGGCGGCGACGATCGACGCCCTTCCGCAGCTTAAGGTGATTGTCCGCGCCGGCGCCGGCTACAACACCATCGACACCAAATACGCCCGCAAGCGCGGCGTTGACGTGATGAACACCCCTGGCGCCAACGCCAACGCGGTCGCCGAAGAGGTGATCGCCCTCATCCTGGCAGACATGCGCCATGTCGTGGCGGCCGACCCCTCGGTCCGCGCCGGCAAGTGGGAGAAGAAGAACTTCATGGGCACCGAACTCTCCGGCAAGACCGTCGGCATCGTCGGCCTCGGCAACATTGGCCGCCTCGTCGCGAAGCGCCTGAAGGGTTTCGACTGCCGCATCCTCGGCTACGACCCCCTCGTTCCCGGCGACAAGGCCCGCGCCTCCGGCATCGAGCCGATGCCCCTTGAGGAGCTCTTCGCGGAGTCCGACATCGTCACCCTCCACATCCCGGAGACCGACTCCACCCGCAAGATGCTCTCCACCGAGCTGCTCTCCTGCATGAAGACCGGCGCAACGATTGTGAACTGCGCCCGCGCCGGCATCGTGGACGAGGACGCCCTCCGCGCCGCCAAGCCGGTGAAGAAGCTCCGCTACCTCAACGACGTTTACCCCAAGGACATCGAAGGCCCCAAGAGCATCGCCGACGTGGCCGACATCATGATGCCGCACCTCGGCGCCTCCACGAAGGAAGCCAACCGCACGGCGGCCAAGCGCGCCGCCGAGGAGCTGATCGACCTCGATGAGCGCGGCGTCACCGCCTGCATCGTGAACCGCGACATCCCCGACGGCCTCGACCGCTCCTACTGCGACCTTGCCTGGACAATCGCCCACATGGCGCGCCTCCTCTCCGGCGAGGCCAACCCGATCCGCGAGATCGAGACGAGCTTCTACGGCAAACTGGAGCCCTTCGCCGACTGGCTGATTGTGCCGGTGTTGGCAGGCGTCTGCGACAACTTCGACCGCCTCAACGACCGCAAGGCCGCCATCCGGTTCCTCGAAGACGCGGGCATCAAATACACCAACCGCAAGGCCGACAACGCCAAGCACTATGTGAACTCCATGACGATCGACGTCCTCGTCGAGGACGGTGCGAACAGCCTGAAGCGCATCAGCCTCCGCGGCACAGTCGCCGAGAGCCGCCTGATGGTCGCCCGCATCAACGAGTTCGATGGCCTCTACTTCGAGCCGCAGGGCCCGATTCTCTGCTGCATCTATGACGACCGTCCCGGCGTGATCGCGGCCATTTCCCGCCGCATTGCCGACAAGGGCATCAACATCGAGGACATGCGCAATCCGCATGACCCGAAGACGGGCCGTTCGCTCGTGATCCTGAAGCTCAGCCAGCCGGTGGACGACGCCACGCTCGCCGAGATTTCGGCCGAGGTGAAGGCTAAGTCCGCGCTTTGCATCGAAATCTAGCGTGAAGCGGCCCTAGCCGCTTCACATGCACCCATCTTGTAGAGGGTTGCAACGGGGGGCGCCAAGGAAGGCCGAAGATGAGATGGACGCTTGAAATAGTGGTCTTTCTCGTGTTTGCCGGAATGGCGGCGCCTGTTGTCTGGCGATTGCGGGGACTGTCCGTATTGCGCGCCGCGCTTTCGCGCGAACCCCCATACATGCGCGTCGCCGTCTGCGCCTTCTTCGCCGCGGCGGTGATATACGGCGGAGGCAAGGGCGATAGCGGCGACGGCGGCGGTGGCGGCGACCCGCGCCGCGAGGCGTCCCCGCCGCCGGCGACCCGCAGGAGCCGCGCTCGTTCACCGAGGCGGAACAGGCGCTGGGCTTCGCCTGCGTCACTAATCCTGCGGCGGTGGCCAGTCGATGCATCAACGGCGCAGACCATGTGTGGGCCTTATTTGACACGACGAGCAACGCCGTTGCAAAGGCGTCATGGCTGGCGACGGGCGTATTCGACGACTACTTCGCAGTCACGCCGCCTACGAATGCGCCGGTGCGTATCGGCACGAACGATGTGCGCCGCCTGATGGTTTTTTCGCACGGCCGCGCCAAGGCGATTCTAGGCAATGGAGATGCCGCCTATCTCGAACCGTTCCACGCCCCGATGTCGTTCGTCGCCGAGGGCAAGTGGGCGGAGTGCGGCGTCACGTCCCGCTGCTGGACGGCGTCGTCCCCCGCCTCAACCATCGTCGCATGGGAATGCGCGCTGCTTGACCGCGACACGGCGCAGCCGCTCTCGTTCCAGATTGAGTTTCTGCGGAACGGCGACTTCATCTACCGCTACGGCGACACAGACGCGATTGACGCGCTCACAAATGCCACGTTCTCAATTGGCGGCCCCGGCGCCTCCGTGCCTCCCGGCGAGACCTCTTCCGTCACCGGCGCGATCTCACGCGCCTCGTCGATCTACTTCGCCGACGTGTCCGCATACGGGGACGGGACCGGCGACACGGACGAAGACGGCCTGACCGACTACGACGAACTGATGCTCCTCGGCACCGACCCCCTCGTGGCCGACACCGACGGCGACGGACTAGGCGACGGTGCGGAGATTGTTTCGGGAACAGACCCGTTCGATTTCGACACCGACGGCGACGGTCTTGCGGACGGCTTCGATCAGGCGCCACTTGTTTCGTGCGGCGCCGCCTTCGGGCAGTCCAGCGCGTGGATTGCCGCCACCTTCACGAATTCGTCCGAGATAATCTCGATGGGCTACGACGACTACCTCCTGTCGCAGACTGATGGCGACGACGGGGAAAGGCGCTACGTCTTCTATGTCGAGCTTGATGGCGTCGGGCAATATGGCGGCGACGTGCAGGGTCCGCCGGAAGTGCTGGTAAGCGTCGGCGGGCAGCGGGTTGTGGCGAACGAGAACGGGACATACGGGTTTCTGCTGAACGTCGGGCCGGAATACCAGTTCGGAGTCACCCCGCCATGCGCGGCCAGTTTTTCGGCGTCTAGATCCGACGCGCTGGTTTCGCTCAATGGGGGCGGGGTTTCCGGGACGGTCACGCTGAGGCCGGCCGGCGTGGCGGTCGCCCCCGGGGACCAGTACTGCTACGGGTCTGGCGAAATCCACGAGTTCACGGGCGTCTGCGTCGGGGCGGACCCGGCGGTCGTCGATTCATGGGAATGGTCTTTCGTGGACGACGACGAGAACGACGCCGACTACGTGCAGATATACTCCCCCAACTCGCGGACGACTGGCGCGGCGTGGTTTTTCGATGGCTACGGTGACGACGTGGACTGGGCCTCGCGAAGGATAACGCTCACATGCCGCATAGGTGACTGGTCGGCCACCTCCGAAGCGCTAATCCACAGGGGGAGGCGAACCGCGCCGCTGACGCTCGTCGGCATCTCGTTGCCGCCAGCGTTCTTCGCCGGGGAAGACGCCGACGTCGTGGTCACTTACTGGGCCGACGAGCCGGCGGCGGGCGAGATAACTGTGTCGGACGCGAGCCTGTCGCAGTCGCTTATCGGCGGGTTGCCGTGGACGTTCGCGCTTGACGGCGAGAGCCATGAGTTCTGTGCAACTGGGGTCATACACGCGGCGACGGTGTCGTCGGTATCCGGGGACATCGTGCTGGAGGCGGAGCTTGTCCGAGATGGCGGGGGCAATGCGTATTGCACTGCCAACTCGACGGCGGTGTCGCTCGACCGCGTGGCGGTGCCCGGCGCGCCGGCGTCGGGACTTGTGGTCCTCGCCGGGAGCGAGGTGCCGATGTCGGCGGTTTGCGTCCCCGCCGGTGCGAACCTTGACGATGCCGAATGCGATTGGCATGTCGGGCGGAGGACGAGGAATGGAGGCCACGAGGGCTGGGTCAAGATAGGCGACGACATCCCGGGAGACACGTTCTCGCCAACAATGGTGACGGGCGGGATATATCGCGTCAAGGTGGAAATGACACTTTGCGGGGCGACGCGGGAGACATACTACAAAATCGCGTCGCGAAACGACTTCGACCCGCCGGAAAGCAACTACCATGTGGGCGGCTACGACCACATCGGTGTTGCGTCCGAGCAATGGCAGATCGCATTGCGGAACACCGCTTTGTCGCATCTGGGCAGCACGGCTTTCGCTCGCGATTGTTTCTTGCCGTCTTACTTCGGATTTCGGAGCGTCAAGAACGGCGACTGGAAATGCAACGCTTTTGTGGCATGCTGCATTTCACAATCAGGTCTCCCTGTCGCTTCGACGCAAACTACGCCATGGCGCAAGTATCCGCCAGTAGCCAATGACTGGGCATCAGGCGAAAACATAGCGCCGTGGATTCACGCTCCTGCCACTGTAGCACTTGAGCCAGGATTTGTCATAGCGCATCCAAATTCTGGCGGATCAGGTCATTGCGGAATTGTTGACTATGATGGATGGGGAATCGCCGCAGGAACACTAAATGTCAATAGGCAATTTGTTATGTTTCTTGACGGGTCTTCCGGCCTTAATAAATGGAGTAACGATGAAAATTAGCACAGTAAATGCGACATGTCGCACAATCCTCTTTATGGCTGCTTCAACAACAGTCATACCTTGCAAGGGTGATCAAACTCAAACGAGAGCCACTCTTGACGAATTAAGTTACTTTTGCACAACTTCACAATACTGCAATTTAAGTCAAATCGCCGAGTGGGGCTTCCCGTCGGGCATATGCGGAACAGAACCTTTTTGCAACACAATCGCCGCAATGTCCAACGACTGGTCATCGCTTGTGGCAGATTGGGACTACTACTGGACGAATGAAACGATGAGGCTTATCATCCCGAACATAGTTGGCTTTGCAGGAACCAATGCTCTCTTGGGCGTGTGGGACGGACTCATCGACATTTGCCAAGTAGACACAAACAGGTGCAGCGCTGCTTTCATCAGGGAAGTCTATGAGGCGGCTACAACTCCTCTTTACAGGTATGCGTTCATCAATTCAGACAAACCAGGCGTGAGCAATTTGTTTATCAGGACAATGAACTTGTTCCCCACCAATGACAATCAAATTGCCGACTACTTTCAAAGCGTATTCGACAGCGATTCGAGAGAAGAGAGAAGATTTCTGGATAACTGGGAGCGGTTTTCGCTTGAATACGCAATGGAGCAACTTACGAATTCTGTGCCGCAATTATGACCGTTGTTTTTGCTGCAATTAGCAAACCGGAGGTGCCATGGGGAATCAATTCATAACGAGCGTTTTGGCTACAGCGCTTTACGCATCATTCTCTTCAAGCAGTGCGGCGACTGTCAGCATTCCCCAACCCACGCCGACTGCTTTTGCCGACGGCGAGGCGACCGCTTCCGCCGACATTTCAATAGAAGCCCCTGGCACTCTTTCCGCGACCATCACTTTCATGGCCACACCTACGAACTGCGTCGAACTTGTCTTTGGCCGCGACTCCAACTTCGACGACGCGCTCGATTGGCCAGAGGCCTCCTTCAAGATTGGATGGGATGCAGGCGAATGGATCGCGTCATCGCCGATTACTGGCGAGACGCTTGCGGAGTCACCTTCTTCGCCGAATCCCCAAAAGACGCTTTCGGTGTTCGTCCGCATCGACTCCAAAGGCGAGGCGGCCTCGCTGTCAATTCTTGAGAACAATGTCCCGATTCTCGCCGACGCATTGCCGCTTCTTGCCTCCGTCGGGCGCATCGACCTCTGGAATTGCGTCCGTGAAACCGTGCGCGGCCTACCCAATGCCGCAGCAGTGGCAGTCGCCGCCCACCGCGATGGCTCAGTCTTTTTCGTCAAGTAGCAACCCCGATGTAAGGCACCATCCATGAAAATCGAACTGCACGAAATCAGAATCCGCGACCTCGTGGACGGCTACAGCGACGGCGCCGACCCGCGCTTCTACAAGGCGCTCCACCAGCACGACCCAAACGCGACGCCGCTCTGGCTCTACTTCCAGAAAGTCATCAGCTGGGTCAAGGCGACATTCCCGAAGACGCGGCCGCCGATGAAACACGTGGATTGGGGGTGCCTCTACAACAAGTTCGCGGAAGCGCCGCTCGACGCCAAGATGCTGGAAGTTGAAATAGCGCGGCTTGTGGCGGACAGCGACGTGCAGCGGAAGAGCGGCATCTGGGAATACGTGCTGGACGGCGACGAGCGGCACCTCAACATCCGCGCGTTCGACGGGAACACGAGGCTGGAGGCATACGAGCGTCAGCATGGCCTGTGCGCCATCTGCCGGGAGCACTTCGAGCTGGAGGAGATGGAGGCCGACCACATCACGCCGTGGAGGCAGGGCGGCCGCACCATCCCCGACAACTGCCAGATGCTATGCCGCGACTGCAACCGCCGCAAGGGCGCTAAGTAGAAGGTCGCTGAAGTGACGAAGCCCGTCACTTCCCATAAGCGAGAATGCGGGAGGGATTGTGTAGTGTTTTTCCCGCTTTTGGTATAATACTTCCGCTATGAATAAAGATACCCCCTTCTACATTACCGATGACTTCCTTCTCCACGGCGAAAGCGCCCGCTACCTCTACCATGAGCATGCGGAGAAGCTTCCCATCATCGACTTCCACTGCCACCTTCCTCCTCGCGAGATAGCCGAGGACACCCGCTGGAACAACTTGGCCGACCTCTGGCTGGGCGGCGACCACTACAAGTGGCGCTGCATGCGTTCCAACGGCATTGACGAGCGCCTCATCACCGGCGACGCCTCGCCACGCGAGAAGTTCGACGCCTTCGCCGCAACCATGCCGCGCCTCATGCGCAACCCGATGTTCGACTGGTCGCACCTCGAACTGGCGCGCTTCTTCGGCATACGCGAAGTCCTTTCGCCGGACACTGCCGACCACATCTGGGAGCAGACCCGCGCCGCACTTGCCTCCGGCGGCTTCTCCGCGCGCTCCTGCATCACCCGCAGCAATGTCGAGGTCGTCTGCACAACCGACGATCCAACCGACACCCTTGAATGGCATGCCGCGATCCGCGAGTCCGGCTTCCCCGTAAAAGTGCTGCCTGCATGGCGTCCAGACAAGGCCCTCGCCATTGACCGCCCGTCAGCCTGGAACAAGTGGCTCGACGGTCTGGAGGCCGTCACGAACGCCCCTTGCTGCGACTTCGACGACATGATGAACGCACTGGCCGAGCGCCATGAGTTCTTCGCCGCCAACGGATGCCGCCTTTCCGATTACGGCATCGAGACGGTTCCAGATGTCGAGATACCGGCGCCATCAGCCATCAACGCCATCTTCCGCAAGGTGCGCACCGGTGGCCGCGCCACACCTGAGGAGGTCAATGCCTTCCGCCTCGGAACGCTTGTCGAACTCGGCCACCTCGACGCCGACTCCGACTGGACATGGCAGATCCACTATGGTCCGATGCGCAACGTCAGCACGCGCCTATTCGAGGCAATCGGCCCCGACGCCGGCGCCGACGTGATCCACGACCTCCCCGTTGCGGCCGGCCTGGCGCGCCTCCTCGATGCCCTCGACCGCGACGACAACCTCCCGCGCACCATCATCTACAACCTCAACCCTCGCGACAACTACCTCGTCGCCGTGATGATGGGGGCCTTCCAGCGCGGCCCCGACGCCGGCAAGATACAACTTGGCTCCGGCTGGTGGTTCAACGACCAGAAGCACGGAATGCGCGCCCAGATCGACGCCCTCTCCGAACTTGGCCTCCTCGCCAACTTCGTGGGAATGCTCACGGACAGCCGCTCATTCCTCTCCTACCCGCGCCACGAATACTTCCGGCGTGTCCTCTGCGACATCATCGGCTCGGAAATCGACGCCGGCGACATGACGCACGACCTCGACTGGGCGGGTTCCATCGTCGAGGACATCTGCCACCACAACGCCGCCCGCTTCTTTAGGTTCGGGGAATAGCATGATGCGCCGTCTTCACCGTCCTTTTGGCGCAGTCTTCCAGACTGCGTCTGCCATGGCTGTGGCGCTTTGCGCCGCAGCCCTAGCCCTCTCCGGCTGCGCGCTTTTCAGCGAGAAGCCGCTCACTGAGGTTAACGATTCGCAGCTCAACTGGCTCACCGCCCGATACCATCCGGCAAACGGCACCGCGCCATGCCGCCTTGAAATCATCGGCGTCGGCTCGGTGGAGTTCCGGCAGGGCCGTTCCCCGCTGGTGTTCGACTCATTCTCCCAGGACGTCGACAACCCGGCATGGGGCGACATCATCGAGGAGAAGTTGGGCGTCACCCCGGCGCAGGCCCGTTGGATGATGCAGCTGTTTGTCGATGCCGGCCTTACCAAGGAGCATAAGCGCATGAAGAAGCTTGACGACAAGGACCGCTCCGACGCCTCCGCCGGCATAGTCACCATCACCGCCAAACTCAATGGCAAGCCATTCCGTGTCCGCACCAATAATCCGGAACTAACAGGTGTCGTTGACGCCATTATCGAGGCAATCGTTTCCAACCGGGGGTTTAGATGAAAAGAGCACTGGCCATGGCTTTGGCGCTGTGCGCCGCATCCGCCCACGCCGCATACGTGGGCTCAACACGCATAGAAGAGGGCGCCGCCGGCAAGGGGCAGGTCGCGGTCGTCACCTTCTCCTCCATCACCAATGCGCGGCAGGGCATCTACGACGGTCTGTCCGGCATTGGCGTGGAAGGCGCCTCAGATATCGCCAACGCCATTGTCACCTGGCTTACCTTGCTGCCGTCGCTCGACTGCGCCGACCTTACACGCCGCGCAACCGTTATCCTCGTCTCGCCGCCGGAGGGGCAGGAGTTGCCAGACCAGGTCGCCATCATCCCCCTTTCGCCGGTCAATGGCGAGAATCGCCTGAGGCAATCCCTCTCCGAAGCTTACGGCAAGATCAGCGGCAGAAGCGTCCTGTATTGCTCCGAGCCTCGCGATGAGGCGAATCTGGTTGCACTGTCCGTGATAATCATGCGCGACACCGCATACGTCGCCAGCAGCCGCGAGAGCCTGCAGTGGATCGCCCGCCACTGGCGCGCCGGCACCATCCCCAATATTCCCGACGTCCGCGAAGGCGCCACGCTGTCCGCATTCTTCGACGCGGAGCTCATGGGCGATGTTCTGGACAAGCTCCTCGCTGGCGCAGAGACCACCGAAGACACCGCTTCCGTCGTCAAGCTGCTTCACTCGCTACGCGATCTCCTCACGCCGCTGGACTCACTGCACATTTCACTTACCCCGAGCATCCATTCATGGGATTTGGCGGCGCGGCTTTCGCCTACGGCAGGGAAGACCGAAGCCCACCCCTCCAAAATCGAGGTTGCGGGGGCGCCGCTTGCTGCCTTGCCGCGAGACGCATACTGCGCCTCTGATGGCGCCCTTGCCCCCTTCGCGCCATTTGTCCCCTCATCCGTTTACACCCGCTACGGCTCTTCCGCCTACTCCTTCTTCGTAGGCCGGCGTCTGTTCCCCGGCCTCGGGGATAAAGCCGCCGAGGACGCCCTGGCCCCATTCCTCACCGGAGAATCGGCAGCAGGGTTCAATATCGCGCCTGGCGAACCTCCTACGCGTGTTCAGACCTTCACCTTGTCCAACCCAATTGGCGCCGCCGCCGCACTTCGCACTCTCCTTCCATGGGGAACGGACACAAAGCAGGCAACCTTCCGCCTGCCGCGTTCCGTCGGCCGCCATATCATCTACGGCTACAACGCGAAGCGGCAGGCCAGTCCTGAAACCGCCGAGGACTTCGCCGCCAGCGCGCTCATCCTCCTCGCCCAGTTAAACTGCATCGAGTTTGCGATAGACGGCAACAACCTGGTAGTCGTATCCGGCCCATACGGCGCGATTGAAAAGCTGCTGTTCCTCCCGCAGTCATCGCGCATAAGGCGCAGCGTCGGCGAACTCGCAAAATCGCTTCCGCAACTCTCCGACGGTGAGACCCTCATGGGGGCTGGGGAACTCCGCCCAACACAGACCTTCGTTTCGATTCTCCAGGGCATGCCAGGAATGGAGCCCATTTGCCGCCAGCTTCCGCGCTACGGCAGCGGCCTAGTTTGGCGCGTATCGCGCAAGGATGGCGAATTCATATTCGAGACGTCTGTCTCCACTACGGAACTTTTGGCGTTCTCGATAATGGGACGCATCGACCAGCGCCAAATCGGCAACATTTTGCTTGACCATATCATCGGCAACCAGAGATAGGCGCAGTAGTTCAACTGCGCCTATTGTCTCAGAGGTCGATTTTCGTAACGCCCTGTCCAAGCGCCAGCTTATTGCCGCGCCAGATGAATGTTCCGTCCATGCCGTCAGGCAGCGCGACGGTGCCATTGACCCTGTCCCCATCGAAGGAAAGGTCTAGCGCGACAATGCCGTGAGGAGTTGGCGTCCGCGAATGGATTTCCCGCAGGTGCGCCGGCTGCGGCTCGACGAGGACGCTCCTGAAAAATGGAGCTGCACTTCGGACGCCGGCCACGCCCGTATGCAGGTGCCAGAGCGGGTGCGACCCCCAGCCGTGGCAGTCGCTGCGCGAGTTGGTGTCCGGAACTTCAAGAATCGTCTTGCAGTGCCAGTCGAGGCAGTTCCGCCAGAAGTCCAGGCTTGAGAAGAAGAGGTCCGGGCGGTGGAACTTGAAGAAGGTCGCGAAGAGGTAATGGCGGAAGTAGATTGAGCCTGTGGCCAATGGAATCTCGGGCTTTGTAAGCGCCTCGAAGCAGCGCGCGGCCTCCTCCGGGGGCAGAACGTCGGCGAGAAGTGCGAGTGCCTGCGAGTGCTGGGAGAAGACGGTGTGCGCCTCGTCGCTTGCGATGAGGGCCTTGTCGGGGCACCAGAAGGTGGAGCGGATGGCGGATCGCAGGTGGTCTGCGCGGTCGCGCCAATGGGCTGCCAGGTGAGTCTCGCCCAGTGCCTCTGCGGAGCGGAGGCCCGAGAGAATCGCATGGAGGTATTCGAGGTTGATCTCAGCGTTTGGACGATCGCTGTCGCCGTCTGGCGGAACGCCATTAGGCCACCCTTCGACCCAATCGACGAAGTTCCATCCCGGAGTCCGGTCAAGCAGCCCATCGGAAGAAGTAAAAGCCTCCATGCCCATGAGGGTGTGGACAAGGCCGGGGAAGCGGGCGCGGACCGTAGCCTCGTCATCGTGGTTCCAGGCCAGGTCGCCCAGCATCATTGCCTGGCAGCAGGTGAAGGGCAGGGCCTCCTGGGTGCCGCGCGTTGGGCAGTTCATGGGCATCTGGCCGTTCTCGCGGCGGTCGGCGTCGTAGAGCGCAATTGCGTTTCGAACGGCGCGGCGGCCAGTCTCGCCGAAGAGCGTGGCCACAAGATACTGGACTCGGCTGTCGCCGGGATACATCTGCTGCTCGTAGTATGGGCAGTCGAAGAACATTTCGTGCATGCACATCTGGAGCGAGCGCTCGCAGACTTCCTGCATGGCCTGAAGTGTTTTTTCGTCAGGTTGCAGTGGCGCCTCGAAAGATGCCTCCATTTTGGCGGGCAGGCGGGTTTCGACAATGGCGATGTCGTCGATGGTGAGAGGCTCGTCTGCGGTTTCAATGGTCAGCCGAACCCAGCGGCCGGCGCGCCACCATGGGGTGGTGAAGCGCGCGCCGGAGTGGCCGTCTGGAAGGAAGGTGTCGCCGAATGGCTTGGGCATGTCGAGGCCCTGCCAGGCGGCGCGGTCGCCTTTCTTGCCATCGGGGCCGGTAAGGCACTCGGCCCAGTCCCACTGGATGCGTGCGCCATTGCCGCCGCTTGCGATCAGTTCGGGGTAGGCGCAGTAGTAGTTGTCTAGATCCCAGAAGAGGACGCGCCGCGTGCGAGGGGGAACCTGCAATCCCGTGAAGGGGGCATGGCAATCCGTTCCCTCTTTCACGCACCCGGGCTTCTTGCGCTCGTGGATCATGTCGGGGAGGGGCGTCGGGAAGAGCAGCCAGCCCTGGATGCGGAGTCCGGCCCAGGTGCTGACAGGACCGCGCACCACTGCGGCCTCCTCCCAGGAGCCGGGGTGTGGCTCCTCGTCCAGGATTGAAGCGCCGCGCACTTCGCACTGCGAGCCTACGCCGAAGGCGCCCGACTTGCCTTTGTCGGTCATTCTGGTGCCGGAGAGTGGCGCCACGATCCACTTGGCCTTGCCGGTGGTGAGTGCGTCATCGTATGCTCCGGAGGCTTTGAGGATGAAGCCACCGCGCACGGAAAGCTGCGCGAGGGGCGCGTGTTCGGCAATCTGCCAGCAGATGGCCTCGATGCGGTGGCTTCCCTGCGCAAGGCCGGAGATGCGCCAGCTGTGGTAGTGCCAGCGGTTGGGAAGGCCGCGGTTTGGCCCGCGCCCAATCTCCTCTCCGTCGAGCAGGAGGATGAAGCGCTCGTCGGCGGAGACGTCGATGTCAAGCGCCTCGCCATCGGGCGCGGCTTCGAAGTCGCAGCGGAAGCGCAGGAAGATTTGCGTTTCCTTTGCCAGCGACTCTGGCGTCGGGCGGGTTTCGGCGAAGACGGCGCCGCCCCAGCGGTCGCAGCCCTTGCGCCAGATCCACGATGCCTCGTCGATTGGTTGCTGGGGCGTGATGTTCGTGTCGCCGCGCGTGTGGCGTTCGGTGCGGAAGATGCGTGAAATGTTCATTTGGTCCTTTTCAATTGCCTTTCAGATGCCAGACATTATGGCATATCGCCGGATATGAGGCAACATCTTCAATGGCGGAAACTGGTATAATCGACTGAGACATGGGAAGATTCCTGAAATTCGAGAACGTGACTTTCGCCTACGACGGCATGGAGCGCCCGTTGTTGGAAGGCGTAACGGCCCACTTCCCGGAGGGCTGTTGGACGGGCGTAGTCGGCGCAAATGGCTGCGGAAAAACCACCTTCCTGCGCCTTGCGACTGGCGTCCTGGAGCCGCAGCGCGGCTCTGTCTCCTCGCTTGGCAGCGCCATTGCCGTCGAGCAGCGCACCGACTTCCCGCCAGCCGACTACGAGGACTTCATGGATGCGGTCGATTCCGAAGCCATCCTCTGGCGCGCTCGGCTGGGGATTGGCCCAGACCTTGCCGGACGTTGGGATACGCTCAGCCACGGCGAGCGAAAGCGCATCCAGATTGGCGCGGCCCTCTGGCGCAACCCCGGAGTCCTTGCGCTTGACGAGCCAACCAATCACCTTGACGCCCAGGCAAAGGACGCCCTACTCAACGCCCTCCGCTCCTTCCGCGGCGCTGGACTTGTCGTAAGCCACGACCGCGACTTCCTCGACGCCCTCTGCTCGCAGTGCGTCTTCATCTTCCCTCCAGCAGCCACAGTGCGGCCTGGCGGCGTTACGGACGGCGAGCGCGAGGACCGCCGGGAGCAGGAGTTCGCCCGCGATCGCGACGAGCAGGCCCGCGGCGAGGCGCGTCGTCTGCGCGATTCCGCCCACAGGCAGTTCGAGGCCGCACAGCAGTTGGCCGCGAAGAACAAGGCCGCCCGCAATAGGAAAATCCCCGCCAACGACCACGACGGACGCGCCAAGCGCAACCTCGCCAAGCTTACCGGCAAGGACGCCTGGGCGGTGACGAAGTCCGCATCCCTGGCCAGGCGCGCCTCAAAGGCCGAGGCGGCGCGTTCGCGTCTCCATCCGCGCAAGGAATACGAGACGGGCTTCTGGCTGGACGGTTCCGAAGCCTCGTCGCGCAATGTCGTCCTGTCTGTCGAGGCTGGCGCCATTGGCATTGGCTGCGGCCGGACTCTGCGTTTTCCGGACCTTCGCGTGGCGCCGTCGGATCGCATTGCGCTCACTGGCCCGAACGGCATAGGCAAGACGACTCTCCTGCGCCACATCCTCAAGTTCGCAAATGTGCCGGAAGAAAAACTCCTTGTCGTCCCGCAGGAGATAACGGCTGAGGAGTCGGCGAAGATACTCGCGGAGGCGAAGGCCCTGCATGACGACATGCTCGGCCGCGTGATGACGAGCGTGAGCCGGCTTGGCTCGCGGCCGGGGCGCCTTCTCCAGAGCGAGGTGCCAAGTCCTGGGGAGGTCCGCAAGCTGCTTCTCGCGCTTGGTGTGAACAGGGGCATCCACCTGCTGGTGATGGATGAGCCGACAAACCACCTTGACCTCTCGGGCATTGAGTGCCTGGAAGAGGCGCTTGCTGATTGCCCGTGCGCGATGATTGTCGTGAGCCACGACCGTCGCTTCCTCTCGCGTATCGTGGAGAAGGAATGGCGCCTTGAAAAAGAAGGGCAGGGGAACGTTTCCCTGCGTTGCCTCGAATTCGCCTAGGGCGCGGCCTCTGGAGGGGCCGCCTTACTTGTGCGGATCGACGGCCGGATGGAGATAGGCGGGGGTGGGGTCTCGAACGGCTGCCTCAGGGTGCGCGGCGAAGAATGCGGAGACGTCGCGTGCCGTGGGGAGCGCCTCGAAGATTTCCGGCGGCCGCTCCATGCGCTGCGCGAGGATGGCGCGGACGCGGTCGGCATCTGGCGATACGATGCGGGCGTCGGCAAGTTTCTCCAGCGCAGTCGGCGCGGCGTCGTATGGTACCAGGCGCGGAGGTGTCGGCGCGGCATCATCCAGGATTGCAAGCCAGAGGCTGCCGCGTCGGGCGTCGCCGACTACGGCGACGCGGCTGGCGCTGGCGCGACTTGCCTCGGCGGCCGCCAGGGCCGACGATGACAGGACCCCATACACAGGCGTGTCCGAGGGCAGGGCCAGGCCCTGCGCGGCGGCCAGCACCGCCCGGATGCCGGAGAACGATCCGGGGCCGGTGCCGATGACGATGGCGTCAAGCGCCGCCGGAGCCAGACCGCACTTCTTCAGCGCGGCCACAAGTGTGGGAAACCACTCAGGAGAGCGTGGCGCCTTCTCGCGAAACACGCTGAAGGTGATCTCCTCGTCGTCACAGACAACCGCGAATGTCCCTCGCGGCGTCGATCTGTCTATTGCAAGCACAGTCATGTCGTATCCCATACTACCACAACGCCGGAAAATCGCAAAACGCGTGAATTGCAAGACAAAAGGAAAGAATTATTAATTGCATAGAGGCGGCTTCAGAATTTGAGGCCCATTCGAGCCGTCGCTTATGTTTGTGGCGACAATGCCGCCTACTTTGTGAGGATATATTCGTAGCACTGGCGGAGGCCGTCGCGGAAAAAAGCGAAGTTGTGGCGGTCTTCCAGTATCTTCTTCCCCCCGGCGGTGAGGGCTTCGCGTCGCGCGGGGTTTGCGCAGAGCCGCAGGATGGCTCCCGCAAAGGACTCAGAATCGGGCTTTGAAAGTTCTGCCGTCTTTTCGTCGAGGATAAGGCGGTTCGCAGGGGTGTCCGTGGCCGCAATCGCCACGCCAGCCTTGAGGTAGTCGAGGAGCTTCAGAGGTGTGTTCATGCCGGTGAGGCGCGGCGAAAGCAGTATGTCGAAGGAAGAGAGATGCGCCGGAAGGGCGTCGGGGTCGATGAACCCGGCGAAATCGACGGCATCCAGGCATCCTGCTTTGGCGAGCTGGGCGCGGCGGTCGGCAACTTCGCGGTCGCTGCCGCCGATTATGACGAACCTGGCGCGTGGCTCCTTCGCCACGACCTGCGGAATTGCGGAGAATATCAGGTCGATTCCCTGATAGGCGGCGAATGATCCGACATAGCCGATGAGGATGTCCGTGGGTGCGCGGGAGTGGAGCGTTCGCGCGGCGGCGATTTCATCCGGGTCGGCTTCGGCAAGCGATGAGGGAATGTCGGGAATCAGGCAGGCGCGGGAGGCGCGGCCATGGCGCATGGCGTCCTCGACGAGCCCCGGGCCGGTGCCGATGACGGCGTCGGCGTGGCGCATCGTGAAGCGCTCGACCTTTGCGTAGATGTGCGCAAGCTTGCTCTTGAGGCCGCGGGAGCCACCGTAGCTGGCTGGGTCGGAGTGGCGCTCGAATACGACGCGCGCCCGCCCGATGCGGCCGCAGACAAGGGCGATTATCCCGCAGTCCTCAACGCCGTGAACCACGGCGTAGCGGCGGAAGATGACGCGCCAGAGGGCCATCCAGAAGAGGAAGAAGTCGAAGGCCAGCTTTAGCGGCGATGGGCCTATGGATATCTTGCGGGCGAAGAATGGGTTTGGCGCGCGGACGATCTTCACGCCTTCTACGGTGCGGCGCTCCCCGATGGGCAGCGTGAGGAATTCGACGTCGTAGCCGAGCTGCGATAGGGCGAGGAGGTCGAAGCCCAGGCGGATGGGGGATCCGCGCTTTTCAAAGAAGGGCTGGGATGCGATGAAGAGGATGCGCTTGTTCATGTGGCGTTAAAGGGCGAGGGCCTTGTCGATGGCGATGCGCGAAAGGATGAGGTTGGCGCGGAGTTCTGCTAGGGTGCGTTCCTGCGCGATGAGCGATTGGCGGGCGGTGAGGACGTCGCGGTATTCGCCGAGGTCTTCGCGGTAGAGCTTGAGGGCAAGGGCATCGGCTCCCTTCTGTGCCTCGTATGCGGCCACGATTGGCGCCTCGCGCGCGTTGTCGCGGGCAAGGGCGATGGCGGCGTCCTCGACTTCGTGGAATGCCTTTAGGACGACCTCGCGGTAGGCGAGGGCGGCCTCCTCGGCATTTGCGCGCGCCTGGGCGACGCGTGCCTTGTTGCGCCCGAACGAGAGGATGCTCCAGTTCAGCGATGGGCCAAAGGAGATGGAGCGCATCGCGTCGCTCCAGCTTGCGAAGGAGTCGGATGAGAGGGATAGTCCGGCGCCGATGGATACGGATGGATAGTAGTTGGCCTTTGCCACGCCTATGCGGGCGAGGGCGGCCGTGTAGGCGCGTTCCGCGCGCAGCACATCTGGACGCTGGCGAAGAAGCGCCGAGTCAATGACCGGTGGCTCCGAGGCCGCTGGAATGTCGGGGATGGTGGCCTCAGCCTCCATTTCCCCCAATGCGCCAGGTTCAAGGCCGCAGAGCATCTCGATGCGGCGGATGCATCCGGTGGCGTTGGCTTCCGTGGCGGGTATGGTGGCTTCGGCGGAGTGAAGCTGCGCCTTGGCGGAGAGCCAGTCGAGTTCGGTGGTGAGTCCGGCGTCGAACTTGGACTTGGCGATGTCGGCAAGTTCTTGCTGCGCCTCGAGGTTGCGCCGCGCCAATGTCAGAAGCTGCCTCTGGAGGCATAGGTTCACGTATTCGGCGGCGATTTCGGCGCGGAGCGATACCATGACGTCGCCGAGCGAATATTCGGTGGCCTCGAATTCGGCCTTGGCGGCCTCGACGGAGCGGCGCACCTTGCCGAAGAGGTCGATCTCCCACGAGGCGTCGAATCCCAGCGATGAGCGCTCCGACGAGCCGTCGGGGTTGTAGTTCTTGGCCTTGGATGTTCCGGCAGAGAAGCCAACGCTAGGCCAGAATTCGGCGCGTGAGCCTGCAAGCGCGGCGCGCGATGCCTCAATGCGCTGCACGGCCTGCAGGACGGTGAGGTTGTTCGTGGCGGCGATTTCCCAAAGTGCAACCACGGCCGGCTCGTTTGCCATAATGGCGCACTGTGGCGCCGAGGCATCGGAGCCGGGGGCTTCAATCGCCGCCGGGATATCGGAGCCTGTGGCTTTAGTTGCCTCTGAGATATCGGAGCGGGGGGCTTTAGCCCCCGAAGCGCAGCCCGTTAGGGCAAGCGGCACTATCAGGGCGAGCGGCACTATCATTGCGAGCGGCAGCGCCAGTGCGAGCGTTGCATGAAATGAGGTGTATAAATGGCGGCTATTCATAGCGCAGGGCGTCAATGGGGTTGAGGCGCGAGGCGCGCCAGGCGGGGTAGAAACCGAAGACAATGCCGATGGCCGCCGAGACGGCGAACGATATGGCGATGGCGCTGGGCGAGGTGGCCGTTGGCCAGTTCAGCACGGAGGCTATGACCATCGAGGCTACGCGCCCCGCCAGGATGCCGAATAGTCCGCCCGAAACGCAGAGGATCACCGACTCAACGAGGAACTGCACGAGAATGTCGCTCCCGCGCGCGCCAATCGACATCCTCAGGCCAATCTCGCGCGTCCGCTCGGTGACGGAGACGAACATGATGTTCATTATGCCCACGCCGCCAACGACGAGCGATATCAGCGCCACGACCAGCAGGAGGTTGGTCATGAGGGTGGAAGTTGACGTGAGCGTGTCGAGAAGCTCGCTCATGTTGCGGACTTCGAAGTCGTCTTCGGCGCCATCGGCGATCCTGTGGCGCAGGCGGAGGGTTTCCTCGATCTGCGAGATGGCGGTCTGGATTGTGTCGGCGGATGCGGCGGATGCCTGGATGCGGTTGATGTTGTTGAATCGAATCGGCATCTGGTAGTTGGACGTCTGGGTGGCATCACGCGACGGGTAGAGGGCCACCGAGGTGATGGGGTAGAGGTCCTTGCGGGAATATGTGTGGCTGCTGGAGGCGGTGGATGCGGTGCCGCCGCTGCGGGCGAGGCGGTTGCGCATGGTCGTCCATGGCACTATGACAACGTCGTTCTGGTCCATTCCCATGAGGTTGGCGCCCTTCTTGGCGAGAAGGCCAACTACGCGGAAGGTCACGTTTTTGATGCGGATGTCCGCGCCGATGGGTGACGAGCCCTCGCCGAAGAGTTCGTCGGCGACTGTCTGCCCGAGCAGGCCGACGGTTGCCGCGGTGGTGACGTCGCGTTCGGTGAAGCACGCGCCTTCGGCCACCTGCCAGTTCTGGACTTCGAGGTAGTCGGGTGTGCCGGACTCGATGCGGTTTGGGCTCCAGTTGCGGCTGCCGGCGACTACCTGTATGCCGCCCTGCGAGAGGACGGGCGTTGCGGCCTTGACTGCGGGGCAGTCGCGGATGATAGCCTCGCAGTCGCCGCTGGTGAGGGTGATGCCGGTGCCCGATCCGGCTGAGACGCCGCCCGATGAGATGGCTACCGGCGAGATCATGAGGACATTGGAGCCCATGCTCGAGATGCGCTCGCTCATCTGCTTCGACGCGCCCGCACCAATCTCCATCATGGCGATGACGGATGCGATGCCGATGACTATGCCGAGCATCGTGAGGATGGAGCGCAGCAGGTTGCGCCGCAACGCCGAGAGGGCGGTGACTATGACCCGAAACGAAATCATTTGCCTCCCTCCTGTCCAAAGGCCCCCCCTACGACAAGGCCGTCGCGGATCTGGATTGTCTCCTTGGCGTAGTCGCAGACTTCGGCGTCGTGCGTTACGATGACGATGGTGATGCCCTCCTCCTTGTTGAGGTTCCGGAACATCTCGAGAATTTCCACAGTCGTCTTGGAGTCGAGGTTGCCTGTGGGTTCGTCGGCGAAGAGGATGCGCGGGCGGTTCACCAGGGCGCGTGCGATTGCAACGCGCTGCTGCTGGCCGCCGGAGAGCTGGTTGGGGGCGTGGTCCATGCGGTCGGCTAGCCCCATTCGCTTCAGCAGTTCGGCGGCCCAGGCGCGGTTCTCTGCTTTGGGGCGGCGCTTCCGCTGGTATTCGAGGGGCAGCAGGACGTTCTGCAACGCCGATGTGCGGGAGAGGAGGTTGAAGTTCTGGAAGACAAAGCCGATGCGCTCGTTGCGGAGGTCGGCGCGGTCGTTGGCGGAGAGCTTTGAGACGTCGCGGCCGTCGAAGAGGTAGCGTCCCGAAGTGGCGGTGTCGAGGAAGCCCAGGATGTTCATGAGCGTCGATTTTCCGGAGCCGGACGCGCCCATGAGTGCGACGAGCGACCCCTCGTTTATCTTCAGGGTAACGCCCTTCAGGACCTCGACGCCCTCCGTTCCGGCGAGGGCGTAGGTTTTGCGGATATTCTCTAGCTCGATAAGCGCCATGTTGGATCTCACGCTTTCGCTATGGCCTTTTTCAGCACGGGCAGGACTGTCTGGAACATGCGGAAAAAGCCAAGGTCGTTGGGGTGGGTTCGGTCAACTGTGCACTCCTCGCGGCCCTCGCCGCCGAAGAGTGTCTCTCCGTCGATGAAGAACACATGCCTGTCGCCTGCGGCGATGGCGCGGTCGTAGGTGGCTTTGACTACTGCGCGGCGGCGGCAGTCGTACTCATAGGCACGGTCGCGCCAGATGTCGCATCTTGAAAGAAGAAGGATTGGCAGGTCGGGATTCTTCTCGCGGACGATGGAGAAGAAGTTCCAGTGCGTCGCCTCAAGATGTTCGGGGTTGGGCGCGTTGTGGTCGTAGTCCATCACGAACGCCGAGAGGTCAAGCGAGGCGATGGCGCGGGCTACGGCCGGTTCGCCCCTGCCGCAACCCGAGAACCCGAGGTTGATCTGTTCGGCGTCGAGGGCGCGGCAGAGCATTGAGCAGTAGTTGTTGCCGGGACGCGAGGCGCATCCGCCCTGGGTTATTGATGAGCCGTAGAAGAGTATTGGCTTCAGCGCATGCGGCGCGGGCGCTTTTAACACTGCGCCGGGTGGCAGGCCGATTTCAACCTTCTTCACCCCGCCGTAGAGGGGGAAGTTCAGGCGGAATTCCCGCTCTTCGCCACTCCAGCCGGGAAGGTCAATGAGAACGCGCTCCAGCGCGACTTCATCGCGCGAGGGCTGCGCCGTGCCGACATGGTGCGATGCGGCGGAGGGGCCGACATAGAGGTCGAATCCGGCAGAGCCGCAGCGTGGCATGTGGTTCATGTCGGCGCTGTCTGCGAGCGTTGCGCGAACTGCTATGAATGATGCGTCGGTACGGAAGCGGGCGCATCCGCCGGAGGCCAAATGATGGCCATTGAAAAGCGCCCCTTCGTTGATGTCTTCCGGCGCCTTGAAATTGGGAGGAAGACGGAAGAACTCGCCTTTTTTAGGATCCCCCCAAGGGAAGCCCTCAAGGGAGAATGGCGCATCGGTCACGTCGTAGTAGTTGATTTCACGGCCGCCCACTGTGGCGGCGGAGAAATTGCGGTCGATTTTGGTGATGTCCATATCAAAGTGCGGAAATGTGGAAACGTGAAAAAGTGCTATTTTTCATTGGTTATTGGCTGTTGGCTGTTTTCACATTTTCACAATTTCACATTCATTAGGGTGGCGGCGGGCCGCTGTTGCCTCTCTTGTTGCGCTTGGGCATCTTCGGCATAAAGGGACTGCTGCCATCGTTTCCGGCTGGGCCGCCGATTGACGACGCGGTGGTGATGCCGGTGATGACTTTCGCGCCTTCCGCAATCGTTGCGCCTTCAAGCGGCTCTATGGCCGTATCGACGCCATTTGAAAGCAGCACTTTCACGGGAATGCGGCGCGGCGGGTTGTCGCCATCGACGACGAAGACCGCATCGCCTGTCGGCAGGCTTTTCGCGTCAGGCGGGGCAGGGGGGCGGAACCGCAGCGCCTTGGCGGGAACCACGATGGCGCCGTCGGCGCGTGCGATTTCAAACTGCACGTTGGCCGTGAGGTAGGGGAGGAGGATGTGGTTGGAGTTGTCGGTTTCGACCTCGACGGTGTAGGTGACTACATTGGAGGTGACGGTCGCGTTCAGGCGGATGCGTTTCACGACGCCCTCGAAGATGCGGCCGGGGAAGGTATCGACGGTGAAGGTGACGCGGCCGCCTGGCTTGATCGAGCCGATGTCGGCCTCGTTCACCGCGACCCATATCTGCACGCGGGAGAGGTCCCGCGCCACGAGGAAGAGGGAGGATGCGCTCATCGAAGAGACGACGGTCTGGCCGACGTTCACCCGGCGGTCGATGATGACGCCATCGACTGACGACACGATCTCGCAGTAGCTGAGGTTGCGTTTCGCCTTGTCGACGCTTGCCTCGGCTTCGACGACGCTTGCCTGCGACTGCTTCACCTGAGCTTCGGCGATGCCGAGCGCTGCCTCGGCGTTCTGCGCGGCTGCCTCGTAGTTCTCGTAGGTCGTGCGGGAGAGGGCGGAGCCAACGCCGATTTTCTGGGCGCGCTCCCACTCGCGCCGCGCCTGGTCGGCATTCACGCGGGCCTGGACGAGGCTTGCGGAGGCAACGGCCTCGGAGGCGCGAGCCCGCTGCAGCTGCGCCTCCGCGACGTTGAGGTCGGCGATGTAGGTCTCGTCATCTATTTTGGCGAGCGTCATGCCGTTGGTGACAAGCGAGCAGTAGTCGAGCACCTCGCCGTCGAGGCCGGTGCCGAAGGAGAGTATCTTGCCGGAGACCTGGGCGCCGATATCGACCAGTTCCTCCGGCTCGATTGTCCCCGTTGCGGACACGGATTGGACGACGGACCCGCGCGCTACGGTGGCGGTTGAGAAGGCCGTCTTTTCGGCGGTCTTCTTCGTGCCTGTAATGTCGCAGCCCGCGAGAAACGCGAGGGCGGCGGTTGCTGTGGCTATTGCCGCTGTCTTACTGTGCATGGCCTAGTAATTCTCCGCCTCGACCTGGAAGTAGGCTTTCGGGTGGAAGCACACCGGGCAGACTTCGGGAGCCTTCTCGCCGATATAGATGTGACCGCAGTTGCGGCACTGCCAGCGGTTTTCGCCCACCTTGACCCAGACCTCGTCCTTCTCGATGTTGGCGAGAAGCTTGAGGTAGCGCTCTTCGTGGTGCTTTTCGATCGCGGCGACGCCCTCGAACTGCTTGGCAAGAGCCTCGAAACCCTCGGCGCGGGCCTCTTCGGCGAACTGCTTGTACATTTCCGTCCACTCTTCGTGCTCGCCGGCGGCTGCCGCGGCCAGATTCTCCGCGGTCTTGCCGATGCCGCCGAGGTGCTTGAACCAGAGCTTGGCGTGTTCCTTCTCGTTGGCGGCCGTTTCCTCGAAGAGGGCGGCGATCTGCTCGTATCCTTCCTTCTTTGCCTGGGAGGCGAAGTAGGAATATTTGTTGCGGGCCTGCGACTCGCCAGCGAAGGCGGTCTTGAGGTTTGCTTCGGTTTTTGTTCCTTTGAGGTTCATGTGTGTTAACTCCTTGGGAAAAATGATAGCATAAGGGGAGATGCACCGCAAGCGCAAATTTGGTATATTGAACTGATCATTTTAAGGAGAAAGTAATGTCAGAAGAACTGCAATCACTGCTTGACAAAATCAAGAGCGACGGAATCGGCAAGGCCGAGGCCGAGGCGAAGGCCATCGTCGATGCCGCGAAGAAGGAAGCCGCCGAGATCCGCGCCAAGGCGGAAGCGGCGGCGGAGAAGTCCCGCGAGCAATCTAAGCGCGAAGCGGCCGACTTCGCCGCGCGCGCCGAGGCGACCGTCCGCCAGGCTATGCGCGATGTCAAGCTCCAGCTCGCTTCTGATTTGCAGGCGCAGGTTTCCGATTTCATCGCCGCCGGTGTCAAGGGCGCTCTTGCCGATGAAGGCGCAGTCTCCGCGTGGATTTCCAAGGCCGTCGATGGCTATCTTGCGCAGGGAGAGAAGGGCATTGCCGTGGCGCTTGGCGGCGACGCGGCCAAGATGGCGTCAGCCGTGAAGGCCGCGCTGGCCGCAAAGGCCGCGAATGGCGGCATTGCCGTGGAGGCGAGCCCCGCGTTCCCGAATGGTTTTACAATCAAGCTCGATGGCGGGCGCGTGGAGCAGTGCTTTACTGCCGATGCAATTTCCGATGCTCTCGGGCGCCTGCTGCGTCCTGAACTCGCGGCGCTCATGCGTGAGTGAGGTTTATGGATTTTTGTAGGTTTGACGAAAGCGCCCTTGAAGTTTTGATGTCTGGAGGTTTGGCGCCGTGAATTTGGAATACTTCATATCCTCGTTGCCGATGCTGCTGGAAGACCAGCCGGCGAAGATTTCGCCGGCGGCTTTTGCGGAAATGTGCGGCGATCAGCTTGACCCGGCGCTGGCGGCGGCCGCCAATGAAATGCTCGGCGCGTCCTCCCGTCCAGACGCCCCGCCTTCCAGTCCTAACTCCGCGTCCTCCCGTCCTGTCGGCGCGGTTCTTCAAACCGCGCCTTCCTCGCACCCGTTCCTCGCCGAGTGGCGCGACCGCGAGATTCAGCTGCGCAACGCCGTTGCGGCCGAACGTGCGCGCCGCCTTGGCGCGACTCGCCCCGCGCCCCGCGATGCTCATGGCTGCGAGGCGATGATCACCCAGGGCGTGGCGCAGGCATTCGCCGCCAAAGACCCGCTCCAGCGCGAGCGGGCGCTTGACGCGCTGCGCTGGCGCATCCTCGACGAACTTCAGGGCATCGCGCCCTTTACCGAGGCGGCCGTTCTGTCATACGCCGGGAAGCTCGCACTCAATGCCCGCAGGTTCTCCATCGAGGACGACAAAGGTATGGAGAAGTTCAAATCGCTAACTTCTAATCCCTAACCCCGCATCCCCAATCCCTGACCCCTGGCCCCTGACCCCTGATCCCTGACCCCTAATCCCTGATCCCTAATTTCAAATTCACAATTCCACTTTTGACCCCCAACTTGCCCCCTACTACTTTCATGAAAACTACCGGTAAGATCTCAATGGTGAACGGAAACATGATTTCCGTTCTTTTCGACGGCGCAGTTGCGCAGAACGAAGTCGGCTACGCCGTCACTGGCGCGGAAGGCGCGCAGCACCGCCTGATGTGCGAGGTCGTCCGTATTCGCGGAACTCGCGCCGACATGCAGGTCTTCGAGGACACGACCGGCCTCGCCATCGGAGATACAGTCGAGTTCACCGGCGACCTTCTCTCTGCGGAACTCGGTCCCGGCCTACTCGGCCAGGTTTACGACGGCCTCCAGAACCCGCTGCCTCGCCTTGCCGAGCAGTGCGGCTTCTTCCTCCAGAGCGGCACCTACCTCGACCCGCTGCCGCGTGACCGGAAGTGGGCCTTCGAGCCTACCGCCAAAGTCGGCGACAAGGTCCTCGCCGGCGACACTCTCGGCACCGTTCCCGAGGGCATCTTCAAGCACCGCATCATGGTCCCCTTTAGCGCCATCGGCACCTGGACGGTCAAGGAGATCGCCAAGGCCGGCGAATACTCCGTTACCGACAAGGTCGCCGTCATCGAGAACGCCCAGGGCGCGACACGCGACGTGGCGATGGCGCAGCGCTGGCCCGTAAAGGTGCCGATGAACTGCTTCGAGGAACGCCTCTCCCCCAACGAGACGATGATCACGCAGCAGCGCACGATCGACACTTTCTTCCCAGTGGCCCTTGGCGGCACCTACTGCACCCCCGGCCCCTTCGGTGCCGGCAAAACCGTCCTCCAGCAGGTGACGAGCCGCCACGCCGAGGTGGACATCGTCGTGCTGGCCGCTTGCGGCGAACGCGCCGGCGAAGTCGTGGAGACTCTCCGCGAGTTCCCGGAGATGACCGACCCCCGCACCGGCCGCTCCCTGATGGACCGCACCGTCATCATCTGCAACACTTCGTCGATGCCAGTCGCGGCACGCGAGGCCTCCGTCTATACGGCTGTCACCATCGCCTCCTACTACCGGCAGATGGGGCTGAACGTCCTGCTGCTCGCCGACTCCACCTCGCGCTGGGCGCAGGCGCTGCGCGAGATGTCAGGCCGCCTTGAGGAGATTCCCGGCGAGGAGGCTTTCCCCGCCTACCTCGAGTCGGTCGTTGCGGCTTTCTACGAACGCGCCGGGCGTGTCCGCCTACGCGACGGCTCCATTGGCTCCGTCACCATCGGCGGCACCGTCTCGCCCGCCGGCGGCAACTTCGACGAACCCGTCACCCAGGCCACTCTCAAGGTCGTGGGCGCCTTCCACGGCCTCTCCCGCGCCCGCTCCGACGCCCGCCGCTTCCCGGCTATCGATCCGCTCGACAGCTGGAGCAAGTATGAAAGCGTCGTCGAGCAGCCGCGCGTCGAGGCCCTGCGCGCCGTTCTGCGGCGCGGCAACGAGGTCCTGCAGATGACCAAGGTCGTTGGCGAAGAGGGCACGGCTATGGCCGACTTCCTCGTCTATCTCAAGAGCGAGCTGCTCGATGCCGTCTATCTGCAGCAGGACGCCTTCCACGAGGTCGATTCTGCGGTGCCGGTCGCCCGCCAGCGCGAGGTCTTCGACCTCCTGGAGAAGATCATCAATTCCGAGTTCGACTTCGGCGACGACAAGGACGCCGCGCGCCGTTTCTTCCTCACGATGACGCAGACCTTCAAGGACTGGCACCAGGCCGCGAAGGACAGCGCCGCATACGGCGAACTTAAGGCCAAGATCGAGAAGCTTCTCCAAGACGCCATAAAGCAGTGATGATGTTTTTGTCACAAGGCTCGCAAAGGACATAAGGACATTTCAATCGGAGCAACGCCATGCAGATTCATCCTACCGCAATCGTCAACGAAGGCGCAATCCTCGACCCGACTGTCGAGGTCGGACCATACGCCATCATCGGCGCCAACGTCAAGATCGGCGCGGGAACGGTCGTGCAGGCCCACGCTTTCATCGACGGCCACACCACCATCGGCCGCGACTGCAAGATCTTCCCCTTCGCCTGCGTGGGCATGCCGACGCAGGACCTGAAATACAACGGCGGCACCACCTACGCCGACATCGGCGACGGCACGACGCTTCGCGAGTTCTCCACCGTGCATCTCGGCACGCGTGACGGCGAGGTCACCAAGGTCGGCAAGCGCTGCCTCGTGATGGCCTACTGCCACATCGCCCACGGCTGCGAGGTCGGCGACGACGTGATCATGTCGAACTCCGCCATGCTTGCCGGCGAGGTGAAGGTCGAGGACAAGGCAGTGATTTCCGGGATGCTTGGCGTCCACCAGTTCGTGCGCATCGGCACGATGTCCATGACCAGCTCCCCGCGCATCACGCAGGACGTTCCGCCCTACATGCTCGTTTCGCGCGAGCCGGCCGAGGTGATCGGGCTGAATCTCGTGGGGCTCCAGCGTCGCGGCGTGCCTGAGGAGTCCATCGCCGCGCTGAAGAAGGCCTACCGCATCATCTGGCACGAGGGGCTGAACCGCTCCAACGCCATCGCCAAGGTGCGCGAGAACATCTTTGGCTGCCCTGAGGTCGAGCATCTGCTGGACTTCATCGAAAAGTCCCAGCGCGGAGTCATTGCATGAAGTCTAAGCCCGCCAGCAGGCGCCCGGGCATTGAAGTCCATTTCGGCGACAACCTGGAGGTTCTCCGGGGTTGGCCGTCGGAGAGCGTGGATTTGATTTACATCGATCCTCCCTTCAATACCGGCCATCGTCAGCTGCGGACGCGATTCAGCAAGCGCGGCGGGGAGAAGGTCGCGGAGCGTAGCTACGGCTACCCTGACTCCTTTGATGACTTTTCCGGATTCCTGCAGCCGCGCATGGTCGAGGCTTACCGCATTCTCAAGCCGGACGGATCCCTATTCTTCCACATGGATTTCCGCGAGGTCCACTACTGCAAGGTGATGCTCGACACCATCTTCGGCCGCAGCTCCTTCATCAACGAGATCATCTGGGCATACGACTACGGCGCGCGCTCGAAGGTGAAGTGGAGCGCCAAGCACGACAACATCCTCTGGTATGCCAAGGATCCGAAGCACTACACTTTCAACTACGACGACATGCCGCGCATCCCGTACATGGCGCCGGGGCTTGTCGGCCCTGAGAAGGCTGCGCGCGGTAAGACGCCCACCGATGTCTGGTGGCACACCATCGTCAGCCCAAACGGGCGGGAGAAGACCGGCTACGCGACCCAGAAGCCACGCGGCGTCATCGACCGCATCGTCAGGATTCACTCGAAGCTGGGTGACTTGGTCATGGACTTCTTCGCCGGCTCGGGAACCCTTGGCGAAAGCGCTCACAGCCTTGGCCGGAACTGCGTGCTCGTCGATTCCAATCGGGACGCGATTGCCGTGATGAAGCGGCGGTTCAAGGGCCTTGAAGTGGCGTGGATCGGTTGCGGTGGAATTGCGCCTGAAAAGGGCAGGGGAGTGGGAAAGAAGGTTAAATGAAAATGAAGATTGCTTTAGTCGCACCACTAATCGCCGCCGCAATGGCGGCCACAACGGCCTCCGGCGAGGCCGCGCCAACCATCGGCCTCGGTCCTATGGAGCGCGTGAAGATCGATGTTCTCGCCCAGATGATGAGCGACGCCTCCGGCCGCCCCTTCGCCATCTCCGGCGGCCTCGACAACGAGTTCTCGGTGCTGGTGCCCGACGGCGATCCGGTGGCCCTCTCTCCCGATGAAATCTACACTTTCGGCCTTTCCATCCTCGCTTCGGCGGGTCTTTCCGTGGTCGATGACGGTCACACCTGCCGCATCGTGAGCCTGCCAGAAGGCGGCGGCCTTGCTGTCGGCGCACCCGGCGGCAATGGCGAAGGTCAAACCGAGTCTGTCCAATCTCCCTCCCCAGCACCGCATGGCCTGATGACGCGGGTCTTCCGCCTCAAGAACGCCACTGCCGACGAGGTTCGGCGCGTCCTTGAGGGCGGCAGCGGCCGCAAGTCTTGGATCACGATGCTCGAAAGCGCCAACCTTATCGTCGTCACCGACACCGCCCCAACACTGGAGCGCGTGGCGGCTCTTGTCGCCGAGTTGGACAAGCCTGGGCTGGCTCGCACCACGGAGATCGTCAATCTAAAGTTCGCCGACGCCGACGCCATCGCGGCGCAGCTTAACGCCATCGCGGCCACGTCTGTGCAGAGCGAGGGCGCGGCCGTGGCCCAGCGTCTGGCCGGCAACGGCGCGGTCACGCCGCGAGCCATGCTTGCCGCCGGCGTCGCCATCCCGTCGCCAACCGCCAACGCCGTTGTCCTTGTCGGACAAGAGGCGCAGGTTGCGGAGTTCAAGGCGCTCGTAGCGGAGCTGGATGTCGATGTCCCCACCGGGCGCGGCACGCTTAACGCCATTTCGCTGCAATACCTCAAGGCCGAGGACGTCGCCAAGACTCTTTCCGCGCTGCTGGAGAAGTCGGCCATGCGCGCGCAGGGCGGCGGTGAACTGCGCAAGATTTCCGTTGAGGCAAGTCCAGTCAATAACGCAATTGTCGTCGATGCCCTACCCGGTGACTTCCGCGTGGTGCGCTCGCTCGTCGAGGCGATGGATGTCCTTCCTGGTCAGGTCCACGTGAGCGTGATGATCGCCGAGGTTACCGATGGCGACGGCTTCAACTGGAATCCACAGCTGACGATGCTCGACTCCCCCGGCAGGAGCGGCCAGACTCGCGTCTCGGCAGGTTCCCGCATGACTTCCGACAGCGGGAGCGTCATCGAGGGCGCCGCCAACGCCATCCTGCCGCAGGGCCTGACTGCGGCCTTCGCGCATGGCACGGGTTACGACGCCTCCGGCAATCTTCGCGTCTCCTATCCTGGCATCATCGCCATTGAGGCGCTGAAGAGCGACAGCCATTTCAACATCGTTTCCGAAACCTCTCTTCAGGCGCAGAACAACATCGAGGCCGAGGTGAAGATCGTCGATGACATCCCCTATGCCAAGTCCAACATTCAGGGAACCGGCTCCGACCGCGAGACTGTCCAGACTATCGACCGCATGGAGGTGGGCGTTACGCTGAAGTTCACGCCATACATCGTGCCGGGCGAACTGGTGCGCATGGCGCTTGAGCCGACAATCGCCTCCGTGACTAGCGCGACCGACGCCCTCAACCCCACCATCGCCAAGCGCTCCGCCAAGACGACCGTTACGGTGCCGAACTCCGAGACAATCGTTATCGCCGGCCTGACTCGCACGACGGTGAAGAAGGTCGAGCACCGCATTCCGATTCTCGGCTCGATCCCGCTGCTTGGCTGGCTCTTCCGCTACAAGAACGACGTCGAGGAGAAGACGAACCTGCTTGTCTTCGTTACTCCGACCATCATCGCGGCTCCGGCCGACGCCAGCGCCACATCTTCCGCGCTCCAGCTCAAGACAGGAATCAAATACCCGGACCCGAAAGACGCAAATGGGGACTAGCGAAATCCAGCACATCCTGCTTCCGGGGCTGGCGGACTGCCATGTCCACCTGCGCGAGCCTGGAGCAGAATATAAGGAGACGATAGCCAGCGGCACTGCTGCCGCGGCGGCTGGCGGCTTCACCGACATCTGCGCGATGCCTAACCTCAACCCCGTGCCGGACTGCCTTGATGCGTTGCAGGTCGAGCTTGAGGCCATCGAGCGCTCGGCGCGGGTGCGCGTCCACCCATTCGCCGCAATAACCAAGGGGCAGGCTGGCCGTGAACTCGCCGACCTCGCCGCGCTTGCGCCGCATGTCGTGGGTTTCTCCGATGACGGCCACGGCCTTCAGGACATCGGGCTGGCGCGTGAGGCATTCGCGGCGGCCCGTGAAGTCGGGCGGCCAATCTCCGCCCACTGCGAGGTGAATTCTCTGGTTCCCGCTGGCGGCTGCGTCCACGATGGCGTATACGCCCGCGCCCATTTCCTCACTGGCATCCCTTCGTCAAGCGAGTGGCGCATGGTGGAGCGCGACCTGGAGATTGTGCGCGACACCGGCGTCCAGTATCATATCTGCCATGTCTCGACCAAGGAGAGCGCGATGCTTGTCCGCGAGGCAAAGCGCGACGGTCTTCGCATCTCTTGCGAGACTGCGCCTCACTACCTGCTCCTCTGCGACGATGACCTGGCCGACGAGGGGCGTTTCAAGATGAATCCGCCTGTCCGTGGCGCAGATGACCGCGATGCCCTGCGCGAGGCTCTAGCCGATGGAACAATCGACTGCATCGCAACCGACCACGCGCCGCACTCTGCGGAGGAGAAGTCCCGTGGGCTTTCCGGGAGCGCTTTTGGCATTGTCGGGCTTGAGACTTCTTTCGCCCTCTGCTACACCTATCTGGTGGAGAAGGGGGTTCTGACGCTTGACGCGCTCATAGACAGGATGTCCACGCGCCCTCGCGCAATTTTTGGTCTGCCTCCGGCGGAGAAGGACGCAATTGAGGTGGCGATAGGCGTCAATGACACCATCGACCCCTCTCGCTTCCTCTCAAAAGGTCATTCCACCCCTTTCGCTGGCTGGCAAGTATCCGCCCGCATAATTCGAAACGGCTCGGCCGCTTGCGGCCATGATGGCCGTTTTCTATAATGTTTTTCACCATGATTACTTACTTCCCTAACTCTAAAGTGTTCCGCCTCGATACGCGGACGACTTCCTACGCTTTCTTTGCCGACCCCAACGGCTTTCTGCTGCATCTGCACTACGGCGCGCGTGTGTCTGACGGCGACGCCCTGGTCGCTCTCGCCCGCCGCGAGCAGCGCCCATCCTTCCAGCCGCAGCCGGCCGGTGTCCCTTGGCCGTTCTCACGCGACACCGCCCCGCAGGAGATGTCGGGTGTCAACACTGGCGACTACCGCGTTCCCGGCCTTTCCATCCGCTGGGATGATGGCTCCCTCGCCGCCGATCTGCGCTATGTGTCGCACGAGATCCGCCCGGGCGCGCTCGATATGGGCGACCTCCCCGGCGCCTTCGCCGGCGATGACAAGGATGTCGAAACTCTCGACATTCTCGCCCGCGACGCCGCGCGCGGCGCTTCCTTCCATCTCCTCTACACTGTCTTCCCGGCGACCGATGTAATCGTCCGCAGCGTCCGCATCGAGAACACGACCGATTCTCCATTCACCATCGAGCGCGTTGCCAGTGCGCAGCTTGACCTCCGCCGCGATGGCCTCCATCTCCTGCAACTCCCCGGCGCATGGGCGCGCGAGCGCCACGCCGAGCGACTCCCCCTCGGCGGCGGTATCCACACGATGCGTAGCGTCCGTGGCGCCACCGGCCACTCGATGAACAACGCCTTTGCGCTGCTCTCGTCCGATGCCACCGAGTCTCAGGGCGATGCCTGGGGCTTTGTCCTCTGCTACAGCGGCAACTTCAGGGCCGATGTCGATACCGACCCCTTCGGCTCCACCCGCGCCGTTACGGGCATTGCGCCTGACACCTTCTCCTGGAAGCTCGCCCCCGGCGAATCCTTCCAGGCGCCGGAGGTTTTCCTTGCCTACTCGGCGGAGGGCGTCGGCGGCATGAGCCGCCGCTTCCACGACTTCATGCGCGGCCATCTCATCGACCAGAAGTGGGCGAAGGTGCCGCGCCCCGCGCTCGTCAATTGCTGGGAGGCCGCATACTTCAATTTCAATGCTGAGAAGATCCTGGCCATCGCCCGCGACGCGGCCTCTCTCGGCGCCGAGATGATTGTCGTGGACGACGGCTGGTTCGGCCGCCGCGACAACGACAAGGTTTCCATGGGCGACTGGTTTGAGAACTCCGCCAAGGTCGGCGACATGGCTGACCTCGTGCGCGGCGTCCATGACCTCGGTATCAAGTTCGGTCTTTGGTTCGAGCCGGAGATGATTGGCGAGGATAGCGAAATCTTCCGCGCCCATCCCGACTGGGTTATGTGCATCCCCGGCCGCGACCGCTCCATCGGCCGCTACCAATATCTGCTCGACTTCACTCGCCCGGAGATTGTCGATGCGGTTGTCGATACCGTCGCGGGCCTCGCAAGCCGCGCCGGCATAGACTATCTCAAATACGACATGAACCGCAACCACACCGAGGCCTTTGCAGCCGCCCTGCCGCCCGAGCGCCAGGGAGAGGCCGCGCACCGCTTCATTCTCGGCGTTTACCGCTTCCACCGCCTTCTCCTTGAGCGCTGCCCTGGCTTGCTCGTCGAAGGCTGCTCGGGCGGCGGCGGACGCTTCGACGCCGGTATGCTCCGCTACACGCCGCAGATCTGGTGCTCCGACGACTCCGATGCCGTCGAGCGCACCCGCATCCAGGGCGGAACTTCCATTTTCTACCCCTGCTCGACGATGGGCGCGCATGTCTACGCATGCCCGAACCACCAGGTCGGCCGTATCACCCCGTTCGAGACTCGCGCCACAGTCGCTCTCGCCGGCGCCTTCGGCTACGAACTCGACACGACGAAGCTCTCAGACGAAGACAGGGCTCTCGTTCCCAAGCAGATTGCCGACTTCCACCGCTACCACCCGTTGACTCTGGCTGGCGACCACTACCGCCTCTCAAATGCCTGGAGCGACAACGCCGTGGATGCCTGGATGTTCGTCGCAAAGGACCGTTCCAGCGGCCTCCTTTCCGTTGTCCGGCGCCGCGCCGTTCCCAATGGCAACGATGTCGTCCTGCGCCTGCGCGGGCTTGACCCCGCCGCTCGTTACGAAGTCGGTGAGCTTGGCGTCTGGTCCGGTGACACCCTCATGGGTGCCGGCATCCCCGTGCCGGTTCCATGCCACGATGCGGCGTCTATGCGTCTTCCCATCCGCCGCGTCTGAGCCGGCGAATTTTATCATTCTCCATAACTGAGGTAATTGCCATGACTGACAGAATCAGCTCTCTTCTCGACTACACCTTCGACCGTCGGCAGGATGCCCTCCGCCGCGATGCCGACTGGGCGCCATTGCTGGAGCGCTTTGTCGCGGAGAAAACGCCAGACATGGCGCGCGCACGCATCGGCCTCTGCGAGATGCTTCGCGCCGAGGGCGAGAAGCCTGCCTTCCTTGACGGCGAGCGCATCGCCTTCACTCGCACTGTCCGCCAGATCCCCGACCTCCACAGCGATGCGGAGATGGACGCGCGCCGCGCCACAGGTACGGCCTTCGGTGAGAAGGGCGTTGTCTTCAACATCACGGCAGACTTCGGTCCGTCTATCCGCGATGGCCTCGACGCCCGCCTCTCCGAGATGCGCTCTCGTCTTGAGCGCGCCCGCGCCGAGGACGATGCCGCCGGCATCGAGTTCCTCGAGAACTCGATCCTCTCCGTCGAGGCGGTGCTGGGGCTGGTGGAGCGCTATCGCGCCGCCGCCGAGGAGCGCGGCCTAACGGAAATCGTGGAGATTCTCTCCCGCGTCCCGCGCCTTGGCGCGCGGACTTTCCACGAGGCTCTTCAGTCGTTGCGCATCCTCCACTATGCGATGTGGTGCGAGGGCGAATACCATTGCGGCCTTGGCCGCATCGACCAGTATCTTCTGCCATATTTCGAGTCCGACATCCGCGAGGGCCAGTTGGACGAGGACGGCGCGCTTGAGCTCCTTGAGGAGTTTTTCATCGCCTGCAACCGCGACAGCGACCTCTACATCGGCGTCCAGCAGGGCGACAACGGCCAGTCCGTAATGCTCGGCGGCGTGACCCGCGATGGCAAGCCGGCTTTCAACGACCTCTCTCGCCTTTGCCTAAAGGCATGTGGCGAACTGAAGCTCGTCGATCCCAAGATCAACCTCCGCGTCAACAAGGAGACGCCAATTGAGATCTATCGCCTTGGCACCGAACTTACCGCCAAGGGTCTTGGCTTCCCGCAATATGCCAACGACGATGTGGTCATCCCGGCGCTTGAGCGCTGGGGCTACGCGCCCGAGGACGCCCGCGACTACACCGTGGCTGCATGCTGGGAGTTCATCATCCCCGGCTGCGCCCTGGACATCGACAACATCGACGCCGTGAACTTCCCCGGCGCCCTCGACACCACGCTAAGAACCCTTGCGTCTGGGGGCTCGGGGGCTGAGCCCCCGTCCTTTGCCGCCATCGAGGCCGCATTCCTCGCCGAGGTCAAGCGGCGCGCCGACGCGCTCGTCGCCAAATACTCGCATGTAGAGGTGCTGCCTGGGCCGTTTGTCTCGGCGATCTCGGCTGGGTGCATCGCGTCCGCCCGCGACCTCTCCTGCTGCGCCAAATACAACAACTTCGGCATCCATGGCACCGGCATCTCCGTGGCCGTGGATTCTCTGGCCGCCGTCCGCGAGCTGGTCTTTGAAAAGAAACTTGTCTCCTTGCAGGAGCTTGTGGCGCTGCTCGACACCGACTTCGCTGGTCGCCCCGATGTTCTCGCCGCCGCCAAGGCCGCACCGAAGATGGGCAATGCCGACGCCCGCGCCGATGAGATTGCGCAGCGTGTAATCGCCTTCTGGGGCCATGCTTTTGACGGCAAGCGCAATGACCGTGGCGGCATCTTCCGTCCCGGCACCGGCAGCGCCATGTATTATGTCTGGCACGCCCGCGAGCTCAAGGCGTCTCCGTCAGGCCGCCTCTCCGGTCAGCCGTATCCTGCCAACTGGGCGCCATCGCTCGACTTCCCTGTCAAGGGGCCTGTCTCGGTGGTGCGCTCGTTCACTGAGCCTGATTTGGGGCTCGTCTCCAATGGCGGCCCTCTGACGATTGAAATCCACGACTCCGCATTTGCAATGCCTGATGGCGTGGACAAGGTGGCGGAGCTCGTGCGCTTCTTCGTCATGCGCGGCGGCCACCAGTTGCAGATCAACGCAATTGACCGCGAGACGCTGCTTGACGCCCAGGCGCACCCGGAGAAGCATCGCCACCTAATTGTGCGCGTCTGGGGCTGGAGCGGCTACTTCGTTGAGCTTGACAAGGAGTTCCAGGATCAGATCATCAAGCGCGTTGAACTCGCCGCGCCATGAAGGGGCGGGTTTTTGAGATTCGCGAATTCACGCTGCACGACGGACCGGGCGTGCGGACTACCGTCTTTTTGAAGGGGTGTCCGCTGCGCTGTGCCTGGTGTCACAACCCCGAGGGGCAGAGGTTCGAGGTCGAGACCATGCGCCGACGCGACGGCGAGGAGATTCCATGTGGCGTTGACTGGGAGGCGTCAGCTCTTGCCAGGGAACTTCTCATAAACGCCGACATCATGCTTCAGAGCGGCGGCGGAGTCACCTTCTCCGGAGGGGAACCTCTGGCGCAGGCCGAATTCGTCTGCGAGGTTTCAGACCTCCTCCACGCCCATGGCATCCATCTCGCCATTGAGACGAGCGGCCACGCTCCGCAAGAGGACTTCCGATCCGTAGTCTCGCGGATGGATTTCGTCTATCAGGACTTGAAGCACCACGATGCCGATGCCTTCCGCCGCTGGACTGGCGGCGATTTGGCGCTGGTGCTGGAGAATGTCACCTGGCTGCGCACGAGCGGAGTGCCCTTTGTCTTCCGCGTGCCGTTGATTCCTGGCGTGAACGACAGTGCCGCCGATAGGGCGGCATTAGAGGCTCTGGCAGCAGGGGCGAAAGTCGAGTGGCTGCCATACAATGCGGCCGCTGGCGCAAAGTATCCTATGCTAGGGCGCGCCTATCCGCTGGCGAAGCGTGGCGATTAGGGTAGCCGTGCGAAGAGGGCGGCTGCGAACTCGGCGAGGTCGTCGCAGAGGAATTCCGCTAGATCGTCGTACGGAGTTTCGCCACGGTTCACGATGGCCATTTTCCCGCCGCGACGCAAGGTGCGGAGGGGAATAGAGGCCGCAGGGTGGACGGTGAGCGATGAGCCTAGGACGACGACAAGGTCTGCTTTGTCGGCAAGGCGCATTGCGCCGTCGAACGCCGCCTCGGGTAGCATCTCGCCGAAGAAGGTTATGTCTGGCTTGTAAACCCCGCCGCACTTGGCGCAATGTGGAACGGCGCCCTTGATGCCGCCACGGATGGCGACGATTTCATCGAAGGTCTTGGCGTCACCGCATCGGCGGCAGTGGTGCATTGCAGCCGAGCCGTGCACGGCATAGACGGGTGAGGAGCCTGCGCGCTCGTGGAGGCCGTCGATGTTCTGCGTGACGACACCCAAGCTGCGCCCTGTGTGCTCAAGCGCCGCGATTGCGCGGTGGACGGGGCCGGGTTCGATTGCAGATGTTCCGTAAACGAGAGTGTCGGCCATGCTGTAGAAATAGGAAGGGTCTTCGTCGAAGAGGTCTATCTCGAACATCCGGGCCACATTTGGGTCGCGGTAGAGTCCGTTTGGGCCGCGGAAGTCTGGAATCCCGCAGAGGGTGGATACTCCGGCGCCTGTGAAGAAGTAAGGTGCGCTGGCGGAGAAGATAGCGTCGATAAGAGATGCAATCGTATTAGTATTATTTTGCATGCCTTCCATGATACCTCAACACCCCATTAGACGCAAGTTTTCACCCCCTCCATTATCCTTTCCTCTCCGTAGTCTTGAAATCCCCTCTTCTTTCTGCTATCATTGATTTCATGAGATATTCATCACTTCGTAGGAAGGCTTTTGGCGAAGCCTTCGATTTCCTCAACGGGCGCGACATGCTGCGCCTCCTTATCAATGTCGGTATGGCCGAAGTGAGGGCTGGTGCGGCCATTGGCCAGCACATGAACCCATACCAAAACTTGTCTATTGGATCGGAGGCCGTTGGTGCTCTGGCGGGCTTGACGCTTGCGGCAGGACAAGTCTCCGTAGGGATGGGAATATGGGCTGTTGCCAAGATGTCCCGTGTCCTTCTTGCAAAAATGCGGCGGCCTAAGTATTATCCGCAGGAGCGGAGCCGCAGGGAGCGTCTTGCGAAGGAGCGGCGGCGCGTCCGCGACCGCTTCACGACAAGCCCGTGTCCGAAGCCAGAGGAGTTGCTGATGCAGTATGCGAAGGCTGGAACTGGTGCAATAGAGGCGTTACGGTTCGGCTCCATGCTCTGTGATCTTGAAGCGTATTGCGACAATTCTTTGCTCCGCAACGTGGATGGTGAAATAGTCGGTCGCAATCCGGGAATCAAGGGGTGGCTTAGGGAGAACTGCCCAGAACTGCTTTCACATTACAAGAATGCGATGCGCTACAAAGGGTTGGCTGAGAAGTTTAGGCAGGCGGCTGGAGCCGCAGATCCCATTCCAGCTGCAGCGTTGCTGGCTGAAGGCGCAGAAGCAACCCTGCAGCCTCTCGGCGGTGGCAAATGTGGAAAGATTACAGTGCGGATGAAAAAGAAGAATGGTCTTCGAGGGGGGAGGACTGTAAGCGGGACATACGCGCTCGAGGCGGATGCACTGGAATCTGCGTGGAAATGCGCACGCGAAATCCTAGGCGAATGTGGGGGAGAAGCTTCCACAAGACTACGGTGCGGAGAAGAAAATGGTCGAGGAAGAGGGGTGACGGCGCTGGAAAGGATTTTAGAGAAGAGATTGGGGGAAATGCCTGCGGAAAGGTTCACGCAGGCAGGGTGGAGGACAATGTGGAGGGCAAAATGGAGAACTGGCGTGGGCGAGCGGGCTAGCGCATGACGGCAGCGCCGGACTGAGCCTGCGCGTCAGGACAAAAAAAAGCGCAATGCATGGCATGGCACAGGACAGAGGGTGGAAGAAGGGGAACGGCAGCGCAGGACTGAGCCTGCGCACCAGGAGGGAAGCCGCGACATGCGTGGCACAGAACAGAGGGGAAGAGGGAGAACGGTGGCGAGGGAGGGCGCTTGATGACGGGCGAATCAGGGGTGGCTACCGAAGTCCGTATCCACGCCCCTTGATGGTAAAGTCAAAGTGGCGGTGGGCGCGGCCTTCCCGAGAGGTCATGGCCTTGGCGAGGCCTGCAATTTGCGCGGCGAGGTAGTCGAGTCCGTCGGCTGCCTGCGAGGACTTCATGCAGTCCCACGCTAACCGTGCAGTGCGGCCATCTTTGAAGATTATTTTCAGATAGTCCTGATTATCGGTGTTGACGGAGCCAATCGCGGAGAGCGGAAGAGGGGATGAGCCCTCGGCCAGATAGTCTATGAGTCGGAGCGCGGCGACACCCATGGCGGATGGAACTGAGCGGCCCTGCGCCATGGCGATAGAGGCGTCTAGCGACGAAGGAACGATTCTGTTCCCTGCCTGAAGTCCTGCGGGAACTGAACCTTCAATATCGACGAGGCTGTCCTTTCCCGTCTTGCGGAAGGCGAATACATAGCCATCACGGTCGATGGCGAGGCCGCGTCCAGCGATTCGGGCGAGAGGCTTGCGCTCCGTGGCATGGATGGTTACCTTGCCAGTGAACTCGCGCGAGACATATAGCGATGCAAGGGTTGGGTTGGCCATGGCGCGGACCATGGCGGCGCGTAGGTCGTTGGCTCCAAATCTGCGCGAGGCGAAGAGCGGTGCGTCGCGTTCCACTCCCAGCCAGCCCATGAGTATGTCGGGCGTCACGGTTTCACCAGTGTTGATTTCAACATCTGTAATCTGCACGCCTTTCTCCTCAAGGCCGAGGAAGCGTCCGCCGAAGAGGTAGAAGGTTGTAAGCCCGTAGAGGAACGCTACGGCGATGGCCAGAATAGAGACCTTCACCGCGAGGACAGTCAGTTTTGCGCCTTTGGCTAGCATTGCCTTAAAATCTCCGGCGCGAAATGCGCAAGGATGTTGCGCGCACAGTGGCGGATTTGCTTCGCCGTGGAGGCGCTGCCGAGGAGCGTGGCGACCTTAGCGGCCTTAGCCGCCGGAACTCTCCTGAAAGTCTCCTTGACAAGTGGAATTGCGGATGGCGCCATGCTGAACTCACGAACACCTAGGCCAAGGAGCACGAGGGCGCTAAGCGGATCTCCTGCCATCTCGCCGCAAGCCGAGACTCCAATCGACGCCTTGCCGGCCGCATCGACCGTCATCCGCACGAGTGAGAGGACAGATGGGTGGAGTGGCTGGTAGAGGTGGGCTGCCGACGCATTGCAGCGGTCAACGGCAAGCGTGTATTGTGTGAGGTCGTTGGTGCCGAGAGAGAAGTAGTCGCAGTGGCTGGCGAAGGCGCGGGCGCAGAGGGCGGTCGAAGGCACTTCGACCATGATGCCAACGCGCGGGAGGACATAGGGGGTTCCACGCTTCGCAAGCTCGTCGGCGCAATCCTCGATAAGGTGGCGTGTCTGGACGAGTTCGCCTATGTCGCTCACCATGGGGATGGTGAAGTCAATGGCGCGTCCGGCAACTGCGGAGGCGCGGAGGATGGCGCGGATTTGGATTTTGAAGAATGTCTTGTTTGCGAGAAGGAAGCGGATGGATCGCGTGCCTAGGAAGGGGTTGTCTTCAGACTTCCCCATGCCAGCGCCGCCGCGGAACTTGTCGCCCCCCAAATCGAATGCCCGAATGGCGAGACGCCTGTCCACAAGCGCTTTTGCGGCGGTGGCGTAGGTTTCAACCTGGCGGTCTTCTTCGACGGGGCGACCTTCCGAGAGCCACAGGTACTCCGTTCGGAACAGGCCGACCCCATCGGCGCCTTCCATTAGAAGTTCATTTATTCCATCGGCGTCTTCGATATTCGCCATGCAGCGGACCTCGACGCCATCGGGAGTGGCTACCTTCTCGCAGGCGCGCTCGCGGACGGTGCGAATCAGAGCCTCCCGTTCGGCGGCAAGTCGGTTCAGATGGGCCTCTTCGTTCTCACCTGGAGAAATCAGTGCCTCGCCCGCATTGCCATCGATTGCCACGATGGCGTCGGACTCCACATTCGAGGAGAAGTCGCCTAGGCCGAAGACCGCCGGTATTCCAAGCGCGCGGACAAGCAGGGCCGCGTGGGATGTGATGCCGCCACGGTCAAGGGCGACGCCAGCAACGCGGTCGCGGGGCAGCGACAGCGCTTCGGAAGGAGTCAGGTTCTCGGCCACCACGATGCGGCGGTCTTCAAAGGTGAAGGAGATTGTGTCCTGCGTTCCCATTAGGGCGCGGAGCAAACGGCGGGCCACGTCGGTTATGTCTCCAGCGCGTTCTGCCAACAGTGGGTTCTTGGAGGAACGCAGCCGGTTTGCGAAATCGCTGGCGATATCGCTGACAGCCCATTCGGCGTTGTGGTGCTTCTCGAAAATCTCGCGGCGAAGCGCGCCGATGAGCATCTCGTCGTCTAGAGTCATCAGGTGTGCCTCGAGGATGCCGCCCTCGCCACCAGAGGCTTCAAGGCCAAGGGCGTCTAGCATCTGCTGGATCTGGTGGCGTGCAACTCCCTTCGCGGCCACGAGGCGTTCCCACTCTGGGGCGGCATCGCCATCGGGCAGGATTCGGTGTGGCGGGTCAATGGCGGCCGGACGGTGGACATAGGCGTGGGCCATCGCCACTCCGGGCGAGACTCCTATGCCAGTATATTTGCGTTCGCGTTCCATTGAGTGAAACTACTGTTCGTCGGGCAGGTCGAATTTGCGGGATACAAGCGCCTCAAGGTCATCCAGCGCCTCTTCGCCGTCTGGGCCCTCGGCCCGGACGGTGATGACGGAGCCGCAAACCGCCTCCAGCGTGAGGAGAGCCATGATGCTCTTGCCCGACACGGAATTGCCGTCCTTCTCAACGGTGATCGCGGCATCGTGCCGCGAGGCGATTTTGGCGAAAAGCCCCGCCGGTCGCACATGCATCCCGTATCTATTGAGGAGCGTCATTTTGCGTTCGTGGATTTCTTCTGCCATTGCTTTTCCTTTGCGTTCTTTCGTTCGTTTGCCCATGCCTACTGGGCGAGCTGGACGTTGCGGCGTTTGATTCTTTCGTCAAGGTCGATGTGGGCGATCTGGCCGGAGAGCCGAAGGCTGAATTCCTGGGCAACAGTTTCGACAAAGTTCACCAGGTCGCGGCCCGGCGCCACGGGAACCACCACCTGCGGCACATCCACGCCAAGGAAAGTCCTGTATAGGACATTCTCTCCGGTGCGGTCGATTTCGTCGCCGCACTCTGACTGGCGCTTGAGCGTGACCACGAGATCGACCTTCTTCTCGCCGCGGACAGATGCCGCGCCGAAGATCGAAGGCACGTGAATGATGCCAAGCCCGCGCATTTCCATGTAGAAGCGCGTGAGCGGAACTGCCGACCCTACGAGACTGCCGTCGCCGTTGCGCCGGACCTCGGTGCAGTCGTCGGCGACAAGCGCGTAGCCGTGCTTGATGAGGCCGAGCGCCGTCTCGCTTTTGCCAATGCCGGGAGGCCCCTCGATGAGAATGCCCATACCGGCGACCTCCATCATCGTGGCGTGGATACGCGCCCTTGGGGCGGTCAGCTCCTCCATTATTATGGTGGCCGCATTGGCGAAGGGGCCGGTGATCATCTGCGTCCTTAGCAGTGGCACCGAATACTTGTTAGCCAGGGCGCAGGCCGCGTCGTCGGGCTTGCGCCGCCGCGAATAGACGATGCATGGGACGCGAGTGGCGAAGAGCCTCTCCATGCGCTCCCGCCGAAGGTCTTCGGGGAGCGACATGTAGTAGGAGAACTCCGCATGCCCCACCACCTGGATGCGCTTCACGGGAAAAAACTTGTAGAAGCCCGCCAAGGCAAGCCCTGGCCGGTTGATGGCCGGCTCTCGGATTTGCCTGTCGAGGCCGCTCTCGCCCGCTACAAGCGAGAGCGAGAGCCGCTTCTTCCCAGCTTCAAGAAACTTCTTTACGGTCGTCGGGGCGGCCGCAGTCTTTGCATCATCTGGCACTGCCTACCGCGCCTCAGGCTTTTCTGTTGTCGCCAACGATGTCGCGGCGCTTGCGGATCTGCGAGAAAATCTTCTCGTAGGCCGCATCGACGGCCTTCGTGAAGCTGCTGTCGTCCTCGGCCTCGGCGGCGAAGTTTTCGCCGACCACGGTGGCCGTGAACTGCGCCGTGTAGAGGTGGCGCGCGGTGTCGAGCACCACGCGGACTTGAGAGACCTTCTCGAAATCCTTTTCGATTGCCGCCGCGCGGCCCTTCGCGTAGTCCAATGCCGCCGCCGGGATTTCCTTGTCACGTGCCGTTGCTTCTATTGCCATTTTAGTTCTCCTTTTGTTTTGTTACATCCTGAAGTCGTCGCCAAGATAGACCTTGCGCGCTTCGGGATCGTTGATTAAAAATTCGCTTGAACCTTCGCGGAGCACTCCGCCGTCGTAGATGAGGTATGCCCTGTCCACGACGGACAGCGTCTCGCGGACGTTGTGGTCGGTGATCATCACGCCAAGCCCGCGCCGCTTGAGGTCGCGGACAATCTCCTGGATGTCGTGAACCGCAAGCGGGTCGACGCCGCTGAAAGGCTCGTCAAGCATCAGTATCGTCGGGCGCCTGACCAGGGCCCTGGCGATTTCAAGCTTGCGGCGCTCGCCGCCGGAAAGTGTGAAGGCCATCTGCTTCGCCACATGCTCCAGCCGCAGGTCCGACAAGAGTTCCTGCAGGCGGTCGCGGCGCTCGGCGCGCGTCATGGGCATCGATTCCAGAATCGCCATGATGTTGTCCTGAACCGAAAGCTTGCGGAATACCGACGCCTCCTGCGCCAGATAGCCAAGCCCCTTTCGGGCTCGAAGGTAAACGGGCATGCGCGTGACGTCTTCGCCTTGGAAGAGGACGCGCCCCGCGTTCGGCTTTACCAGTCCGACAATCATGTAGAAGGAAGTCGTCTTGCCTGCGCCGTTGGGGCCGAGGATGCCGACGGTCTCGCCGCAGCGGGCGGAAATCGACACGCCCTTCACCACGGTGCGTCCGTGGTAGGACTTCACAAGGCCGATTGCCTCTATGTCCGGCGGCCTGATGGCCGTGTTCTGGTTGTCGCCCGCTTGCATGTGTTACTTATGCAGGATGTTGCCTGCGCCTCCCTTGCCGGAGTTTACCGTTGTCTCCTGAATCACCATGCGTGCCGGTTCGCACTCCACGCGCTCCTCGTTCAGCCAAATGGTGATCTTCGTGCCGGTCATCTGGTCCTTGGCACGTTGCACGATCACCTCGCGCCCTGTCATAACAACCTTACCGTCGGCCTTGGTGTAAACGGCCTCGTCGCACTTGGCGCTGCGGTCGCCATTCACCAGGATCACGTTCTTCGTGGCCTTGATCCACTTGACGTCGTTCGTCGAGTTGAGCATTACCACCAGGCGCTCGCATGTCATGGTGTATTCGGGGTTGGCGATCTTCACGTTCTCCTCGAAGATAATCGACGAGCGCGAGTAGTCGTATTCCATGCGGCTGGAAGTGATGGTGGTGTCGCCCTTGACGGCGCCGGCCGCGCATGCCGCGCCGGTCACCAGAAAAGCCGCCATGATTGCGGAAATCCGCTTGATTCCTAGGTTCATCTAAAAGCCCCTCCGAGTTCGCCCATGATCTGGGACATTTCGAGTATTGGTTCCGAAAGTATCTTCGCGTTGCGCGTGGCAAGGTTCCACTGCATGCCCATGCCTTCAAGTTTGATGTTGCGCCCAGGCGCCTTGTATTCGATTCTCACCGGCCCTTCGCAGTAGCCGGTGCGCGTCGCCCGGTCGAAGATGCAGTTTTCCGCCACGTAGCAGCCAATGACGTTGCCCTCTTCGTCGTAGAGGTCGATTCTTATGCCTTTGGCGCGGACGAAGTCGTCTTCGTCGTCAGGCACGAGGGCCCAGTCTGCGTTGAACTGCGCGCGGACGGATCCGTCTTCGAAGTGGTCGATTGGGAATGAGAGGTCCTCCATCGGCATGGCGGCGCCGGCTGAGCCTCCGCCAAGGCGCCAGGCCGAGACAAGTTCATCGTCTATGCGCCGGACCTCTTCCTCGTCGGCAAGCGCGTGCGACGAAACCATGCAGGCGGCGGTGCAAAGCACCACCACCGCGCATCTGGCGCGGGAGTTTAGAAGCATCTTGGCGGGAGCAAAAAACATCTCAACTGTCTGAAAGTATATCAAAAGGGGACATTAAGGGCAACACCCGCGTGGACCATGTGGCGCGACGCCTCATGCGGCAGCTGCGGCAGTCCCGGCTACCAGCAACAGCAGCCCGATGACTCTTGCCATGGTGTTGCTTGAATCCGAAAATTTGAAGAGTGCGTCGCGGAGGAGGTAAGGCGAGAAGGTGGAGAACATTCCGGCCACTGCCATGACATACATTAATGAGACCGTCACCAGCCGCCCGCTTCCGGGGGCGAACCTAACAGCCACCAGCACCGGCGCCGGAATCAGACACCATAGCCCTCCAAGGGAACGTGCGGCGAGGAGCGTCGGCGTCCATGCCCAAGAGAGCGGAACGGCGACGATGAGGAAAACCGTTATCGCGACGCGGAACTTCGCCAGGAAGTCGAGTGGCGTGTAGTAGATCAGCGCCGCAGCCCAAAGGAGCGCGGCGGCCGAGAGGATGCGGCCTGCGACGGCGTTGTCGGGAAAGACCTTTGCCACGCGGCGCGCCGCCGCCGGCGCCAGCAGCGCAAAGGCGCCGGGGATTCCAAATAGTGCGGCCGTTATGGCCTTTGCATGGATTACATCCACAATGTCAAACCTTCACTTTCTCAAATGGCGTCTATCGCCCTTTGCATCCATTATAGCATAGAGAGCCCGTCGTTGTGGAAAGGGAACGGCGGAATTGCTAGAATGGTTGCTTTGGGAAAAACGAAAATGGCAAATGTGAAGATCCGCAACATCGCCCACCGGGGCATCTGGGACGACAGCGTTCCGCAGAACACTCTCAAGGCATTCCGCCTCGCATGGGAGGCAGGGGCGACATGGGTGGAGACCGACTTCCACCGCACGGCGGCGGGGCAGATGGTCTGCATCCATGTCGAGAACGAACTGAGGCGCTACACCGGCTGCGAAAAGGCCATCGTTGACTTGACGCCCGAGGAAGTGGCGACTCTGCGACTTACGCCTCCGAACGGGGAAGGGGAGAGAATCCCGCTTCTTGACGAAGTGCTAGCGACAGTGCCGCGCCACGGAACCCTTCAGGCCGAGATCAAAGGCTACGCGCCAGACTATCCGGAGCTCTTTGACGCGGCGGTTCGCGCGGCCGGACTGACTGAGGAAAACATCGTCGTGTCGTCCTTCAAGTTTGAAGCGCTGCTCGATTTCCACAAAAGGCTGCCGAAATATCGGACGCTGTTTCTGCTGGGTGTGCCGAAGAATGGCGACGTTGACGTCGCGGCGAAAACGGCCCAGTGCGCGGAGGCGGGCTTCTGGGCCTTTTGTCCCGGGCTTTGCGCCAACGACAGGCCGCTGACGCCAGACGAAGCCGACGCCGTGCGCGCGACGGGGATGTCTTTTCGCGTTTACGGCGTGAACACGCCGGAGGCGCTGACGGTGGCGCGGGACATAGGCGCGGAGGCCTTTACCTGCAACCACTGGCGCAAGGCCTTTGAGTGGGCGCGGAATATAGGCGGCGTCGAACTGCTGGCCTAGCGCCCTACAACTTGAGGGAGGAAAGGTCTTTCGCGCTGGCGGTCATCGCGAAATGGACCTTTGAGCCGGAGCAGTTAACATCGGCTTCCACCAGGCGCTGAAGCAATGATGGAGCGGAGGGATCCTGCGCCTGGCGCAGCGCCGTAAGCATCTTAATTCCATTGATGGTGGCGAAGGTCTGGGCGGCAATAGTCTCGTTGTCGAAGACCATGTCAACGTCGAGGCGGGCGGTGCCAGGGGTGGGTTCTGTAATCTTGGCGACGATGCTGCGGGCGTCGGCTTTTAGGAGTCCGCTGGTGAGAGTGGTGAGGTTTGGCGCCCCCTTGGAGCCGTCAATGGCGACCACGGCCGCGCAGTCTGCGTCGATTGACTTTGCAAGGAAGCCTTGGGAGGCGTCAGAGACAGCGGCCAGTGCGGCGGCGGCCTTGGTAATGGCGGACTTCGTGGAGGAGGCAAGGACGGTGTTGCCGGAAGGGAAGGCTACCCAGCGTCCTTTTGAGAAGTCCGCCGTCATTGCCTCCAGGCCACTGGCGTTTACACTCGTGAAGCCAGGGGCCTTCTTCACGGCGGCCGACATGCGGGCAGTGTCGAACTTGCCGCTTGCGAGGGAGGAGGCGTCCTTGAGGGATACGCGGCCGTCGCTGTATGAAAAGCCATCGGAGAAGGCGATGACTGTGGAGACGTCTTTGCGGACATCGACGCCGAAGGACTGGGATATCATCTTCACGGCGGTGCGGATGTCTGGCACCTCGGCGAGGAGGCAGTCAATGGCCTGCGAGGCGGCGGGCAGGGACTGCGCCTTGGCCATGTTGATCTTCGCCGCAATGGTTGATGTGGGCGGGATTGCCGGGGCTGCGGCGAGGTGTGCGACGATGGCTAGGAAAGTTGCGGAGGCAACGAATGATGCGCGTTTGTTCATGGTGAAAAAGAGTTTGGTTTGTAAGAGAATACGCAAACATTCTACTAAAGTGGTATAATATTTTCCACTTTTCTTTGCCCCGGTAGCTCAGCTGGATAGAGCAACGGCCTTCTAAGCCGTGGGTCGTGGGTTCGAATCCCGCTCGGGGCACCATGATGACCGACAACTGCGCCGTCAGATGATGAAGATGATTTCAACGAAGATTGTTTTAGCGAACATTTGCCTATTGATGGTGGCGGCGGGATGCGCGCGCCAGGATGGGCGCGCAAAAGACGGGGATGCCGCGTCGTCCCGCGAGATGCAGGAGGCGATTGCCGCCGAGCGCCTGGGGGAATACGACCGCGCCATCAAGCTTTACCAGGATACGATCGACGCCTACAAGTCGGCGCCGCTGGCGCATCTGCAGTTGGCGCTGCTCCTGCATGAATACAGGCGCGACTACCTCGCCGCCATCTACCACTATCGCCGCTACATTGAAACAGCCGGGATGAATTCCAATGGGAAGGGGGCCACGCGAGACTTCACGATAGTCTCAAACCGCATTGAGAAAGTCGGGCAGTTGCTCTCCGCGCAGTATGTCCGCGCGATTGCCGACAGCGAGGACAGCGAGGGCGTCCGCATCAGGAAGAACTACGCGGAACTCGACAACAAGGTGGCGAAACTGTCAGCGCAGAACGAGACGCTTGCGGAGTCCAATGCCACATTGCGCGCGGAGATTGTTCGTTTGAACAACAAGATCGACAACCAGCTGCTTTGGATCAAGCGAATACAGTCCTCGCCCACGGATGGCGTCAATGCCGGGAAGCTGGATTCGGTTACCATTACGGACACGGACGGGAAAGAGAAAGTCCTGCAGACATACGAAGTCCGCAAGGGCGACAGCATTTCTGTAATCGCCGAATATGTCTATGGCGACAGGACACAGTGGCCGCGAATTCGCGATGCGAACCCCGACAAGGTGAAGAACGGCGACAGGGTAAAGCCTGGGGATGTGCTCATCATTCCTTAATTAAATCCAAAGTCGCAGGTCGCAAGGTCTAAGGTTATGTCGGAGTTTGAAAGCAGGCCCGAACACTCGAAGGGGCATGGGAATTGGCTCTGGCACTTTGACGGCCACAAGATGGACTGGCGCCTGGACGTGCGCGACGACCACGGCCCGGACAAACTGAGATCCGATTTGGATGACGCGAAGCTTCACCACTTCTTGCGGATGGGTGTAATCCGGGCCGATGTTGAGGAGGAGAAGGAGCGCGCGGTCGTTCCGGACAGGAAGGGCGTGGTTGTTGCGTGGCTTCTGGGGCTTGCGGCTTTCTGGATTGTCTTCCGGCTGGTGCGCATTTGAAGACTGGAAATGGGAATCTGGGATTTAAGATTTGAGATTTGAGATTGGGTATTTGAAATTTGAAATTTGAGAAGAGGAAAAGGGATTTGAGATTTGAAATCTAAGAATTTTGAATTTGAGATTTAAGATTTTATATTTGATATTTAAGATTTGAGAATTGGGATTTGGGAATAGGAATTGGTGATGAAGGTTGATGCCGCAAAAATAAAAAACCTCTGGCTGTCCGCCGCCGTGGTGCTGGCGGTGCTTCTGGCATTGGCTCTAATTGTGGCGAACACCGTCCTCGGCCCGCTGAACCTGGACGAGGGGTGGTATCTGCTCGCGGCGAGGAACTTCGCCGCCGGGGCGCGGCCCTATCGCGACTTCTTCTTCACGCAGGCGCCTATGATGCCGGCCGTTTACGGAGCGCTGGTCTCGCAATGGTCGCACATTGGCGTTCTTGGCGGGCGCATGCTGACGGCGCAGTTCGGCCTGCTGGCATCGGTGCTGGCGTCGCTGGCGGCGGCGCGCCTTGCGGGGCAGGGGAGGCGCCTGGTCGCCGGAGCTACGGTTTTCCTGCTTCTCCAGTGCAACGTGGCGCATTCCTACTTCACGGTTATCCCCAAGACATACGCGTTGGCCTCGCTGTTCGTCTCCGGCGGCGCCCTTGCTTTGGCTTGCGCATGGACTGCTAGCAGGCGCGCAATTGTGGTGGCGTGCGGCGTTGCTGGAGGTGCGTTGCTGGCCCTGGCTGCGGCGACGCGCCTTTCCCTGGGCGCGATGCTTCCGGTCATTGGCCTGTGGCTGCTGGCTGTGCGGCGGCGTCATCCGGGGCTTTGGCTTTGGTTTGGAATAGGCGGCGCGCTTGGCCTCGCTGCGGGGCTTCTGCCTTTCGTTATGGCTGATTGGGAGGCATTCGCCTTCGCCAATTTCTTCCACGGCGGCCGCGCCGGCGGCGGATTGTCGCTGCCGCTGGGGTCGGTCTCCAGGCTCGCGCGGAACTACATGCCATTGGTGATGCTTGGAATTATTGCGATTGCACGGGGAGGGGGAGAATGTGTACGCGGGGCGGAGCCCGTGAGTCAGGATGAAGGGCCCGCGAGTCAGGGTTGCCTTCGCGGCTTCTGCTGGATGGCCCTTGCCGCCTTCGCGGCGGCCTTCCTTGTCCATGTGTCAGCACCGTTCCCCTACGACGACTACCAGACCCCCATCATGCCGCTGGCAGCCATTGCCGCGTCGGCGCTGTTCTGGTCTGCAGCCGACGAGTCGCGCCAGGGGCCGCTGCTGTTTGCCTTCGCCGTCGCTGCGGCGCTGTTCGCCTTCACGTCGCCGATGAACGAGTCGTGGCTTGTCCTGCGCAAGGATCGCTTCTGGGTTGAGAAGAAGGCGAAGCCCGATGTCTGGGCCATGCATTTGACGGCGCGGAATGTGGATGTGATGTTCCCTCCTGGCGAGCCGCTTCTCACGCAGGACGCCTATCTGGCCGTTGACTCTGGACGCAGCGTGCCGCCGGGGTTTGAGATGGGGCCCTTTGGCTATTTTGCCGACTTGTCCGACGACGAGGCGCGCCGCTTCCACGTGCTGAACAGGAACCTGGCGCTTGAGGCGATTCGAAGCGGGCGCTATCAATTGGTTGCGCTGTCGGACTACGCCTTTTCGATGTCGGCGCCTGAACTGAAGAAGAACGACGCGGAACGAGCGGTCATCGATGCCGCGCTGGCGGAGCGCTACGTGCTGGATTGCATTGTCCCGGATTTCGGGCAGGAGCACACGCCGCTCAGGATATGGCGGCTGAAGTAGGTCGCCGGCCCTAGTTCATGGCGAGCGCCTTGTGGAGCTTTAGCCAGCTGTTGGTGAGGATGGTGTCCGCGCCCATTTCGAGGAAGCGCTTCGCCTCCTCAGGGTCGTCGCTCCAGAAAACGTTTATCCGCATGCCGGCCTCACGCGCCCTGTCGATGGTCGATTGCGTGAAGTATGGCTTGAATAGCTGCACCATCTGGCAATTGTATTTGATGGCGTAGTCCACGATGTCGGGGCGGTTCAGGTTTTGAAGGCTGTCGTTGCCCATGCAGCGGGGGATGTCGGGCGCAATTGCTGCAAGGCGTTGCTGGAGGTCGCCGTCGCTGGTCATGAAATAGACGTGGCGGCGTGCGTCGTGGTCGTCGATTTCGCGGACGACGGATGCCAGTGCCTCATCGCTCCAATCGCCGTCCTTGGCCCCGCGCCCCTTGATGTGGATGTTCATCGACGCATGGCAGGCGAGCTTGTCCATCAGCGCCTTGAAGGTCAGGACGCCGAGTCCGCCCATGCAGGGGTCGGCCTTGTTGCCGAAATCGATGCCGGCCAGTTGCGCGAATGTCTTTTCGCGGATGTTGCCATTGCCGTCGCTGACGCGCTCCAGCGTGTTGTCGTGGAGCGAGACGGGAATGCCGTCGGCGGTTGGCCAGAGGTCGAACTCGATTTCCGAAGCGCCGAGCGCCGTGGCGGCGGCAAGCGAAGGGAGGCTGTTTTCGGGGATGGCCGCTCCGTGTAGCCCTCGGTGGGCGCAGAGGCGCTTCGCGGGCAGCTCTGCGAAGAAGGGCGCGATGGCGCTGCCGCCCGGGCGGTATTTGCATGGACGCCGTCCGCGCTCCACGTATTCGGGGTGCGTGGATACGATGTTGCCGACATAGCCGGCCTTTTTGAGATACTTGGCGTGCGGGTCGAACTCGACGTCGAAGTGGCCGACCTCGTTTGTGAATTCGCCGAGGACTTTGCCGTCGGGCGCGATGGCGCAAGAGCAGCCGCCGGTGGGGCTGTCCGCGCCCATGCTCACGCTGGCGCGCAGGAGGTAGGCGCCGGTTGCGTAGGCGCAGGTGCGGTTCTGGAAGGACAGCGCCTCGTGGGTGTCGGTGCGCTGGCGCGAGCAGCCGATGATGACATCCGGCTGCACGCGCGCCAGGGCGGCCCATTGCTCGACGAAATAGAAGTCGTAGCAGGTAAGGAAGGCGTAGCGGACGCCGCCAATGTTGATGACAGTCGGCGCCGACGGTTCACGCGTGTAGGAGTCGTCGAGCTTCTTGTGCTCGCCCGGTGTGAGGTTCTGCTTGTCGTAGAAGCCGGCAAACTCGCCGTCGGGGCCGTAGGCGAAAGTGCGGTTGCGTGTGCCGGTAGGGGTTTCGGCATAGGAGTTCACGAATACGGCGGCATGGCAGCGCCGCGCCGTCGCGGCGACAGCCGCAAGAAGGGGCTTTTCGCGCGAGCCCGCGTGGCTAGCCGCCGAAGCGGCGGATGAACCTGGCGCCGGAGGGGCATCCGGTGCCGGCGCGTCGCAGCCCTCAGGCAGGACAATGACGTCAAGCGAGTCGTCGCAGGCGTCGAGCTCATTGAGAATCCATTGGAAATTGGCGTCGAGGTCGGATGGCTCCGGGCCGAAGCGGTATTGGATGATGCGTGCTTTCATGGCAGCATCTATGGTAGCACAATGGCGGGAAGGAATCCATGCTGGCAAAACCGCCGGGGTCGCCGCATCGATGTGCTATAATGGGTTGCATGGACAGGGCGCGAAATAGCCATCAGGACGGCCGGTCCGCTGGAACGATCCTCTGCCTCGACTTCCACGCAGGGGAGGAGAAGTACCGGCGGGAACTGGCTGGCGTCCGACGTTTCGCCAAGCAGCATGGATTCCGGGTTGCGACGATGGAGCGCTTAGAGCCGGAGACTTTGCCGGAACTTCTCGCCCGTGTCCGTGTGGCGGGCTGCATCGCCGAATGCTCTGCGCGCTTTGACATCCGCAGTCTCCCGCCTCGCCTTTTCGGCAAGACCCCTGTTGTCTATCTTGACCCGCCGCAGCGACTCCCTTGGCGCAGTGTGGCATCCGTGGTCTGCGACAACGCAGCCGTGGCGCAGATGGCCTTCCGCGAACTATCCCTTGGGCTTCCGCAAGCATACGCGGCGGTTGGATACCGCAAGCCATGCCAGTGGTCGCGCGACCGCGTCGCGGCATTTCGCGCGTGTTGCCAGGAGGCCGGAGTGTCGTGCGCGACGTTTCCCGCCCGGAACGGAGAGACGCTGGAGGCCCGGGAGGTGCGGCTGGCCAAATGGGCTGCGGCGCTCCCGCCACGCAGCGCAGTCTTCGCGGTCAACGATGTTACCGCGTATGAGGTTTCACGAGCGTTCAAATCTGTCTGGCGTTCGCTCCCATACGCCGCCACCCTCGTTGGCGCCGACAATGTGGTCAGCCCTCCGGAACAGAATCGCGAATTGCTGACTTCCAGCGTCCGCATTGACTATGAACTTGCAGGCTATTTGGCCGCGAAGGCTCTTGGCGGAGGCACCCTCACCTTTGGTCCGTTGCTGGTTGAGCGCCGCGTTTCGACGCGTGGGCGCGGGCGACGCGAACCATACATACTGAAGGCGGTCGAGACGATTCGCGCCAAGGCGTGCGATGGCCTGACCGCTGCGAAACTGGCCTCGCGATTCAGTGGCTCCCGTCATTTGTTCGAGATGCGCTTCCGCGAAGCGATGGGGCATAGCGTCCTTGAGGAAATTCTGCAGGTCCGCCTCGAACGGGTCCTGGAACTGCTGGCCAGGCGCGACGTCCCCATCGGCGCCATCGCCACGTTCTGCGGCTTCCGCACGGACGGCGAACTGCGCAAGCTCTTCCTCTCCCGCTTCCACGTCTCCATGCGCGAATGGCGCCGGACGCGACTGTGACCGCCACGCTGCTGACGAAATTCTAAGTAACGTAATTCTTCGTCAGTTCTCGTTTGATTTTTCGTGAGGACTTTGGTAGTATTTCTGCATGAAAAATCCTTTCAATTACCTTCAGCTGGCCACGGGCGAGAATTTCTATGATCGACGGGAAATGCTGGCGGACTTGCGCTCGCGCTTCCTGAGCGGGCAGACGAATGTCGTCCTATATGGGCCTAGGCGCTATGGGAAGAGTTCGCTTGTCGCGGAACTGGTGGCGTCGCTGGAAAAGGCCGGCGTGATATGCGTGTCACTGGATATGGTGAAGATGCCGACACTGGACATTTTCATCAACGCCTACGCGACGAAAATTTACCGGAAGCTGGCGCCAGTGCGGTTCGGTGTCGGGCAGGTCGCATCCTTTTTCAAGAGATTGCGCCCCAAGCTGACAATTGACGCGAACGGGGAGGCGGGGGTCTCATTTGACGCGGCGGCTGCCGCGATGGGGCAGGAGGAGCTTTCCGAAGTGCTGGACCTCCCGCAGAAACTTGCTTCCGGACGGCGCGTTGTCGTGGTGCTGGATGAATTTCAGGAGGTTAAGGATTTACTGCCAGAAGACGGCTTCGAAGGGGTCATGCGCTCTGTCATCCAAAGGCATGGAGACGTGTCGTATCTGTTTCTTGGAAGTCGCTACCACATCCTCCGCCGAATGTTCACCGACCACAACCGGCCTTTTTACAAATCCGCCTTGACGATGCTGCTTGACAAGCCTCCGGAAGAGGAGAGCGCGGCGTTCGTGGCGAAGCGCTTCAAGAGCGGCGGGCTGTCCATTTCCGCCCCGGCGGCGCGTCGGCTCGTCACGAAAATCGAAAACATCCCCTATTATGTCCAGCAGCTTGCCTTCGAGACATTTCGCCTGGTTGACGATGATGGGCGAAGAATGGCAGGGCCGGAGGATGTCGATGCCGCATACGCGCGACTGGCTGGATTCAACCGGGATCAGTATGAGCAGCTAATGCTCAACTTCTCAGCAGCGCAGAAGAAACTTCTGCTAGCCCTTGCGCGGGAAAGCGCCACGGAGTTCGACGATGGCTATAGAAGCCGGCATTCGCTTGGCGCGTCATCCACCGTCAATTCCGCGAAGAAAAAGCTTATAGAGGACGGGCACATAGAGCAGATTAGTGGCCGCTGTCGTCTGGCGGATCCGTTTTTCGCGGAATATCTGCGTTCGTGAGTTGGAAAAAATAGTTTCAAAAAGTCGCACTCTTTCATTGGGGCGTGGTGTAAAATAATTATTGTTCGCTTGGGCTGTGTCCCGTGGCCGGGGCCGCGGCAAGGGCCGAAAGCCCTAGCGAACGAAATAATTAACCATGCGAAAGGCAACACCATGAAGTTCATGAATTCATCAACATCCGCGCACGGATTCTCCATCCGCCGTGCCTCCCTCGCGGCAGTCTGTGCAATCGGCACTGTGTCGGCCTCGTCCGCGCTAGATGTTTCGGACATCACTGCGCGTCAGCGCTGGCCCTGGAACAATCTGGTCGATATCGACTTCACCCTCTCTGGCACGGATGCCGGAACACTCTACCAGGTTGATGTGGCGGCTCGTTTCCCTGGCATCGAGGGCGACGAGGTGGGCGCAACGACGCTACTGACGGAGCCAATCGTATCTGGCGACGGCGTGCATCGCCTCACCTGGGATCTTGAAGCGCAGTATCCCGGCCTCGTCACCTCCAACTTCTCCGCTCGTGTCACCGTGACGCCCCTTGGCGACACCGCGCCCGTTTACATGGTAATCGACCTCTCCGCCGGTCCCAGCGCTGGCGCTGGCGAATACCCGGTGCGCTACACCACTCAGGCGCCGGACATTTCAGATGACACCTGCCGCACCACGGAGATGTGGCTCCGCCGCTGCCCCGCCGGGACCTTTACGATGGGCTACGACGGCTATATGAGTTCCCCGAATTCCGCTTGGGCGTCGCACGAGGTCACGCACTCGTGGCCGTTCTACATCGGTATTTTCGAGTGCACGCAGCAGCAGTGGTATCAGGTCCAGGGCACATGGCCCAGTTTCTACTCCAACACGACATACCGGGCCACCCGCTCCGTTGAGCAAGTGTCCTTCCAGGCAATTCGCGGGGAGACCGGCTGGTTGGACAGCGATCCGGCCAGCGGGACAAACTGCGTGGCTGGGACGTTCATCGCCAATCTCCGCGCGCGCACCGGCATGACATGGATTGACCTCCCGACAGAATCCCAGTGGGAATACGCGGCCCGCGCCGGGACGGACTACGAGTTTGGCTGGACGGGCGTGACGTCCAGCACCATAAAGAACTACGCCCGCACCGCGAATTCGCCAACCGGAGTGACGGGTCTCACCATGAACAGCAAGGATGGCACGATCTCCACGGCCGCCGGAACCGGCAAGGTGGGATCCTACGCGCCAAACAACTGGGGACTCTATGACATGCTCGGGAATGTCGCCGAATGGTGCGGCGACGGCTACAGGACCAGGCGTCCCACGGGAGCCGGATATTCGTTTGTTGATCCGCGCACGGATCCTGCAAATCCAACTTATTTCACGGAGGGCCGCATCCTGCGAGGCGGCAACTATGCCTTCGCGGAAAACCAGGTGACCGTGTATGACCGAAACCACGAGCAGGTTTCCGCCTCCAGCCGCATCTACGGCTTCCGCGTGGTGGTGACGGCGAAATAGAATTTGAAAGGAGGAAACGCCATGAGACGAATCCCCATTCTTTGCGCTCTGCTAGTCGCAGCCTCGCCGGCGTTCGCTGACGTGTCTGCGACGGCTTGGTCGCAACCGTCATCTATTGACATGAGCGACGGCAGCGCCCGCCGCGCCGCCCCGGCATCCGTGCGTTACGACACCATGTTTGTGGAAGGCGGCGCCGTGGCAGGCCATGTCGAACTTCTCGACATCCTGCACTTTGGCACCTTCTCCCCGTCCACGAACACACTTGTTCCCGCATCTGCGGCCTCGGCCAGCGGCTCTGTGACGCTTGCCGCGACCGGCGCGCACCATCTGGTGCTGCGCTCGTTCGATGAGAACGACGCCATTGTCGGCGAAATCTCCGCCGACGTCGGGATTGGCGTCGGTTCCGGCTTCTCCTCTGAGACGCTGGCTGACATGGATGCGGACAAACTCCAGCGGGCTGTTAACGCGGACGGGCGGCAGAACCGTCTCCCGCATGATGTCGCCTATTCGACTGGCTGGTTCGCTGGTGCGGCTAGCGTGGCTCTAACGCTAGATCGCGCACCGCTCGACGGCGGCGCCGTCGTCGAGACGAAGACCCTCGGCTCGTGGGACGCGGACGCCAGTGGTGCATTTCCCTTTCAGCACCCAACAACCCGAGGCGCCTACACATTGCGGCTTGCTGCTCTCGACGGCTCCGGTGACCCGCTTGGAACGCCGCTCGAAGCGTCTCTCGACTGGCCATGGGATGACTTGTTTGTCATAATAATGAGGTAATATCGTGGCAAATGAAGAACCTCACATTCATCGTTGCGGCGCTCGGCGCCGCCATACATTCCTTCGCTGCTGGCCCCCAGATAGCACTGGACAGCAGGCCAAAGGCGCTTTTGATCATGCTTGACGGCGCGCGGGCCGACGCGCTGGCCGCTGCTCGGATGCCGGCCGTCGAAAGCCTTCGCGACGGCTCCTGGGCTCCGGGATATTCCGGCGCATGGTCGCTTACTGGGCAGACGGTTCCAGACGCCCGGCCTTCCAGCGCCGCGAACCACACGGCCATTCTCACTGCCGTGAACGCCGAAAAGTCGCGCGTTTTCAATAACGGCGAGACCAAGGACGGCGACTACGCCAGATGGCCCACGTGGCTGGCGAGGGTGACGAAGGAAGTCCCCGGAACAAGCGGGCTTTTTGTCTTCGCCTGGGGCGAGGGCAACCAGTACCCACGCACCCCGAATGTGAGGTTCATCCATGACTCCGACGTGAACAACGGCAGGAGGATAGGCGAGCTGCTCTCCGCGCCGGATGCCCCTGACGCCATACAGTATTTCATCAACCTTCCCGACGACGCTGGCCACGGGACGGGCTTCTACCCATTCGGCGCAGATTACCTGCCAGCATTGGAGACAATCGACACCTACATCGCCTCCGCGCTCGCCGCGATAAAAAGTCGTCCGACATTTGACCGGGAAGACTGGCTGATCGGCGTCACGGCTGACCATGGCGGATACGGACGCGGACACGGCATGTGGGGCGGACAGGCATCGACTATTCCGCTTGTCATCTCTGGCCGGCACACCCCCTCCGGCCGCCTCCCCGGCTCCCCGCGCCACTACGACATTACGGCGACGGCGCTGGCCCACTTTGGCCTCGACCCCGTTGCGCTCGGCCTTGACGGACGGCCGCTGACGGCCGCCGCCAGTGCGGCGTCGCGTGCCCTTGATGATGGACTCATAACTGGGGATGGCGCAAGACCAGTTTTCGAGAATGGGGGCGACTTTGCCGCGATTATCTGGGCCCGCCTGCCAGCAAGGCAGACGGGGGACCCGGTGCTCTTCTCCAACAAGGACTGGAGGGACGGCGCGAACCCCGGCGTCGCGCTCGTAGCCTCAAAGAGAACGGATGGCGTGGAGATTCCCGGCGTCTGCTTCAACGCCGGTTGTGCGGACAGGGGGCGCATCGACATGGGCACATTCGATGTCGAACCCGATAAATGGACATTCTACGCCGTCACACGAAATTCGGAAGGCGTGCTGACGGTTTACCAGGGGCGCTCCAATGGCAACCTCCACTGGTGCAGCGCAAATGTGCCGGACATCATCGTCGAATGCGGCCTCCCGTTCCACGTTGGGCAGGACGGCACTGGCGCATATCCGCACAAGCTTGACGGCGAAGTGAGCGGCTTCAAGCTCTGGACGCGGGCGCTTTCGCAAGAGGAGGTCAGGCGGATTTTCGAGGCGGGGCGCGAGGGCCTCGCTTTGAACGGCTCTGTGGATGCCCCAAGGCACTTGATAATCGCCGCGGCGAACTCCTCCGCAGCCGACAAAGCGGCGGCTGACTTCATCTGCACGGGAAAGAATGACGAAAGGACTTTCAACGCAGCAATAGCACGGTTGAAAAGAGGCGGGACACTGAAGATGGCGGACGGAGACTACTTCTTCGACGCCTTCAGCGAGGAAGGCGACACGGCGGTCCTCTTCGGCTTTAACGACGGGATAGCGCGGACAATCACCATCGAAGGGACAACGGAAAACAAGTCCTACAACACCCGGTTTGGCGTCGGTATCCACGTCACTAAGGACGCAGTTGAGGCGGCGCGTGGCGGCGGCCGGAAGTTTGTCTTTAGGGGAACGGCGCTACGTCCTGCTTCCAAGGGCGACTTCTTCACCATGACGCATGTGAACAATGTGAACTTCTCAAACTTCCAAATACTGCTCCATGACGCCTCGGCGCCAATATGCGGTATAAGCGGAAGCGGATTCGGCTCGATGTTCATCAGCCTGGTCGGCATTTACACGGAGCGGTATTTCGACGATCGCTTCCTGCACCGGAAGCCGGCGACACCGGCCAAAGGTTCGGTAGGCGTTATCTCGCTCCACGAGTCGAACGATGAAATGGCGCGTGTCGGCTATGAATTTGTGAACGTCGGCGGCCTGCACACGGGCTTTCTGTTTGACGGCGTTGATCATCTCGTGATGAAGGACTGTAGCGCGGCGCGCTGTTGCTACGGTTACGCCATGCGCAATAGGGGCAACAAGACCTTAACGATGATCAACTGCTGCGACGAGGGCAATGCGTATCTTCCGCGCTTTGGAGGCTCCGGCCACCTGACGGCCATAGACTTCAACATAGAGAGGTTCAACGCCGCATTCATTCCCGACTGCCCCGGCGGCGCAGTCGACCACCGTGCGTCGGAAGAGACGCCAGGGGCCTGGCACGGGTTCATCTCCTACACTCTCCAGGGCGCCGCCTTCGGCATACAGAACTTCTGGACTGCTGGAGCGGGGACGAATTTCAAAACGGTGAACCTCGACCATTCGCTGGCGGAGCGACCCCAACACCCTGAGTTCCTGGAGACGTATTTTGACCGCAAGGCCGGCCAGACCATGACTTGGAACGGGGAAAGGTGGCTCGACCCCCTTGGGCGTCCGGCTGGCTTGAAATGATACCGGCAATGAACAAGTCGAGCATGGCCGCCTTCCTATGTCTTTGTCTCGCCACCGGCGCACGGGCGTCTTCGCCCACCATAACCACCGATGCCCCTGGTTGGGTCTTCCGCGATACGGAAAGCCCAGTCTTCAAGGTGGCTGGGACATCTGGAACTGCTGGGACTAGTGTGACAACTGGGACTGCTGACCAAGAGTCACAGTCTCCCGTTGCGGAAGTTCCGGTTGTCGCAGATGTCCCTGTCGTTCCGTCGTTCATCGTCCGCGACTGGCGCGGGCGCGAGGTGCGGCAAGGCGAGGCCGCACACGACGGCACCATCGCGCTCGAACCCCTCCCTCCGGGATACTATTTCCTAGATGCGGGCGCCAGCCACTCCTTCTGCGTCGTTCCCGCCATCCACCCCAACCCCGACTCCTTCTTCGCAGCCGACTCGGCCTTCACCATGTGGGCGAAGCGCGGCGAGTTCGACTGCCCGTGGTACGACGGCGATTCTTTCCGCGTCGTGGCGGAGCTTATGGGCCTTTGCGGCGTCTCGCATACCCGCGAGCGGATGATTCTCGGCCGCATGGCGCCGTCGAGCGACGTGGTCAATTATTCGCCCTACCTCGAAAACGCGCGAATGATGAAGCGCAGCGGCACGCAGTGCCTCGGCCTTTTCGGCGACACGCCCGCATGGATGGGCGTGTCGGCCAAACGCCGGATGCCGCGCGACCTCATGGCGCTCTATCGCTTCATGGAACGGGCCGTTGTCGAGTTCGGCGACTGCTACGACGCCTGGGAGTTTTGGAACGAGCAGGACCTCATTGCCGCCGCAGGGCCCGTGTGGGAATACGCGGCAGCGCTCAAGGCCTTCTCCCTAGGCATTGCAGCGGGCGATTCAGCCAAGACGGCCCTGCCTGGCTCCGTCTCGGCCATCGACCACCAGGGCTTCTGCCAGGGGATGTTCGACAACGACATCGCCAAATACGTCGATGCCTTCAACCTCCACACCTACGAGAACCCCGCGGCCTTCCCGAAATGGCTCGCCGGCATCCGGCGTTTCCTCGCCGAGGCCGACGTTCCGGACTTCCAGGTCTGGCTCACGGAGTTCGGCACCAACCTCGAAGGCCACGGCAAAAGCGAAAGCGGGCGCGAGGGGATTTTGGCGCATTCGCCGGAGCAGGAATTGCTGATGGCGGAAATCTGCCCGAAGGGGATGGTGCTTCTCCAGTTCGGCGGCATCCACCGCGCATGGTGGTTCCTCTTCGGTTGCTACAACGAACGCCACGGCGAGAAGGACTGGGGGATGATGCGCCGCGACGGCAGCGTCAAGCCCATCTGCGCCGCGCTGGCGACGCTCAACGCCGAACTGGGCGGTGCGAAAATGCTCGGCGAAGTGCGCGTGGGGGAGGGCATGCGCGCGTTCCTGTACGCGGAACGCGCCGAAGAGTCGGAAACCGCGGGCGAGCCGCCCGCGCCCCCAGCGCAAACCCTCGTATTCTGGCGCGAGACCGCCGTGGATGCCGGGGACGCGCAGAAGCGCGTCCCTCCCAGCGCCCCCGATCCCGAAATCGCGATTCCGGCGGCGGATGGCAACTACCGCATCGTCGATGTCATGGGCACGCCGCGCGATGCCGCCGCCGCGGGCGGCACGCTGCGCCTCACCGCCACGGCGCACCCACAATATGTGAGCGGCCTTTCCGGCCTCGCGGCCGATATCCCCGCAACACCGTCCGGCACCTTCGGGCGTAAGCAGGCTGAATCGGACGAGGACCTCACCGTCGTCGTCCGCCCGCACCTTCCGCCCGGAGAGGTTGAAATCGGCGGCCGCCGCTGTCTCGCGGAACTCCTAAACGACACGTGCGCAATCGAACTTGAACTTTGGAACTTCTCGCCGGAGTCAAAGACAGGGGGCGTCGTCGCAGAGGGCGGAGAACTGCGCGGCATTCCCGCCTCCATTACCCTGCCGCCCTTCGGCAAGGCGGACATCAATGCGGAATACGTCCCGCCGGATGGCGATGGCCTGGACTTCACCCTCACGCTGCGCTTCGCCGCGGACGACGGCCGCGTCTCCACATGCGCGAAAATACCGTTCTTCCACCGCAAGCGCTTCCTCTCGAAGTGCGAAATCGTGCCGTGGCCGGCGCTAAACAACACGGCGGCGTGGCGCCGGAACGACTCGGCCGACGAATACCGCTGCACCTACGACGAAGCAGAAGATGCCGTGCGGTTTGACGTGGAGTGGAAGCCGGGGACAATCCGCGGCGCATGGTTCTTCCCCGTCCACGACCTCAAGCTGCCTGAAGAGTCGATGGCCGGCGGCAGGATGCTCGAGTTCGAGGTCAAGAGTGACCAGGACAAGGTGGAGAACGACTTCTACGAAGTGGTCGTCATGGCGCTCTACGCGGACGGCCAGTGTCGCTACCTGCCCTATCTGCGGCCATACCGCGAGTGGAGCATCCGCCGCGCCGTGGTGCCCGCAGATGCGGACAAAATCGTCGCGTTGCGCTTTGGTGGCACTCCCGCCGGACGGCGGCTCTCTTACTGGATCCGCAACGTGCGGCTGCTGAAGTAAAACCGGCAAGGAAGAAGTCCTCATTGTGCTATAATGGGTTGCATGGAGAACATTGAGGCAAATAGTGAGGGCGGCGGCGCGAAGACTGCGCGCGGCAGGGTAGTGGCGATTGTCGGACGCCCCAACGTTGGGAAGTCGGCGATTTTCAACCGCATCGCGAAGAGGCGCATCGCGATAGTCCACGACGAGAGCGGCGTGACGCGCGACCGCCTCGTCCGCCCAGTCACCTGGAGCGGCGAGGCATTCGATCTCGTCGATACCGGCGGCATCAATCTGGCCGGAGCCAACACCCGCGACGCCATCCAGCAGGGAACCATCGACCAGGCGCGCGCCGCCCTTGAGGACGCCGCTGCGGCGATCCTCGTCGTCGATGCGCAGTCCGGCCTGACGCCAGTCGATGAGGAGGTGGCGCGGATGGTGCGCAAGGCGGGCGTCCCGTGCGTCCTGGCGGTGAACAAGTGCGACCTCCCGCGCCACGAGGCGCGCGCCGACGACTTCGCCTCGCTTGCGCTCCCGACATTCCCCGTCTCCGCGCAGCATGACCGAGGCTTCGGCGCCATGATGGATGCCGTCCTTCCGCACTTGCCAAAGGCTGCGCCAGAGCCGACAGGCACAAGGCCACTGAAGGTGGCCGTCGTTGGCCGCCCCAACGCAGGCAAGTCTTCCCTCATCAACCGCATCCTGCGCCAGGTGAGGCTGATCGTCTCCGATGTGGCGGGAACGACGCGCGACTCGATAGAAGTTCCATTCACGATTGGCGAGGGCGCATCGGCGCGACACTACCGCTTCATCGACACGGCAGGTATGCGCAACGTCCACAAGATCGACAACGCCGTCGAGCGTTTCAGCCACTTCCGCGCGGAGGCGGCCATCAAGGAGGCGGATGTTGTGGTGCTGGCCATCGACGCGATGGCGGGGCCGCTCGTGCAGGACAAGCGCATCGCCGCAGTGATAGCGCGTGAGAACAAGGGATGCGTCGTCGCGGTGAACAAGTGGGACGTGGCGCACGACAACCCCGAAACCGAAGTTACGGAAACCAAATACGAACCCGAACTCCGGGCCGCAATGCCCTTCCTGAACTTCTGCCCTGTCGTTTTCACCTCGGCGAACTCAGGCTACAACGTGAGGCGGCTGCTGGACACGATCGACGCCGTTGCGGCGGGGACGAGGGCGCAGTTGCCGACGGGCCTTCTCAACAGGGTCATAGGAGACGCCTACGAGGCGGTGAGGCCGCCGTCGAGCGGTCGCCGCCACTTCAAGATATTCTACGCCACGCAGACAGGCAACGAGCCTTTGCGCATCCGCATCTTCGTGAACGACGCGAAGATACCTGGAGCCAACTACACCGCATACCTGGTGAAGGCGCTGCGTGCGGCCTTTGGCCTGGAAGGCGTGCCGGTGGTGGTTGACTACTACAACCGCGCCCGTGGCGATGACGATGCGCCAAAGCCCCCGCGCCCTGACGCCCGTGGTTCAAAACCCACAAAGCCCAAGTCGAAGCCGAAGGCCGGGCAGGGGAAACGGCCGAAGAGTTGCCGCGCGCGAGGGAAACGCATATAATTTAATGTCGCGTTGGGAAGGTTCCCGGCGCACTCTAACTGAACCCTCCATTTGGAAAACCAAAAGGCGAAAATGAAAAAGTCCACCACGAAGTCCCCCAATCTCGTCCGCATCGGCGTCATCGGCGTCGGCAACATGGGATCTAGCCATGTCCGCACATTTGAGAGCGGCGCCATCCCGCGCGCGAAGGTAACGGCCATCTGCGATATCGATTCGCGCAAGATGGAGAAGTTCTCCGGCGACTACAAGAAGTTCACCGACAGCCGCGCCCTGATCCGCTCGGGCGAAGTCGATGCGGTCATCATCGCGACCCCCCACTACTTCCACACCACCATCGGCGTTGACTCGCTCGACAACGGCCTGCACACGCTCACCGAGAAGCCGATCTCCGTGCACAAGGCCGACGCCCAGAAGCTCGTCGATGCGCACAAGCGCAACCCGAAGGCCGTCTTCGCGGCGATGTTCAACCAGCGCACCAACCCGCAGTACGCGAAGATCCGCGAGCTGATCTCCAGCGGCGAACTGGGCGACGTCATCCGCATCAACTGGATCATCACCGACTGGTTCCGCACCCAATACTACTACGACTGCGGCGACTGGCGCGCGACATGGGGCGGCGAGGGCGGCGGCGTCCTCATGAACCAGTGCCCGCACCAGCTCGACCTCTTCCAGTGGCTCTTCGGCATGCCGCAGCAGGTCCGCGCCTTCTGCGACATCGGCAAGTTCCACAAGATTGAAGTCGAAGACAACGTCACGACCTACATGAAGTTCGCCAGTGGCGCCACTGGCGTGTTCATCACCACCACCGGCGAGGCCCCGGGCACCAATCGCCTTGAGATCGCGGGCAACCGCGGCCGCGTCGTCCTCGACGGCACCGACGGCGACATCCAGTGGCTGCGCAACGCCGAGCCGCTTGACGACTTCCGCGCCAACAAGCAGGACATGTGGGCGAAGCCCGAGACCTGGACTGTCACCATCCCCTCCAAGGGCAACGGCGAGCAGCACAAGGGTATCCTCAAGAACTACGTCGATGCGATCCTCGACGGGACGCCGCTCATCGCCCCGGCCTCCGAGGGACTCAACGCGGTCGAGCTCTGCAACGCGATGCTCTATTCCTCCTTCACCGGCAAGACGGTCGATCTTCCGCTTGACGGCGCGGCCTACGAGCGTCACCTGAAGAAGCTCATCAAGAACTCGACCTTCAAGAAGAACGCGAGCCACGACCTGGCAGGGCAGGAGGTTGACATGGGCGCCTCCAGCACCGCGTTCAAGAAGTAGGAAGCGATGGAACTCGCCGGCAAGGTGGCGCTTGTGACGGGCGGGGCGCGGCGCATTGGCGCCGCGATCGCCCGCTCGCTGGCCGCAGCCGGCGCCGACGTGGCAATCCATTGCAATCGCTCCGACGCCGATGCGCATGCGCTGGCGTCGGAGCTTTCTTCTACGCACGGTGTGAGGACATGGGTCTTCCGCCGTGACTTTTCAGTGCCGGACGCCGCAGAGGCGCTGTTCGAGGATTTGATTGCCGCCACGGGCGAGAGGCTGGACATCGTCGTGAACTCGGCCTCGGAGTATGCCCGGACAGGCGCTGGCGGAGCGGACGCGGCGGCGTTGGCCCGCGCGATGCGCATCCATGTAGAGGCGCCAGAGGCCCTGCTGCGGCTGCTGGCCGGGGCAGGGGGCGCGGATGAGAAGGCGGCGGTGAACATCCTCGACGCGCGCGTCGCCGGCGGCGAGGACGCCGCGCACGCCGCATATCTGGCCGCCAAGCGGCGTCTGGCCGAACTGTCGCGAGAGCTGGCGCAGGAGCTGGCACCGCGCCTGCGGCTCAACTGCGTGGCGCCCGGGGCTGTGCTTGAGGAGGACGGCGCGGGGCGCGACTCGCTGCTGCGGCTGGCCGCCTACAATCCAATGTGCGCCGTTGGC
>JAGCUY010000216.1 GCA_017962605.1 Kiritimatiellia bacterium | reverse complement strand
GGCGCCCGCGCCGCCCTGGATGAGGTGCGCCGCTCGCTTGCCCAGAAGGAGGGCGAACTTGCCGCAGCCGAACGCGACGCCGCACGCTCCTCGCAGCGCCTGGAGGCCGTCGCGGCGGAATTGCACCTAGCCGCCGCGCGCACGGCCGAGGCCGACCGCGAAAGCGCCGAGGTGAAGGACGAACTCAACTCCCTTGTCGCCAGCCGCACCGCCTTCCTCGACGGCATCGAGGCCCTCCAGAAGACCCTTCAGGAGCGCGAGGGCGAGTTCAACGAATACAACCGCTTCCTCGTCGAGGCCCGCGTCCGCGAGGCCAACCGCGTCCAGGAACTCAACCAGGCCAACGGCAAGATTTCCATCTTCCGCAACCGCATCGAGGAAATCAAACGCTCCCTCGACGGCCGCTCCAAGGGGATGCAGTCATACGACGAGAACATCGCCAAGCTGACGAAGCAGATCGAGGAGACGCGCGGCGGCCTTGCCCAGATGGCCATCACCGCGGAGCAGTCCAGGGCGAAGCTTGAGATGATGAAGGCGGACCGCGCCGAGCGCGGCCGCGACCTCCAGCGCGCCGAGGACGGCCTGTCGGCCCTGCGCCAGGCCCTGGACGCCGTCCGCTCGCGCCACGGCGCCCTTGACGTGGAGAACACCGAGGTTTCGATGAGGCGCCAGAACCGCATCGAGCGCGTCCAGCAGGAATACTCCATCACCGTGGAGGAAATGCTCACGTCGCCGCTGCCCGAATGGCCCGACGGCGAGCCTACTCCAGAAGCGGCGCGCGAGCGCATCGACGCACTCAACGCCTCAATCACCGACCTCGGCCCCGTCAACCTCGTCGCCCTTGAGGAATACGACGAGCTCAAGAAGCGCTACGAAATTGAAACCGCCCAGGAGGAGGACCTGAAGAAGGCCAAGGGCGAACTCGTGGAACTGATCAGGATGATCAACGCCAAGAGCGCCGAGATGTTCAACGAGACCTTCCAGCAGGCGAACGCCAACTTCGAGAAGATGTTCACCAAGCTCTTCAACGGCGGCACCGCGCGGCTGGCGATCATCGAGAACCCGGAGGACCCGCTTGAGTGCGGCGTCGAGATCATCGCAAGGCCGCCCGGAAAGCGGCCGCAGTCAATCTCCCTGCTCTCCGGCGGCGAGCGGACAATGACGGCCGTGAGCCTTCTCTTCGCCATCTACCTCATCAAGCCAAGCCCATTCTGCCTGCTTGACGAGCTGGACGCCGCCCTCGACGACTCCAACATCGGCCGCTTCGTCCAGGCCCTGAAGGACTTCCTCGTGCAGTCGCAGTTCCTGATCATCACGCACAACCAGCATTCGATTGAGAACTCCGGCATCGTCTATGGCGTAACCATGCCTGAGAAGGGCGTCTCGAAGATTGTCTCAATGCGTCTTTCGGAGCGCGCCTGACAATGACTGGCAGCCTGCATAGACTCGCTGCCAGCCCCCGGCTGCGCCGAATTGCCCGCAGGGCAATCCTGGTGGCACTTGCCTTGGTCGCCACCGGCATTGCCGCATGGCTTGTGGCGCCATGGCTTGTCCCTGACCCCATTCCCGGCGTCCATGCCCGGACACCAGTCCGCACATGGTCGGATTGCAACGGTCTCCCCCTCTACTGCGAGCGCACCTGGCAATACGAGTGGCGCTTCGACATTCCTCTAAGCGAAATCCCCAAGGAAGTGGTGCAGGTGATGCTGACGGTGGAGGACGCCCGTTTCTACAAGCACCATGGCCTCGACTACCGCTCCATCTGCCGCGCCGTCCTACAGAACCTGGCGGCCTTGCGCGTCGTGTCCGGTGCATCCACGATCAGCATGCAGACTGCCGCTATGGACTACCACCAGGGCCGCCGCAATTTCCTGCAAAAGTTCATCCAGGCAGCCAAGACCCGCAAGATGGAGCGCCTCCACACGAAGGATGAGATCCTCGAGGCATACTTCAACAACATCCCCTTCGGCGGCAACATCTACGGGATCGAGGCCGCGTCGCGCTTCTACTTCGGCCGCCACGCCTCCGAGATTGGCGTCGTCGAGGCAAGCATCCTCTGCGGCATCCCGCAATTGCCAAACAGGCTCCGCCCAGACCGCCACCCCGCCGCCGCGCGCCGCCGCCAGGGAATCGTCCTCGACCGCCTCGTCCGCGCCGGACTCCTCACGCCTAACGAGGCCGGAGACATCTACCGCGCCCGACCGCGCTACCGCGACTTCACCCACCCCGCCCTTTTCGAGCAACTCGGCTCCCCGCGCGAATGGGGTTTCCTAATTGGCCAAACTCCGCCCATGCACCATGGCGACCCGCAGGTCGTGCAGCTCACGGTGGACGCCACCCTCACCCGCCGCATCCAGATCGCCCTCGCCCGACGAACCGCGGAGTTCCACGATCTGCGCGACGCCGCATGCGTTGTCCGCGACATGCGCACCGGCCACGACATCGCATACGTGGGAACGCTCGATTTCGATTCACCCGATGGCGGCCAGTTCAACGCCGTCCGCGCCCTGCGCTCCGCCGGTTCGGCGCTCAAGCCTTTCATCTACGAAGAGGCCATTCGCGGCGGAAGGCTCGTCGCCGACTCCATCCTCCTGGACGCCCCCGTCCGCTACTCCGACTACCGGCCAGAGAACTATGGCGGCGGATACTCCGGGCGCGTAAGCGCCGCGCATGCGCTCTCGAAATCCCTCAACACCCCGGCCGTGCGCCTCCTGGCCTCGCTTGGCGAGGGCCGAGTCGCCGCCCGCTTCTACGACCTCGGCCTCGCCGCGCCCGGACAGGTCGCCACCAATGGCCTTTCCCTTGCCCTCGGCACTGCTGGATACCGCCTTTCCGACATCATCGACGCCTACGCCGCCATCGTGCCCCGGCACGAAGTCCTGGCCAATCCCGGCGCGGCATCCGCCGAAGACGACTCCCGCGCCATGCTGGCCGAAATGCTGCGCTCGATGCCATTGCCGGGAACATCCCTGGACGTGGCATGGAAGACCGGCACCTCAAATGGCAACCGCGACGCCTGGTGCTTCGGCTACACGCCTGACTATGTCGTGGGGGTGTGGTTCGGCAACAAGGACGGTTCCCGGTCCGACGCGCTGGTCGGCGCGGAAATCGCAGCCCCTGCCGTTGGCGAGATTTTTGAAATGCTCTACGCCCGCAGCCCTGCGCCGCTGTGGCCATTCTCGCCTGACTACTGCGAAGAGGCGACCCTCTGCCGCGAAACGGGCCTCCGCGCCTCGTCGTCCTGCAAGGAAACGATGGCGGGGCGCGTCCTGAAGCGGATTCCGCTTGCCTTCTGCGAAGCCTGCGCCAGACCAGCCGGGAGGGTCTCAGTGATCTCGCCAGCGCCCAACGAATACAGGCTGGCCGATGGCGCGACTGAAGTGGAGTTGCGGTTGAGGGCGAGCGCCGACGACGTCACCTGGTTCATCGACGGCACCATGCTCCCCGCCGGAACGACCTCGTTCGCCTTCCAGCCTGGCCGCCACACCGTAGCGGCAGTTCCGGCAAGCCCCGAAAGCCTGCCGGGAAAGGTGACGCTGAGCGTGAGGTAGCGATCCGGCTACTCCACCGTAACCGACTTAGCCAAGTTGCGCGGCTGGTCAATCTCGCAGCCGCGCAGGCGCGCCACATGGTAGGCCAGCAGCTGAAGCGCCACGGCCGTCACTATCGGCGCAATCGGGGCGCTCGTGCGCGGCAGGGTGATTGCATCGTTCACCGCTGCGGCAGCGGCGGCGTCGCCTTCCGTCACAATCCCAATCACCGGCGCGCGCCGCGCCCTGCATTCCTGCACGTTGCCAAGAGTCTTCTCCTTGCCCGCGATGTCGGAAAGCAGCGCCACCACCGGAGTCTCCTCGCCAAGCAGCGCAATCGGGCCGTGCTTGAGTTCGGCCGCCTGGTAGCCTTCCGCGTGGACGTATGCGACTTCCTTGATCTTGAGTGCGCCTTCCAGGGCCGCAGGATAGAGGATGCCGCGCCCGATGAAGAACATGTCGTCGGCCTTGGCGTATTTCTCGGCTATCTTCGCAATGTCATCCGACTTCTTCAGCACCTCGGAAATGAGGTCGGGGATGCGCTCGATTTCGGCCACGAGCTTGACGCCCTCCTCAAGGGAAAGCCGCCGCGTGCGGCCAAGCTTCAGGGCAGTCATCAGGAGGGCCGTCACCTGCGCGGTGAACGCCTTAGTGGATGCAACGGAAATCTCAGGACCGGCGTGGAGATACACGCCGCGACCGGCCTCGCGCGCAATCGTGGAGCCGACCACGTTGCAGAGGCCCGACACCAGCGCGCCCTTGCGGTTCGACTCCCTCACCGCCGCCAGAGTGTCCGCAGTCTCGCCCGACTGCGACAGCGCGATCACCCAGTCGTCAGGGCCGACGATTGGGTTGCAGTAGCGGAATTCGGCGGCCTGCTCTGCGGAGGCGGGGATGTCAGCAAGCGTCTCGAAGAGATACTTGCCGACCATGCCTGCATGGAGCGATGTCCCGCAGCCGATGATGACGAGGCGGCGCACGGCGGCCAGGTCGCGCGGCCTGAGGTTGAGGCCTGAAAGGATCGCCGTCCCCTCCCCTGCGTCCAAGCGCCCGCGAATCGTGTTCCTGAGGGCGTCGGGCTGCTCGAAAATCTCCTTGAGCATGAAGTGCTCGTAGCCGCCCTTTTCAATGGCGCCGATGTCCCAGTCAACTTCCTGCACCTCGCGGGAGACGGGGGAGAAATCGAGGGAGTGGATGTCCACGCCGTCGGGCGTGATCCGGGCAACGTCGCCGTCCTTGAGGTAGATTACCTGGCGGGTGTAGGCCACGATGGCGGAGACGTCGCTCGCGACGACGATGTCCTTTTCGCCGACGCCAATCACAAGGGGGCTGCCCTTGCGGGCGACGATCATCTCGCCGGGATGCTTGGCCGAGATGAGGGCGATGCCGTAGGTGCCTTCGACGCGCTTCAGCGCCTCGCAGGTAGCGGCGAGGAGGTCGCCCTTGTCAAAGGTCGCCACCAGGTGCGCCAAAACTTCGGTGTCCGTCTGCGAGACGAACTTCACGCCATGCTTTTCAAGGCCGGACCGCAGAGCGGCGTAGTTTTCGACAATGCCGTTGTGGACGAGCGCCAGCGATCCGCCGTCGGCGATGTGCGGGTGGGCGTTCACCGTCGTGGGAAGGCCGTGGGTGGCCCAGCGGGTGTGCGCGATGCCCACCGTGAACTTTCCGCGCTCCTCCTCCGGCAGTTCCTTTTTCAAAAGGGCGTCAAGCTCCGCCACCTTGCCGGTCTGCTTGAAGACCTTGATCCCCTCGTCGCACTCCAGGGCGACTCCAGCCGAATCATAGCCCCTGTATTCCAGACGACGCAGCCCGCTGACCAGCGGTCCGACCGCCGACGCGCTTCTCGAAGTAAATCCAACTATTCCGCACATGTTTTTTTCTCCAGTTCTTGAACGCATCCCATTATAGCAGTTCGCGCCCCATGCCCGCAACTTGACATTTCCCGCGTATCATATAGAATAGAAACGTATGCAAAGTCTAATTAATCACCTTCTGCAATTGCAGGAACTCGTCCTTATCCTGGACGAACACAAGGCGACCGGCGACGGCTCGCACCTTGAGCGCCTTTCCCACGACATTGAAATGCTTTCCGATGGCCTCCCCTCGCCTACGCGCGAGTTCGTGCGGCGCCTCCTCAAGAACGACCATGTCTTCACTGCGCCCATGTATAACGGCGCCTGCGCCATCTGCGGGATGCGCCTCCCCATCGGCATGGTCCAGTCCGTCCGCCAGGCCCACGATCTCCAGACCGACGACGTCCACACCTGCCCCAGCTGCGCCCGCATTCTCTACGAGTCGGCCGACAGCGCCCACTGGACCGGCGAATCCCATGCGCGCACCGAGCCGCGCCGGATCGGCATCGCCCGCTTCTCCGCGCAGCAGCTCATGCTCCCCGCGCTCAGGGCGACAAAGCGCGACGACGCCATCATCGAGCTGGCCAACGCCATGCAGGACGCCAAGTTCGTCGATGACGCCGCCAAGCTCGTCACCGCCGCAATCGAGCGCGAGAACATCCTTTCCACCGCGATGGAGGACGGCCTCGCGTTCCCGCATGTCCGCGGCGTAGAGGGCGGCGGACTCACTCTCGCCCTCGGCACCAGCCGCAAGGGCGTCAAGTTCGACTCCACCCACACCGCCCACATCATCTGCTTCCTCGCAATACCGACGGCCGTCAGCGCCTTCTATCTCCGCCTCGTCTCAGGTCTCGCCGATGCCTTCGGCAAGCAGCAGAACCGCGAGGCGATCCTTGCCGCGTCCGACCAGGAATCCCTCTGGAAGGCCATCATCAAGGCCACTCGCTACGCGGTGAAGTAGATGGCCTCCCGCGACTATCTCGACTTCCAGCGCCAGCGTGCGGAAGAGGCCATAGCCCGGTTCCTTGACAAGGCCGACCTCTCACCGACGCCTCTTGCGGACGCCGTCCGCCATGCCGTCATCCCCGGCGGCAAGCGCATACGCCCTGTCATAACGCTTGCCGCCTCCGAGGCCGTCGCCACCAACGATGGCGACCCGGACGCTGCGCTGGCCGCCGCTGTGGCCATCGAGCTGCTTCACTCATACACGCTTGTCCACGACGATCTACCAGCCATGGACAACTCCCCCATGCGCCGCGGCCAACCCTCCGTCCACGCCAAGTTCGGAGAGGCGAACGCCGTCCTCGCTGGCGACGCACTCCAGGCGCTCGCCTTCAGCGCAATCGCCGCGCCATCGTCGCTCCCGCCGGCCCGCGCCATCCGCCTCGCGCAGGTGCTTTCACGCGCCGCAGTTGGCGTTGTCCGGGGCCAGACTGAAGACCTCTCCGCATCGCCTCTCGACGAGCCGCGCCTTGGCTTCATCCTCGCCCACAAGACCGGCGACCTCTTCTCCGCAGCCGCAGAGCTTGGCGCAATCGCCGGCGGCGCGCCAGACGACGAAGTCGCATCCCTGGCAACTTTCGGCGCCGAACTCGGCATGGCGTTCCAGATCATCGACGACATTTTCGACGTGCCCTCCGATCCCAACGCCGCACCGGAGCCCTCGTCCTGCCTCCGCATCTGGACGCCCGACAAGGCCCGCAGCATGGCGGCATTCCATACCCGCGAGGCCGTCGCGCATTTGATGGACATCCCCGGCACCCCCGCGTCGGCAGCGCTTTCCGACCTCGCCGAATCCCTGCTCGCAAGAATCGAGTAGCCGATGCCCGTCGAACTCGAAATCTCCTCCGTCGCCTATCGCGGGTCTGGCATCTCCCGCCCGGACGGCATCGTGACCTTCGTCCCGCGCACACTCCCCGGCGAACGCATCCTTGCCGAAGTCGTATCCGTCCGCAAGAACTTCCAGGTGGCGCGCCTCATCGAAGTCCTCCGCCCATCGCCAGACCGCATCGACTCCGAGTGCCTTCTCCCCGATCGCACACCAGTTCCCGGTTGCGCCTACGACTTCGCCAAATACGATGCCGAGGTCGCAATAAAGGACGGACAGCTCCGCGACTTCCTCCGCCGCTTCAACCTGCCAGAGTCCACATTCCTTCCGCCCTTCGCCTCCCCTGCCCCATTGCACTACCGCAACAAGGCGACATTCCACGTCAGAGGCGGAATGCACTTCGCCGCAGGCTACTTTGGCGACGACAACCGCACAGTAATCGACGTTCCTTCATGTCCGCTCTCCTCTCCGGAGATCAACGCCGCATGGGCCGACATCCGCAAATCGCTCCAAGCCTCCCCGGCGCGTTGTCCGGCAACCGTCACCCTGCGCCACACCGAGAAAGACGGTGTCGTCAGCTGGACCGACGAAACCGCGCCCCAACCCGGAAGCCGCCTAGTCGAACATTCGCCCGCCGGCGACCTGCTTGTCCCCTGCGACGGCTTCTATCAAATCAACCCCTTCGTTTCCGGCGCGCTTGTCGAAGAGATCCGCGACTGGATCGCGGAAATCGCCACAGGCGGCAACATAGACCTCGCGCTCGACCTCTTCTGCGGCGTAGGCCCATTCGCACTTGCCGCCGCACGACTCGGCATCGGGCGAGTAGTAGGCGTTGAGACTTCGCGCCCCTCGATCAAATGCGCCCGCCTCAATGCCGAGCGACTCTCCCTCCCGGCCGCCGAATTCCACTGCCGCGACGTGGCGCGCTTCCTTGCCGACAACACTTCGTCGCTTCCGCTGGACCGCGCAGTCGTGATAGCCGACCCGCCCCGCTCCGGCTTCCAGCGCGAGGCGATAGACGCCCTCTGCGCCTCGCCGCTCCGCCACGCGATATTCGTATCCTGCGATCCTGCGACCCTCGCGCGCGACCTAGCCATCGCAGTCTCCGCCGGATTCGCCATCGACAAAGTCCGCCTCTTCGACATGTTCCCCCGCACCATCCACTTCGAAACCGCAGTTGTACTTAAAAGAATGTGAAAATGTGAAATTGTGAAAACAACCAACAGCCAATAACCAATGATTTGATACATTTCCACACTTCCACACTTCCACACTTTCACACTTCCACATTTCCACACTTCCACATTTCCACATTTCCACACTTCCACATTTCCACACTCATGACCATCCTCCCCTCCATGCTTGCCGCCGACTACGGCCACCTTGCAGATGAAACGGCGCGTTGCGAAGCCGCCGGCGCCGATGCCCTCCACATTGATGTCATGGACGGCCACTTCGTCCCCAACCTCAACTTCGGCCCTACCGTGGTGGCCGCCTTCCGCCGCGCCACGAAACTCCACCTTGACGTCCACCTGATGCTGGAGCGTCCTGACCTCTACGCGATGCGCTTCGCCGAGGCCGGAGCCGACGCAATCTCCATCCATGTCGAGGCCCCCTGCGACATCGCCGCCACCCTGCGCTCCATCCGCGAACGCGGGCTGCGCGCGGGGATCGTCCTAAAGCCGGCCACGGCGGCCGACGCAGTCAAGCCTTTCATTGGCCTCTTCGACTATGTGCTGGTGATGACCGTCGAGCCAGGTTACGGAGGGCAGAAGTTCATGGCCGACATGCTGCCGAAGATAAAGGCGCTTGCCACGATGACGCCCAAATTCCCGATCATGGTCGATGGCGGGATTTCCGCCACCACGGCGCCGCTCTGCATCGAGGCCGGCGCAACGGAACTAGTGGCCGGAAGCGCCCTCTTCGGCGCCAAGGACATGGCCGCCGCCATTTCTGCCATGCGCGGTTAGCCTTAGCGCAACCGCTATCAGCGCCACGCCCAGGGCCAGTACCACCGCCCAAATGGCGAATACAGGCCTCCAGCCGGAAAAGTGTCTTTGCAGCACCGGGAAGCCGTAGATGGATAAGGCGGCCCCGACATAAACGCATGAATTGAGCAATCCCGAAAGCACCCCTACGTGTCCGCTTCCGGCAAAGCGTCCGGGAAGTTCGCCAATGAGCAGAAGGTTTGCCCCATGCATCGACGCGGAGAGCAGCGCGATGAGCGGCAGGCCGGTAATGATGGAGGCATGCGCCACAGCGCCTGCCTGCCCCGACGCATCGGGATTCCTGCTTACGGGAAGGAGCACCAAGGCGCAGAGGAGTCCGAGGGAGTAAAGAGCAAGCGCACCCTTCTCTTCACTGCCAAGTGCGCGGCGCAAGGCCCTTGCGGCGGCCATGCTCGCCACGGCGAAGATGGGCAGAATCACCACGGAGGCGGTGGAGCTAGAGGTGCTGAGGCCGTAGAGGTCGCTTATGATGCTCGGAGCCCAAACCTCGATGCCGTCACGCATGATCCCCATGCACACTATCGCCAGCGCGATTGGGATGAGGACGGCTATCGCAATTGGGAAGGACTTGGCGGAATTTGGATTCGAGTTGCGGGTTTCGGGTTTCGCCTGAAGGTTTCGGGACTCGGGATTTGCCGATTCCAACACCCGGCTCCAGAATCCACCGGAACACAGTTGGCCCCACGCCACCGCCATTGCCAGCGCCATGCCGGCCACGATCCAGAATGATAGCCGCCAGCCAGCGAAGCGCACGCATCCGGCAACGAGGGCGAAGATTGCTATGATGGCGATGTTCGCGGCAACGTTAACCACAAAGACCGCCCCATTATAGCGTTCTTTCGAAAGGCTGTTCGCGAGGATCTTCACCAGCGGTGGCCAGAACATCGCCTGGGCGAAGCCGTTCACCGCCTGGAGCGCCACAAGGGCCGCAACGCTGCCAACGGCGAACGGGAGCGCCAAGTTGCAGGCGGCCGTCACCAGGAGCGCCGCCAAGACGATTCGGCAGGGGTTGAAACGGTCGGCCATCAGGCCAGTCACGAATTGCCCGCCGCCGTAGAGGGCGACCGTAGCCGTTCCAGCTAGGCCCGCCGCAGTGCGGGCCAGGCCAGTCTCGTCGCATATCGCCAGAATCGACGCCTCATACGCCTTGCGCGTGAGGTAGCTGGTGAAATAAACGGCGCAGCTAAGCGCTATGAGACGTGTGGAAGAGGAGCTGGGAGTCTTCATTTTGTTTCGATTGCATTCGATTGCATTCGGCTGCTACCGATTGCCGTCATTTTCTTCCCTCAAAAGTGCGCCCATCGGCGAAGAGGGGTGCCATGTGGAGCCTGGTGCGATTTCAAAGGGGCCATCCTCGACAAACGGCGCGTCGGGGTGCTGGACGCCGCCTTTGTCGATGTAGAAGCGGAAGGAGCAGGAGGATGCGTCATGCGAGACGGCACCGAAGCGTCTGCCGCCTATGCGCCACCAGCCATCGTGCGGGCCCTTCCAGAGTTTCGGCACGGTGGGGACGCCTTCGGGCCTCGCCGCCGCAGCGTAGGGGCGCATGAAGACGCGCTCGACCTGAAGAGGCGTGTCGCCGAGATTCTCCACTGAGACGATCTCCGCCAGAATCTCGTCGCAACCGGGTGCAAGCGAAAGTCGCGCGGTCATGGCGAAAAGCGGTGCCCCCTCCGCCCCCCGCCGGGGGGAACCCGCGACCTCTGAAGGAGGTCGCGGCAGGACGGATGAACGGTTGGTGTAGGTGCTCCCAGATTCGGCGCGGATGGTGACGGAGCCAATGCCAGTGGCTTCGTCAAGCGAAAAGGCAACGTCGGTTACGCGGTCGGTGTCGGTCCAAAGCCGTCTAGAACCGTCAAGCCGCTGCAGGAGCGTGCGGAAACGCCCGACAGGGGGATTCCCGCCAAAGGCAATCTCGTCGGCCATGAAGGCGCCGCCGATGCGGCCGGAGAGTCGCACGAGGCCGTTTGAAAGAGACCATTCCGCTTGGTCGGTATTTCCAGCCACAAAGGACACAGAGTCCACAAAGTTTTTGTGCTCCTTTGCGTTCTTTGTGGCTAAAAGAGACGCAGTTGAAAGAAAACGCTCGCGCTCGGAGGGGTGGGGCGAGCCGTCCCGGCGAGCCGTTGTCTCAAGTTTTGCACCCGGCGCTCCCGCGCCGGGTCGCGCAGACTTGCGCGAAAGGCCATTTACCCGCGCGAATGCCTCGGTGACAAGCGCGTATGGCGTGCCGTCCTCGCTCACAAGGCCGTAGTTGCTGTCTTCTGGAAGAGCCGGGCGGAGGCCCGCCGCAGGCTGATCGACCCACATGAACCAGTTGTAGCCGACCATGTAGGGTTCGGAGAGGATCGTGCGGGCGAAGAGCTCGACCGCCGCCGCGCGCTCCTTCTGCGTGTGGAAGCGCTGGCCCGCGCCGTGCAGGCACGGGCGGCCGGCGTCAAGGGCTGGAAAACTCCATTCCGTCACGAGCATCGGGCGGTTGCAGAGGTCGTGGACACGGCGGAACTCGTCGAGGAGCGGCCGCCCGCCCTGGTCGGTGAGGACAATGCCCCGGTCGAGGTCGCACCATGCGTAGCAGTTGAAGGAGACGGCGTCGCAGTATTTGCCGGCAACCTCCCAGAGGACATCGTGCGTCTTCAGCGTCCCGCCCGCGAAGCGGCAGCCGAGGATGGCGTGGTTCGGATCTGCGGCGCGGATTGCGGCGGTGTTAATGGAGAAGTAGCGCTCGGCGATAAGCCTGAGAAAGGCGATCTTGGTCTCGGGAGGAGTCGATTGCAGTCGATTGCCGTCGGTTGCAGTCGATTGCCGTCGGTTGCCCGCGAGCCACTGATCCAGC
>JAGCUY010000215.1 GCA_017962605.1 Kiritimatiellia bacterium | reverse complement strand
TTCAGGTGCCATGACGCGCCGCAGCCAGCTGACGGGCACAATGGGGCCTTGCCGGCGCAGCCACCCTGAACGTAAGGCGGACTGTCCGCGATGCTTATTGGCTCCCAATGGCCCCACAAAAAAAATGGGGGATAAGCCTGTTTCTAAACACGCGCCCCCGCGCGAAGATATTAGGCAAAACGCCTAGTGACGCGCCTATTGCCCTCCTGACGAACTTCCAAGGATTCCTTGGAAATTGCCTCTTTGTACAATTCACCGCTAGTATAGATGTTTTTCAATTGCAATCGGAATATTCATTGGAATCCTCCAAGCATCCAAACCTCCGGGATGCTTGCACAAAACTACCTTTCAAAAGTTTTCCATGCCGCAGAGCGGCCTTCCAAATCTGACGGGAGCGGCCATTGGCCGTGCGGCAAGGCTGGCGACACAAGAAGCTTGCTTCAGTGTGGCAACAGCCAAAGCATCGAATGCGCATCGCGCATCCCCGGCAGCTTCCCTGCCTCGACGCGGTAGCGAATTGAGAAAAAAGTTGGACAACCTTCGCTAAAGACCGAGCTTGACCTTGGTAGCCGTGGTGATGCCGCCAGCGGCTTCGGCGCCGCTATGCGAGATGGAGTTGAGGTTCGGAATCTTCGTCGGGCCAATCCATCCGGCCTTGACGCCGACGTAGCCGTAGAGCCACAGTCCGGCAAGAACCACGATTATCGCACCGACGACGGTCGGAAGGATGCGCTTGAGCAGAAGTTTAGTCATGACGTTCATAGTTGTTTTTGGGTGAATAGTGAAAAAAACCGTCAATACTGGGCCATCAGAAGCGAAGAGAATGGGATGACGGCATCAAAAAAGCCGTCAGCCTCTACCGAAGCGGCCAATTCGCCATCAAACACTAGCGCCGTGCGGAGCGAAACGCCTCCTGGCCGAGGCAAGCTCGCGCACTTTTCCCGAACTTCCTCTATTATTTCGCGCCCGATATGCGACTGGCGCTTGATTTCAACAAGGCACATCGACATACGGCTCTGCACCAGAAGGTCAATCTGGCAACCTTTGGTTCCTGCGGACGCCGACCCGCGCTTCATCCAAGGCGCTGCCGAGGTTATCATCACCTTGTCCATGTGGAGCGCCTTCAGTAGCTCGCGGAGGTTGTTGACAACAAGGTTCTCAAACTGGAGCCCCATTATTGACTCCCAGCCCGCGAACTGCTCCAATCCACTAAACGCAAATGTTCCACGGTCAATCGCACTCTTCGACGGTTCGACGTATTTGAGGTAAAACCTTGAATAGTTGTCGCGAAGCCGGTAGCGGCGTTCTCGGACTTCAGCACCTGTTTCAGGATTTCTTCCAAAATCTGAAGCGACCATGCCCGATTCCTCCAGCTGAGCAATGGCATTGGTGATGTTCCCACCCTTGGCGACGCCAAGGGTTCGGGCGATTTCCGTAAGATTTCTGGGCCCATCTACCAGACACCTCAGAACCTCGCCGGAGAACTTGGGCTGCCTCGTGATCGCGTCCTTGAACATTTCATCAAAATCAACGCGCAAGGGGGCGTTGGGGAGGAAAAACATTCGACGGATGTTCTCCCGTGCCGAAAGGCCAGGATCTACTTCCTCCAAATAGCGGGGAACACCACCCGTCACCGACAGCACATCAACTATTTCGCGCGTCGCAACCCGGCTAGCCGCCTCGCCCCAGAATTTCACACATTCGCCTAGCGGCAATTCCGGCACCACCATGTCCAGTGACCTGCGGCCAAAGAATGCCCCGCTTTCAAGGATGTTCTCCTTGATCCAGACAGACACGCTTCCGCAAACGACTAAAATAAGCCGATCGTGTTTCTTCAGGTAATTGTCCCACGCGACCTTGAGGGTCGCGGCAAACAGCGGGTCCCCATGCGCCATCCACGACGCCTCATCAAGGAGAACAACTGTCCGCTGATGTCCATCGATTTCCTTTGAAAGGCGGATAAAAGCATGAAGCCAGGATTCCGGACGCGAGGACTCCGCTCCTGTTTGCGCCGCCAACTGCTCGGCGAACGAGTCAAGTTCGTCCTCCTTTGTCGTTCCTGCCTGCGGCTTCAACCCTTCAAGTTTTATGAAACGGGCTTTCGATTGCGTGGCGAAGCGCTCAATCAGCGTGCTCTTGCCAATACGGCGGCGCCCACGGCATGTTACAAGCGACGACACCCTCTTGCCCCAAAGGTCTCGAAGCTGCGCCAGCAATTCAGTTCGTCCAAAAAACTTCATGGGTGTTTTCCCTTTTCCATTTCACGGGTTTTATTTTATCACCTATTCCACAAAAAGGCAAATAGGTGATAATTTTTCGCCCCGGATTTTTTATCACCTATTCCCAATTTTCGGCAATAGGTGATAATCCCAGAGAGGGTCGCTCCCAAGGGGAAACCGCCGATTATCGCACTATGCGGACGCGCTGGGAGATGTCCTCGCCGGCCTTTGGCGCGGGCGGCGCTACAATGGAGCCGAAGGGCATCTGCGCCACGAGCACATAGTTTTCGGGCAAGCCAAAGAGCGACCGCACCGCTTCGTCTATCACCGGGTTGTAGTGCTGGATGTTTGCGCCAATGCCCAGTTCGCGGAGGCCACTCCAGATTGCCAGCTGGAGCATCCCGTTCGCCTGCTGCGCCCAGATGGGGAAGTTGGCGGCGTAGAGGGCGTAGCGCTCCTGGAGGGCCTTCACCACGTTCGCATCGTAGAAGTAGAGGACGGTGCCGAAGCCGGCCTTGAAGCCGTCGATCTTCTCACGCGCCACCTTGCCGCCAAAGGCGTCGTAGATGGCATCCCATAGCAGGTCGTGCTTCTCGCCCAGCGCCAGGACCACGCGCTGGCTCTTCATGTCGAATGCGTCAGGCACCAGCGCCGTCGCCTCGTTGACTAGCCGCACCACTTCTTCGGCATCGACTGGAAGGGTCTTCCCTATGCTGTAAACGGACCGGCGCTCCTTAAGCGAGTCAATGATCTTCATTTGTCTTTCCCCTATGGTTTCCCTTACGTTTCCCTTGCCGGACGCCGGCAAGCCGGCAATTATTATAGCATCTTTCGAATTTGGCGTGGCATTGGCCGTTTTGGTAGAATGACTTTCCATGGAAGTCATCGACCACCCTTCCGCAAACTTCAACGACCGGCGGCTGCCGGTATCGATGATTGTGCTGCACTATACCGAGACCAAGGACTGCGAACAGGCGCTGCGTGTCCTTTGCGACGCATCTTCGCCGCATCCGGTAAGCGCACACTGGCTGATCGACCGCGACGGCAAGGCCTACAGGCTGGTGGACGAGTCAAAGCGCGCCTGGCACGCAGGCGTCAGCCACTGGGATGGGATTGACGACTGCAATTCCGCTTCAATCGGCATCGAGCTGGTGAACGACGGCGAGGAGGACTTCCCACCGCCGCAGATGGAGTCCCTTGCCGCACTGTGCGCCGAAATCAAGGGACGCCACGCCATCCGCCACATCGTGGGCCACTCCGACATCGCCCCGGGCCGCAAGCGCGACCCGGGACCACGCTTCCCAATGGACTGGCTCCTTGCGCGCCTCTCCGCCAGTTAGGCGGCGCTACCGGAGGTCATCCGCGCCGATCATGATCTCGTTGCCGATGCGGTTGCCGGCGTCGCCGTATTTCTCGTTGCCGAAGTTCCCCTCAAGCGGCGCGAACATGTAGTCGAACACGTCCGTGATCCAGGCGCGCTCGTCCTCGTCCTCCGGCATGTGCTCGAGGATCCACGCCATGTTGTCGATCATCTTATTGAGGCCCCCGCCGTCGAGGACGTTCCCCGCCGTGAGGCGCTCCGCCAGCTGCGGATACTTCGTCCGGAGCTTGTTCTGCGCCCACAGGATGGCATCCTTCTGCACCTTGGTGAGGTTTTCCTTGCGGATGCCGGGGGCCTCCTTCGGCGTGAAGAGCGAGGCGAAGAGGGAGGAGCCGTGGGCGATGGATTCGAGGA